>JBDRJY010000010.1:0-41061 GCA_043814545.1 archaeon | reverse complement strand
TAAGACCATTAAGCCTATAATCATAAGAACAATTGTCCTTATTGTTAAATCACCTTTTTTATTAAACATAGTACATATAGTTTGTTTTAGAATTTTATAAAGGTAACGGAGGTTTGTCTTTGGGTGAATACATAATTTATTGATTTTCGTAAGAATTTTATGTTTTTTATTGGGTTTTGCCTTCGGCTATAAAGATTTTATTGCTGACCCCAAATAATAACTTCTGCTTTAACTTGATCAATAGGTATTTCCAGTTCAACTTTATCATTCAAAGAATTCGTATTTGGATTTTTAATTATAATTCCATAATTAGAACGATGATCTTCGTCTTTTGTTCCTAATCTTAACAAAGTTGGACCCCATGTAAACTCATTTTCTTCTGCTGTTCCTTGGGTAGAACCTAAACTATTAAACTCGCCATTAGCTGCGTTTAACTTCCAAGTCAAAAACATGTCATCAACACCTTCCGCCAACACATCAGTTGAATCGCCAACAATGTCCAACATAAATTCTACTGTTTCTGAATCATATTATCTAATAATTGTAAATTATTTATTAATCTTGCTATAATCTTCTAATATTTGTTTTAATTGTTATTTTAGTGATTTTATATTTAGATTATAAAACTAAATAATAAACAAAGAAGTCTATAAACCTAACAGAATATCAAATAGCCTCAGCCAAAGGCAAAAACCAAAAAAAGAAAAAATTTAACCTGATGCCCATTCGCAATCATCTATCTCTAGACAACTGTCTTTATCTGATTGCAAAACGCAAGTCAAACCGCCAGAACATTCGCCACAATTATCTTCAAAAGATTTATCTAACAGATCTTCGCAATCATTAATATTAGCAGCTCGGAAATCCTCAGAAAATTCTGGGTTATTATAACTTTCTTCGCTTCCATATTCGCAAGCAGTTTTACAAATTTGTTCTGCAATTAATCGTTCTTGTGTGCTTAATTGGGTCACTTCACCTGTCTTGGTAAATATCTTTTCAAAACCGCCTGTAAAAAATAGTACAACCAAAATTAATACTATTAATGCTAATGCAGCTATAATCAAAAAGTTTAATGACAATTCAGCGCCTTTTTTGTTCATTTGAAATAATCACCTCGTTAATATATATTCCTTAATGCTTTGTTAAATATATAAAGTTTTCTAATACGTTACATCGTATAAATTTCTGTAACCGTAAATCTGAGTGTTATGTTTTTGGATTTCTACAACTTTATCAATCGCAGCTTGCCCTGAAAAATAAGTTATGTCGCTTGCATCTAGTTGTGAAACAAACTCGTCCCATGTTGGATCTTCAGTGTTGTAAGCAGATTTGGCTTGGCTTATTACAGGAGAAACTACGCCTGAACCTGCATTATAAGCAGCGTAACTGAACCTTTCCGCTAATGTATATTTATTGTATTTGTTCATTAAGTTATCTAAATAATGTGCAATGCCTTCAATAGATTTTTCTGCGTCGGTCCTATAATCAACACCGCTACAATCTTTTTTGTCGCAAAGGCCGTAATCGTAAGCAGTCGCAGAACAAAACTGGCCTAACCCTACACAACCGCCCGAACCTGGAAGATTTTCATACTTACCACATTCAGATTCCCATGCTATTGTAGCAGCTATCATTGATTCAGGTATACCGTACTGTGTTGCATATTGCGTTAACCAAGTACCATACTTATCATGAACTGTTTGTAAACAAACCGAGTCTAATGATGCGCCAGTTGTAGTTGTAGTTGGTAATGAAACAGTATCATCTTCTTCAACTTCTTCTATCTCTACCTTAACAAACTCTTCACCGTCATAAAGTTGTCTATAATGATAAGTTGATTTGGTAAATTGTATTAAATCTTTAATCAAAGTTGTTTTTTCTAACTGTGAATCCAAAGAATCAGCACAAATTGTTTTCCATGTTACGCTTAAGTATTGACTGCAAAAAGCTTCTTCCAAATCTTCAACATCTAACATTGAAACTATTTTGTTCCATGACGGATCGTTGTCGCTGTAAAAGTCTTGAGCTTCAGAAATTAAATCGTCTAACAAATTAATACTGGAAAAATACGCAGCGTAAGTTACAAGTTCTTCGTCTTCTAAATAATAATGTTCAGTTAAACTGTGTGTGTAAAGAGTTGTAGCTTCCAAAACTTTTTGTTCGTCGTCGCGTTCGTCTCTAGCTGTACAATAATAAGTTTGGCCTTCCTCTTCATACAAACTGCAAAGGTCGTAATTAGCTGCAACGTATTCGTTAAAGTTTACAACATCGTGGTCGTCCTTATCAAATTCATTTTGATTTTGTATATCATCAAAGTTTAAACCTGCGCTAAAATATAAACTGTCTGCATTCCTGCCATTAGTTTCAGTTAAAGTTGCTATAACATAAGATGCAGGTATTCTTTCTTCACCGGGGCTAACATCTACTCTGTTAACCAAACTAACAACCTTGTCTTCGTAAAGAGATACAATGTCAGATAAATAAGTTGTTGAGTATGAAAGGTCACCTTCAAAGTTTTCTAACGCTATCGGTGCGCAAACATTAGTTTTCAAAGTGTATTGGAAGTTTGAACCTGCATTGTATAAACAGTCTTCGTTAACTGTATCGCCTTCAACTATACAATAACTGTCAGCAGAAACTGTATCTACACTTTTTTCCATGTAATCAGTTACAAAACATATTATTTCGTTGTTAATCATATAAGTTTCGTACAAGTCTTCATAAAAATCATAATTATTTCCATCGTAGTCAATCCTGCGAGTAGGATCATCCAAGAATAAAGCAGCTTCGCTCACTGTAGATGGTAAATCGTCTTTCGAAGTTAAACTAAAGTCTATAGGATCACAATATAAACCGTCGTCGTATTCGACAACCAGTCCTACCTTTAAACCTGATACATCTGTTTCGTCAATGATTGATTGATAATTGTTTAAAACTTTTAATCGAGTTTTATCGCCCTCGTTTTTCATAACTAGCCAATAATCTTCAGGCAAATAGTCCCAAATTATATTACATAAACAATGATCTTCACCTGTCTGCATACAACTTGACAAAGAGTGTGTTAAAAGGTTTAAAGAATTTACAGCATAGGATTCAGCTTCTTCAGCTTCAGTTATACCGAAAACTTCATTCTTGATTTGTTTAATTTGTGTAATAAATTCTTCGGACGCTGACAAATAAATTAATGCTACTGTAAAAATTACTATAACAGTTATTGCCAACGCATACAAATATTCTTTTTCCATTGTTTAAAATCCAAATATTGTTTCCCAAATCTTGTCAATAGCTGTTAACGACGCTTCACGGACCATGTTGGAAAATAATAAAATAGCTACAACCACTAACAAACCTAACACGAACGCTGCCAAATATTCCCATGCTAGTTTTCCTTTCTTGTTCATTGTACAGGGATATCCAAACATTGTTTAAATCCTCCAAGTTCTTTTTCTTCTTTGATAGTTGAAGGCGATAGTACAAATGCTTTAATCAGATCTCGCCAATACAACGGGTCGAACTGCGGATCTTTTGATATTAAAATTTTGTCGCCGACGTTATCAGTTAACAAGCCTTGGTCGTCGTAAAAAATTATGAAATATGGTACGCCGTCGTTTAACATTGCTAAAGAATAATCGTCACCGAACGTGGCAGGGTCAAAACATAAGGTCTGGGCGTAACCCCCTTCTTGAACAAAATTATAGTCAGAGTTTTCCTGGATAGAGATATCTTTACCGCGTTTATGAGTTAACATGTACTGTATCAAATCTTGCACTGGTGTATCTTCAATAACATAAAATGCAAATACAGGTTCAATTTCGTCAAACTCGTTGCCAAAACTCCATTTTCCTTGACCGTACATTGACCATGTTGTCCGTAACAAGTTCGAAACGTCTTCACTCTTTTGCGGTTCTTCAATCTCAGTGAAAACACATAACCTTGGAATAACTAAACTAAACGCATCAGCTTCAGACTTTAAAGCGTTTGTCCATTTACAGCCTAAATCAGATATGGTATGTTGGTTTAACCTGTCAACGTTAAACAAAGCTAAAACTATCCCTACTGCTATGAAAAGGAACGCTGTCAGTAACAAAATCTTTAACAAAACTTCAACGTCAATTTTTCCCTTAGAGAACACTTTTCAAACTCCATACTGCTGCAAGCACAATAATCATTAAAAATAAAACTAAAGCCAAGTAAACAACTGTTTTTATTGTCATACTGTGCCTCCTATCATTTGTGCTAACAAGTTAAACGCGATTATTCCTATACCTGCAATTACTGTATATAGTAAAACACTTTTATATAGGTTTTTGCCTAACGAACTTTCCTCAGATAATTTATCTACGCCGTTTTCAATGCCGTTTGCTAAAATTGTTAAAACAATTACAACTTCAACCACATATATTCCTACAACCATTTGAAAAAAGAACGGCGGCATTACGTTTGATAACGGAAATATTTCTAACAAAGTGCTAGCATCAATAGGCATACCAGATGCGCCACCACTGCTTAAAGCTGTGACTTGTTCTACCAAAGAACCCATTATGGTTGTTATCATTGTTCCTATACCAACAACAATACCTGCAATGACAGGTGTTAAAAAACTTATTTGTGCTTTCATTGACGAAACAATTTCTGATAAAAGGTCTTTCAACCGTTCAGTAACTTTGTTAATCCTGTCAAGGTATTCAGCTATGCTTAACAAAGCCTGGGACACTATAGATGGACCTTTCCGAGATGTTTCTACCATAACTTTCATAGAACTTTCAATCAACGAACTTGGATAATGTAAGATGGCGCCGATTTTAGCGTCAAAGATTGCTTGTTCAACACTCATGCCTAACTTTCTTATGTTAGTATTAACCAAAGCAAAAAATGTTCCGGTAGGTGTACCTTTCAAGTTTTGTGAAACTTTTCCGAAGGAAGCTTCAACAGGTATGCCTGACCCTATCCTGTTTCCTAACTGAAACAAAGCGTTACGAAACTCTGTCTCTAACCTTTTAGTTTGGTTACGTATTTCAATTATACGTCTTGATCTTATAGAATAATAAAATGCTAAACTTAATGCTAACCCTAACGGAATAAGTAAACTTACCAAAGATGCACCTATCCCTAACGGTCCTACAAAGTTTTCAGGGTTGGCTGGGTCTTGCACATAATTTAAGAACCAAACTGAATCTGTAATTGCAAAGTCAAAAGTTGGATCGACTGCGTGCCATAGCAAAGGTGAAAAACCTAACAGTAAAAATAAAAATGCGAAAAAGATTGCAATGTGTTTAGGGTTGATTAAAATCTTTTTATCGCCCTTACCTAACACAATCATTCGGTATTCCTTATAAATTTCACTTTCCTGTAAAATGTTAGACTGCGTATACCCCACAGGTCGTTTAGATAAAATCGTATAACCAAAATAATATACAATCAAAGGTAACAAAATGTTGTATAGTAAAGCTAAATGGTACCATTTTACGCCTAAGAAAGACCCTACCAAGGGTAAAATTATTAAACCTAAGATGGGTAAAATTACACCTAGCATGTGTAACATTGTAATTGGACTTTTAACATCTTGCGCATAATGTAACATGTTTTCATAAGTGCCTTCTAAGATAACCTGTAAAGATTTGTCTAAAAGTTCTTTACGTTTATTTTCTCGGCTTTCATATAATGAAGAAGTTATCAAGTTAAACGATTCAACAAATTCTAAGTTCCATTTTTTCCATGATTGTAAGTAATAGTCTAAAGAATTTTTTATGTTAGAAAACTTTCCGGTTTCAACGTCCCATACAACTTTTCTTAAGTCTAATGACAAGGGGGCGCCGATATGCTCGCCGGCAAATTTTACTGCTAATTCTAAGTTAGAAGTATGACGCATGTACATCACAATATACAAAATACATAACACCATCTGGTTAGATGCTCTTAACCGCCAACGGGCTGCCAAATGGATTGAATAGTTGCTTAACGGTTTTAAAATGATTATACCGCCTAAGATAAAAAATAATGAAATAAAAATTGAAGGTGAACCTAAAATTAACCAAGAGATTACGGCAAACAAAAAACCAAATATAATTAAACTAAACATTGCTAACGTTGCAAAACTCATTGCACCTGTAGGTGTTAAAGCTAAATGCGAAATCTTAATCGCTTCTTCCAATTTCTTTTTTTGTTCAGGCTTAGGTTCTATCTTAATTAAATTTTCAGAAAATGCACATGCACGTTCGTAAAATGTTTCAGTATAATCTAATGCTTCTTTACGAAAGATATCATATTGTCTAGTAAACAAATCAGTAGATGGTTCGTCCATTACTGAACCTGGCGCTTGAGTGTCTAACTTTTTTTTATATTTTTGTAAAATCTCTTTTGTTTTCTCGTCAACAGGTTGCATTAACACACCTCTTTTTCTATATACTACTTATATTTATCAGTCTTTATAACTCTTTTTAACCAATTTTCCCATTCAAAAAATATTCGTTTGTTATCTAAGTAGCCAGTTTCTTCCCGAACATCAGCAGAAATTCGGTTTAACTCGTCGTTTGCTAAAATGACAAACTTTGCTTCCAATAGTTGAGGGATTTTATTTTTTTCTGCATAATCTACCAAAGCTTTTTTTGTGTCGGCCCTTAACAAAATATTATCCCAAATAGCGTCCCAATTTCCTACCCATTCTTTTACATTAGCACCAATAGATTTCAAAATTTCTGATTCACCGTTTTTCAAATCGTCAGTCGGTTCCAGTTCATCTGTTGCAGCATTGTATCTCATTAAGTCAACAAAACCGTTTTCTGCCAACGGATCTTTTTCCCAAGTTTTCCTAACCTCAGTAATTTGTGTTACTCTTCGCCATTTATGTAAACCATCAGGGCTCTTCAATGGATTTGCAACAATGATAATGTCAGTTGCTTTAAACGAAGTTCTTGGAACACCTAAGTCGTTAACAACTCTGTCAAAAACTCCGTAAGGCGAATCGCCGTGGATTGTACCTGCAACAACGTTAGCTAACGCACCAATACGCATTGCTTCATATAACGCAATAGCTTCTTTAGAACGAACTTCGCCCATAATTAATGAACTGTCGCCTAAACGTAAAGATGCTCGAATACCTTCCGAGGCTGAAAGTTCTGCGCCGCCCTTTACCAATGCAGACCTAACTTTCATTGCTTGAATATTGTAACCTAACTTACGTAATGCTTGGCCAGGAAGTTCTAATGTATTGTGAGCAACAATGTTATTACAAATAAAACTTTCATTTTCCGGTACTGAAACATCATAAACAAATTGTTCTTTTGTAGCCAATATCTCAACAGACTTTACTTTATCCCAATATATATCTGATAATACTAAAGTTTGTAAATTTTGGAATAACTCTACTTCATGTTGGACAAGGGCCGAAACTGAGGCTAATTTTGTTCTCCCTATATTATTATTATTTCTAATAATATAATCATTATGGTTAAAACTTTTATTTAATATTTTAATTTGTTTTTTTAGTTCTAATGGTAAAGGTATAATATCAGAAGTGTCATGTGTTGATTTTTTATTACATAAATTAATTAAAGATTGTTTTTTAAAATTTTGTAATAACCCTATATGTTTTTTGAATAAGATAAAATCTCTTACAGTAGAAATACTAGAAGGGTATGTTTTATCTCTTTGTCTAAATTTTCCAATACGATGGATTATACCAAAAAATAAAAGTAAAGTTTGGACATCTTTTAATAAACTTTTTGAAGATAAAGCCATCATTATTTCTGATTTGCTAACATGGCCATCCCCAGTAAATAAACCTTTCAAAATAAAAGATATTTGTCTTTTGGATAAATTAAATATCCATTTTGGCATTCTTTTAGTGTAAGCATTACCTTTAAGTTCTAAGATTTCACGCATTAAAAATTTAAAAGAGCCGGAATTTATCATTAAAGAAAATTGGTCAGAATGTTTTTTTGTTATGAAATTAAAACGTTTTGCTATCTTTTTAACTAAATCTTGTTCTTCATCAGAACTTACAGACATAATTACAGAATTTTTATCATAACAACCATCAGCAATCCAAAGTCCAATAAATGTTAAAAAATCTTTGTCTAACTTAATCTGTGTTGGTAAATAAAAAGAATTGTGATTAAATTTAAAGGATAAATCAGTTAAACTAGATAATGAATGGCCTAAAGCGTTTAAGTCAGATAATACTTTTCCTGGAATAATATTTTTTCTAAACCAAATACATATTTGGCATTTTTTATAACCATAATCTTTACCTAATTGTTTAATTTCATGTTTATGTTGTTGTAAAAATTCTTTTAAATTTCCTCCAGTAAAATAAAGGTTAGTAATTTTATCTGGATAATCCAAAACATTAATTTGTAATTTGTTTAATGCAAAAATGTCAATTTTGCGTGGAGTTGCAATGTAATTTCCAATATTAAGTTCATTAGTTTTTATTTCACTAATTTTACCTTCATGATCTAAAGAAAATAAAGAATGATCGCCTGTAACTTCTATTTCTCTACCAGTAGTAGTTTTAACTAAATAAATCGGTTTTTTTACTTTATGTCTGATAAATTTAGTTACACGAGAAAAATTAATTTTTCCTTTTTTAGTCATTGAAGCAATTTCAATATTATCGACATTACCTGTAATTTGATGTCCTGTTAAATTATACCACTCACCATTTTTAGAAATCAAATTGTCAATTAAATCCCCTATTTTTATTCTTTCAATTTTATTGTTTTTCTTTATCAAAACCTCTGAATTTCCAGTAACACTATCTTCAATTGTTATAATTCTATATTTTCTTAAAATCTCAACCAAACAAGAACCTAACAACGACGTTTTACCACTAGACCTTGTACCTGCAACCAACATTGTTCTTGAACCTTGAATCAAGAAACTTATTAAGCCTGCAGCTAACGGGTTGATCATTCTGTTTTTAATAAATAAAGGTAAAGTCCAAGGAGTATCACGGTGACGTCTAAATGCAAAAGCTAAACCGTAAGGATTAAGAGGTTTATTAATCACAGATACTCTTGAACGTGATAAAGGTAAGGTCAGTTCTGTGTCAAGAATTGGATTAGCTTCGTCTAACGGTCTTCCTGAAAGTAACCTTAACTTAGCTGCCCAACTCTCTGAATCAGAAGGTACTGGCCAAATGTTAGTATAACATTCGCCGTGCTCTTGGTGTAAAATGAAGATTGGAGATTGACCAATTGGCGCGTTGATTGTAATGTCTTGAACTTTATCGTCCTCTAACAAAAGTTCAATCATGCCAAAACCGATCGTGTGCCGTATTAAAATTTCTGTTAAATCTTTAATTTCTTTCAATGATAACTCTATTCCTTTATTTTGCGCTAACTCTCGTATCAAATCTTTGCCAATGTTAGCAAAAGTTGTACGCATTTTTTCTGGGTCTAAGAATTCTTCCTCTTTAGGCTGATGTTCCGCTAAAACAGATTTTGCTAAGTCAACCAAAGCGTACTTATCTTCAGTAAGTTTAAACTCAGGCGGCATTAAATGGTACAAATATTTTATATCTTCAGTAGTTTCAAAAATTGTAACGTCTGAACCTTTACCAACACGGTAAATATCTTTCTGCTCCCCATCCAAAGGAGGGCTAGACATGATTTTGGTAAACATAAAATCAGGCATTATTGCAGGACGGAAGATTGATCTGTAAACACTTCGATCGCCTAACTCGTAACCTGCCAAATCAGCTTTAACAAATTGAATCAACTGTAGTTTGTCTATCATTTCAAAGATATGATTCAAAACATTTAAGAAAATATTTTGTGATTCAATCTGGGCAGGGCTGGTCATTTGTTTTAACCTAGCATGTTCGGTTCGAATCTGGCGTTTAACTTCGACGTATGCACCAACAGGATCTTTACGTAACAAATCAAAAACTAGTTCTTGCACTAAAGAACGACGTTGAGCTAACACTGACCCGTTCTCGTTAGGAGTGCCCATTGAGTATAAGCTAAGAATTTTTTTGTTTTTCACTAAATAACTGTAAAGGTTAGCTATTTCTAACAAAATCTGAGTTTGCTGGTAATCGTAATTGTAATGTCTACGTTGAACAAAAGTTATCCTGGAAGTGGACGGATTTTCAATTAATTTGTCAATTACATCCATCATAACTAGTGCGTTATTCTCAATTGAAGGAGTATAAGATACTTTTTCATAATTTATTCGAAGAATTTCCTCAACGCCTTCACGCACAATTTCATAATCTTTTGAATTCGTTTGAAATACCATCATACCCCTTTTTAACGTTTACGCAAAATTTTATAAACTCTTACACCTAATGTATATATAACGCAGCTTAAAAAAGTTTTCGTAAAAAAGATGGTAGAACAAACTCAACAGTTAACCGTAGACCAGTTATTAACCGAACTTAATAACCGTGTACGAATTCTTGAAAGCAAACAAACATTGTTCACTGAACGTATGTTAAACATTAACCAAAATATGATTGAACAATATAAACAAATTACTAAAGAAATTAAAGCTAATCGCGAAGAAATAAAGGACGGAAAAAAAGATATATTTGAGTTACAAAACGTTATACAACATTTAACTGAAGAAGCAAGTGAGTTCGCAAAAAGGGATAGCGTTAAAGTTTTAGAAAAGTATATTAACCTATGGAACCCTTTGAACTTTGTAACTGAGGAGGAAGTTAAACAAATTGTTCAAGAACAATTAAAAGGGATTAAAGATGGTGGAAAAACAAGTACCAACTCAAGAAGTTCTCAACCTAAAACAAAAAGGTCTTAGTGAAGATGAAATTTTTGCTTCACTTCAAAGAAAAGGTTATTCAGGCGAATCTATACAAGATGCTATGGCACAAGGCGATGTTAAAATAGGTGTTGAACAAGCCTTTGAATCGCAGCCAAATATTCCACAAAACGAACAACCTAGCGAACAAATGCAATTTTCAGCAATGGACCAACCTAACGATGAATTTCCAGTGCCTATTCCTGTAACTGATTCTAAAGCTTATCCAGGTTCACAGCCTGAACAGGTTCAACAAGCTCCAGTAAGTGTTTTCCCTCAAGAACAAGGTGTAGCACCTGCGTCACCAGTCATACCTCCACAAGCAGGCGGAATGAGTGATAGGTCAATGGAAGAAGTTCAGTCCTTGGTCGAAGAAATCATTGAAGATAAATGGCGCGATTTATTATCTAGCATGGGCGATATTGGTACATGGAAAACGCAAGTTACTGAAGATTCTGAAGCTATGAAACAAGAAATTTTACGGTTACGTCAAGCATTTGAAAACTTGCAAACTGCTGTCGTTGGAAAAGTTCAAGAATATAATAAAAGTATTAAAAATGTTAACTCGGAAATGCAAGCCTTAGAACTAGTGTTCCAAAAAATCTTAGAACCGTTAACAACCAATATTAAAGACTTGAACAAAGTTACGCAGGAACTTAAAAACCGAAAATGATACCTACCCTTATAAAAAAACCAATCGAATCTTTAAGATATATAACGCACGCTTTAGTTCCAAGTTTAGCAATATTATATTTGGAACATGAATATGAAAAAACTGGTGAAGAAACCATTTTAGAAACCCACAGATATTTTTGTGAAAAGTTAATGAATGTAGTAGTAGAAACTTATCCCATTAAAGAACAGTTACCAAGAATTCTAAATGAAGTTGAAAGTTTACACAGATCATTACAAGATATTGATAATATTACTAACCGGATATAGAATTATTTAATTATTTTAACTAGAGAAATCTAACTTACTTTACCTGCTATCATTCTAACTGCTTGCGCTGAAACAATTAACAAAAACACAAAACCTAACACTCTCGGATGAAACAACGTGTCGCCAACAGATTGCATAACGCCCGACTCTTCATTAGATTCGCCTGAAGTGATTTGATGAATTTGTTCACCATAAACCTGTGTGATTGCGTAACCGAACATTAAAAATAAAACAATTAAAATTATCCAAATGGTTAACTTATCACTAAACGCTTTAGCAATAAGATTTTCTTCTACCCCTACAAACAAGAAAATTAAAACTAAAAAAACTATAAATACTATGAAAAGCATAAACATCGGTGTAGCTTTTGTTATAAGTGCAACAAAATCTCCTGACAAAATAAACATCATTGCCAATGCAAATGAAATTATTGAGTCAAGGCCCGACTTACCGCCAAAGACTTTAGTTTTCTGTAACACTGCAAAAGTTGCTGCAAAGATTAACAAAAAAACAAAGACCGGGCTTAAATAATTCAATAGTCCCAAGTCTAACACTGAGGCCATTAAGGTTGACCTCCTCTTCCTAACTCCTCAGCCAAGTCAGCTAAACCTCGCCTAACTCTACCGCCAACTCGAGTATCACCTTGGCCAGGTTGTCTGACAACAAAGTACATTATCAGGATTAAAGCGCCAAAGCCTATAACAAACGCTTTCTGTTCGCCAGTCATTTGTAACCATGAAGGCATTGCAACTACTCCTGAAGATAAAGCCCAAATAATTGCACCTACTGAAGCTAACACTCCAATGAACAACGGATAACCTTTGAAACCTTCAGCTCTTAAACCGAAAATACCAATAATCATTAAACCCATCACCAATACTAAAACTGCTAACGAAACTTTGGGCAAAAACATGTTCATTATTTCTACCACTTCTCCAGTTTTTATAACAAAAAAAGCTATAATGATACCAATAACAATGTTAATCTGGCCACTTCGCGTACCAAAAAGTTGAATCTTTTCCAAAATTCCAAAAATTAAAACAAACACAAGTAAAAACGGTAACGCTACGTCAAAAAAACCCATACTTTCTAAACTTATTATGTAATTAGTTAAATCAATAGCCATTATTAATCTCCTCCTTCAGTTGATACAGGCGCCTTTTTCCATCCTACAACATAACCAATAGTTGCCAAAACTAAAACAACTAAAGCAAATGCGCCTAAACCTTCAGGCGTAGACCTAGTTGCAATGTAATTAATAATTATATCTAACCAACCTAAAGAATACAAAAAGATTCCAACAATGCCAATGAACATTAAAGTTGTTAAAAGAACTTTCCAAAAAGTATTATTTTCAAAACTGAACTCTTTGTCAGACATGAATGAGCCTGCTAATAATAAGAATGAAAATACAATGATTAAAAGTAAAGCTACCAAAGGTAACGATGTTTGAATAACTGTAACAATCTCTTTTGCCGCTACCACAAAAAAAGCTAAAACGAATGCTACCATAGAATTAATGTTTTTCTTTGCATATTTTTTTCCGTCAACCTCTTCAACACCAAAGATTCTTGTTTTTTCTAAAATTCCAAAAACTATTGTAAATACTAACAAGAAAGGTAAGATTACATCAAATAAACCAAACCTTACAAGAAAATCGATTATAGCACTTAGAGTCGAGCTCATACTTAATTAACTAAATGGTTGTTTAATATATAAAGTTTCTGTTTTAGAATTTGGTTTTTGCCTTCGGCTTAAAAGAAAAAAGAAAATTAACCAATGGAATAGAAAAAATAAGGATTTTATTCCTCTTCAACATCGCCTTCATATGAAGGTACAGCTGATTTTGCAATTATCATAATATCGCCAATAGCTTTAACCAACTGGTGCGGAATAATTACGCCTTTTGCGCCACCCAAAGCTTTGCTTAAGAATGAATTTTTAGTTGCCCTTATTCTCCAACCAGAAATTTTATTTGTTCCTAAAACTGCTTCTTCAACGTCACCAAAATAGTCCCCTAAGTCAGTGAATACTTGCATACTGTAAATATCGCTTATCTGTTTGATTTTCAACATGTTACTTACCCCCCTTATATAAGGATGAAATTGAGGAAACCTTTTATACTATATAAATATTATTCTTTTAGAATGCTGAGATTTAAAAACCTAACCTTAATCGGCACTTCTCATATAGCTGTACAGAGTATCAAAGAAGTTAAACAGGTTATAAAAGAAGTCGAACCAGATGTGGTTGCCTTGGAATTGGATAAGAAACGTTTAATGGCTTTAATGAGTACTAATAAACCTCAAATTTCTTTTCGTGATGTGTTTAAGATGGGTCTTTGGACCTTTGTGATTAATGCTGGAGGTGCTTGGATCGAAGAAAAGTTTGGGCGTATGGTTGGAGTGAAACCTGGCACTGAAATGAAAACAGCTGTGATTGAAGGTAAAAAGGTTGGTGCTAAATTAGCTATGATAGACCGTGATATTACTATCACACTTAAAAGATTACGGGAACAGTTAACTTTGAAAGAAAAGTTTCGGTTTGTTTATGATATTTTTATGGGTGTGGTTTTCAAAAAAGGCGAAGTCGAAAAGTTTGATTTGACGAAAGTACCTTCTAAACAATTGATTCATAAACTTGTTAGTCGAGTTAAAGTACGATATCCTTCTTTCTATAATGTTTTGATTGATGAACGTAACAAGTATATGGCTAAACGCCTGGCCGCCCTTATTCTTAACCATCCCGAATATAAAATTGTTGCAGTGATTGGGGCAGGTCACGAGGAAGAAATGGTTGAGCTAATTAAAAGAAATCTTTATATGTAAGGTTGTTCTATTTAGTTTTAAGTATGAAGATTAAATTTTCAAAGCTAGAAATAACGCACTTAATAATTGCTTTATTTATCATCAGTTTTGCTTTCGGTTTCAATGACGGACGTGACGTGTTTGAGTTAAGTTTCTGGCTAGTTAATTTTATGAAAATTTTAGTTTTTTCAGCGATTGCATTGTTTGTTCATATCTTTGCACAGAAATGGGTTGCAAAAATTTATGGTTTTGGTTGTGAGTTTAGGTTGTGGACAATTAGACAATGGCGGTTCATACCTGAACCTAAGTTTCCTAAGAAATGGTTTAAAGGTAAATTAGAACTTGGCGGGTTGCCCATTGGTAGTATTATTTCTGTTTTAGTTACAGTGTTAAGCAACGGTAAATTGTTTTTTGTTGCTATTGGTAACTATATCATAACATCTTCCAAATCTACTCGGCTAGGCAGAAAATGGGTTTACATAAGTGAAGCTGAAGAATCTAAAGTTGCAATGTCCGGTGCCATGGCAAATATTTTTGTTATGATTCTGTTTAAGATTTTTAATTATAATAATTTCTTTGATGATCTTATTTTCATAAACGGTATGTTTGCATTATTTTCATTAATACCAATACCACCTTTAGACGGAGGAAAACTGTTCATTAGTTCTAGGGTATGGTATGTATTCGTTGCAGTGTTTGCAATCTTTACAGTTATTTTGATAACTTACCTTAACGCATTATTAGTTTTAATAATTGCAGCATTACTTGGTTTAGTTTTAGCAGGAGTATATTTCTATTATTACTTGCATTTGCCAAGATAAAAAAATAAAAAAATTATTTTTTGTAAATTGCAGCAACTATTGCACCCATTATTAAAACTCTTACAAATAAACTAATCAGCCAATAGATAATTACTGTCCATGAAATGGTCATGTAAAAAGGCATTGATGCTATTCCTGCAAACGTGGCTGCTAGCCATAGGAATAAACCGTAGTATAAACCTTTCTTCCATCCTTTGCTAGGTAAACCTTTCATTAACCAAACAAATACTAGGACAAAGAATAATGCTGATACAATACCGATAATGTTAGAACCAATCATGTTAGAAGTTGTCATCATTGCTTCAGGTGCAATCCAGATTATTGGTTCTATCTCGTAAACCCAGTTGAATAACCAAGCGCATGTTAAGAAAGTGTATAGTGTTCCAACGATCCAAACTGCTAGTGTTGCTAAAATTGTTTTTTTCCAATTGATTTTCATTTTCACCTCCTTGATTATTCCAAAGATTTTTTTGTTTAAATAATTTATGCGAAGAATGAAAAAAGTCCTTTCTGTAACAACCATAAAATGGCTAACACTGAAATTGCGTTAAATGTTCCAAAGATTGCTAACAAAATAAAAGCTGCTGCTAACAAATCTACAATGCTTGCAAATGATGTTATGAACGGTAAAGATTTTATTGTTAATAGAATTAACATTACCCATGCAAATGGTTCAAATAGACCAAATTTTAGCAAAAGCAAAGATAAACCTGCTAAGATATCTATTGCACCTAAGATATAAACCAATACCATCTGGTAAATTGGATTCTAAATGTTTTATAAAGTTTGTTAATTAGGGTTTTGCCTGTGTTAACCAGTTTCGGGATAACACAAATCAAGAAGGACTTGACATGACAAATAGCTACGAAGTGTTTAAATAGAAATTATTTCTCAAATCTAAACATGTACGAGATTAAAGGGTTTGAACCTAGACTCTACCAGCAAACCATTTTGCAAACATGTAGCATGAAGAATACTTTAGTTATCTTACCAACTGGTTTAGGTAAAACTAAGCTAGCTATAATGGCTGCAATACAACGTATGAACAATCATCCTAACTCTCAAGTATTATTTCTTACAGTAACCAAACCTTTAGCTGACCAAATCTGTAAAGAGTTTAAAGAATGTACTAACCTTAATGAGGATGAAATTGTTTTGTTTACTGGAGAAATTAAACCAGAAAAACGTGAACAGATTTTCAAAGATGCTAAGATAATTGTTTCAACACCGCAAACTGCTGCGAACGATGTCATCAATAATAGAATGAATCTGAAAAATATTTCTTTGTTAGTGGCTGACGAATGTCATGCTGCAATTGGTAACTATGACTATGTTTTCTTAGTTAAACATTATGTTAACTCTGCACAGTATCCTAGAGTAGTGGGGCTTACTGCATCACCTGGTGCAAACAAGGAAAAGATTACTGAAGTTTGTGAAAACCTTTTCATTGACGATGTTGAAGTGAGGACGTATGAAGATCCTGAAGTTAAACCTTATGTGCAAGAAACTGAAATTGATTATGTTTATATAGAATTGTCAAAAGAATTGCAAGAAGTTAAAAAACATTTAGACTTGTGCTTAAAATCTAAACTTGACCAAATTAAAACAATGGGTTATATTAATAAACTAAGTTTCTCAAGCAAGAAAGCTTTGTTAGATTTGCAACGAGATCTTCAAAGAAGAATATCTTCAGGTGAAAAAGATTCGTTAATATGGATTGCTATATCGTTAGTAGCCCAAGGCATGAAAGTGCAGCATGCGTTAACACTTTTAGAAACACAGGGTTTAAACTCGTCGTACCAGTACATGAAAAAGCTTTACAAAGAATCAGAAAAAACAAAAGTTAAAGCAACTAAGAATTTAGTTGCAGACCCCAATTTTAAAACAGCTTACTTCAAAACTGGTAAAGCTATCTTAGATAATCAAAAAGATCCTAAAGTAGATAAACTTAAAGAAATAATTGAACATGAAACTAAAAATAAAAAAGATATTAAAATAATTGTGTTTAACCAGTTCAGAGATTGTGCAAAACATATTGTTTCAATCTTAAATTCTATTCCTAATGTTGACAGTAGATTGTTCGTCGGGCAACAAAAGAAAAATGGTATTGGTATGTCGCAAAAAGAACAAATCGAAATGCTTAATCAGTTTAAAGAGGGTGAATTTAACACCATATGTATGACTTCTGTAGGAGAACAAGGTTTGGATATACCGTCAGTAGATTTAGTGATCTTTTACGAACCGGTACCCTCAGCAATACGTAGTATTCAAAGACGAGGTAGAACTGGCAGGCATGATAAAGGAAGAATAAAAATTCTTGTAACCAAAGGTACAATGGATGAAGCTTACCGTTGGTCTGCACATCATAAAGAGAAAAAAATGTATGATGCTTTGAAAGATATGAAAAATGTTTTGAAGTTTAAGAAAGAAAATAAAACTCTTGACCATTTTCAAGAAAAAAAAGATGTTAAGGTGTATGCCGATTCGCGTGAAATGGGTTCGAATGTTATTAAAAATTTGTTTGACTTAGGTTTAGATGTTAAATCGCAAAGTTTAGATGTTGGAGATTTTGTTGTTGGAGAAAATATTGTGATTGAACGTAAAAGTAAGGAAGATTTTGTTAATTCTATCATCGATAAAAGAATATTAACACAATTAATTAGTATGAAAAAGAATTATAAAACGCCTTTGTTATTAATTGAAGGTGTTGAAGATATTTATTCTCTTAGAAACATTCATCCTAACGCTATCCGGGGTATGCTTTCAGCCATAGCTGTTGATTTTGGTATACCTATAATTTATTCCAAAGATATGAAAGATACAGCCGAGATTATTCATACTATTGCTAAGCGTGAACAAAATAAAGATGCTAAAGATTTCGGTGTACGTTTTGATAAGAAACCAATTTCTACCAAAGAACAACAAGAGTTTATCATTGAATCTTTACCTGGGATTGGACCTTCATTAGCTAAGTCTTTACTAAAAGAGTTCAAAACAGTTTCTAATGTTATCAACGCTACCAAAGATTGTTTGTTAAACGTAGATAAAATCGGCAAGAAAAAAGCTGATGAAATACAAAGAGTTTTGAGTGAGGAGTATTGGGAATGAATAAAATATTTAAAGGAAATTAAAAAATAAAATGAAAAAAAGATTTGAACAAACCGGGCTAGGAGAAAGGATACAAATTGAAATTGATCCTAACTTAATAGACGCAAAAGAAGCTTTTGCTGAAGATGGATTGAAAGTACCCTATGAAGCAGTTCAAGATTACACAGTTATTCCTAAATTTTATTCAAAAGCTCTTCCTAAAATAAAAATAACAGGTTCTACGCTGGAAAAAATCGATACTATAACAATTGCTCAAGGAATAGGTGCAGATTCTTTAAAATTTAACGGTGAAATTGTGGAAATTACTAATGAATATGTTATAATAAAAAAATTATAACTCATCAGCGAATTCTAAATGCCGTTGGCACAAAAAATCTACATAAGGTGCAGTAATATCTTCTTTCGGTATGATATCATAAGGAATCTGTTCTTTATCTATTTCATCAATGTAAGGTTGATGTGAAATGAAATAAACTAAACCATGTTTATCATCACGAACAGAACTCCAAAGACCTTCAACTTCACTACCATAACATAATTGATCTAATAAACTTCTCGCTTTAAGTTGTTCCGAATCCGATGAAAATTTTAAGTAAGGCATATAATTAAAACTAGTAATTGAATATATAAAGATTTTGAATTATTAATCAAGATTACAATAATTTAATAAATAAGCAGAGGAAAATAAAATTATGTTAAACAAAGAACAGAGAGAAATATTACATACTGACGCACAGTTAACATCTTTAACTACATCTTATCTTGCTGGAAGCATAAATACTTCAGAATGGGAACAAGAAGTAAAAAGCCTTAGAGATTCTTGGGAAGAAGCAGGTTATAGTTCGAAGAAATTTGAAGAAATTTTTAAAGAATATAAAAGATGGGGGAATATTATTTCAAACATTGAAAATAGAATTTAAACTAAATCATATTCTTCAATAAGCCTATACTTAGGACCGTCACTTGTCAAAGTGCTTTTAATCAAAGAAAACTTCTCAACATCAAACTCAATATCTTTAATTTCTGTTTCGTCAAAAAACTTTTTCAGTTCGTTTACCCTGCCCAATAATTTAACTCTGCCAATAGTCAAGTGCGATTTAAACGTAGTGTCAGACGGAAAATCTTCCAAAAATAATTCATCAATCAGCAATTGTAGTTTGTTAATAATATTTTCAGGCTGCATGCCTACCCAGATAACGCGTGCATTGGTAGTGTTAGGGAAAGCGCCAAGGTTTCCCAGACTCGCTCGGAATTTTTTAAATTTTATTGTAGATAATTTATTTTTAATCAATTCTAACTGCTTTTCATCAACTTCACCAAAGAATTTTAAAGTTTGGTGCAAATTCTTTTTAGCTGTCCATCTAATCTTAGCACCTTCTATTTTTTTAGGTAAAGCAAACAAATGGTCCTTAGCTTCCTGTGAAAGTCCAATTGCTATGAATAATCTCATTTTTTACTCCTGTCAACGCACCAGTATTCTAAACCTAACTCTCCTGAATCAAATTCTAAAGGTATTCTTCCCTTAAAATAAATTTCCATGTAAAATTCTTCGTTTGCACCGTGAAACCTTGATCTTCTTGGTTCAGGCAGATTAGGGTCGTTGGGATCGTAGCCCCTGGGTAAAAATATCATGACTCCGTCATCATTAACTCTTTCATAAGCTACACCAAAGTCTTTGCCCCATTCCTCATCTTGTTCATATAAAAAAACTTGTTTACCATCAATCAAAACAGAAATACCTTCGTCAACCTGTTCAATGTCAAACACTTTATCTTCTAATTGTTCATTGACTTCTACTCCGCCACCTCGAGAACCTACTCCTCTAATTGAAATCCTTTCAACTGAATAATTCTCTAAACAATATTTCAAATCGTCAAAAAGTTTGTCTTCAGCAATTTCGTATTGTTCTGCCATTTTATTTTAGCTCGTTAATAATCTTAGCTGCTAACTTAGACGTCATATCATTTACATCCTTAGAAGGATTAACCTCAACTATGTCTACTGATTTCAAGTTTTTCAATAATTTAAACCTTTGTATAAATGATAAAAATTCTCGAGATGTTAAACCGCCTGGTTCACAGTGGCCAGTACCAGGTGCGAAAGCCGGGTCAATAACGTCAATGTCTATAGATAAGTATAAAGATTCGAATTCTCTAGCTAATTCCATTATACTTGATCCTACTTCATTCAAGTCGTTAAACAACTGTTTCATTGTAAAATATTTAATTTTCTTTTCTTTCAAAAACTCAATTTCTTTCCTATGCCAGTTTCTTAAACCGACCAAAATAATGTTTTGTGGTTGGACAATGCCTTCGGCTACTAACACTTTTACGAAATCTTCATGTGTTGGCGGAGTGAAGTTGTTTACACAGTCAGGGTGTGCGTCGAATATTACCAAGCCTGCATTTTTGTTTCTTTTTGCAAAACCTTTGAATAAAGGGTATGTGATTGAATGGTCGCCACCAAGAAATATTGCGTCGTGTTTTTCAGAAAATTGTTCTATATTATCATTAGTTTCTTCAATGTTATTTTTGTTGATTTCTATCTCTTTAATTTCTTCGTTAATTATCCAGCCGTTCTCGTTCGCGTAAATCTGTTTAAGACACTCTACAATCTTGTCAGGTGCTTCATCTGAACCTTGCTTATGCATAGCGCCTTGAGACGATTTTATTTTAACTATCATAAGAATTCAAGAAATTGTTCTGTTTATAAATTTAACCAAACATATGCCGGTAAGGTGCATCTTCAGTATTCGGAGATAAAACCTTATTCAATGCAAGCATAAAGTCGTCATGGAAAACTTCATGCCTTTTATCTCTAATAGCCGAATAACCAGCCTCAGTACAAATTGCTTGAATTTGTGCTCCTGAAAAGTCTTTTGTTCTATCAACTAATTCTTTAATCTTAACTTTATTCAAAGACATGTCCTTTGTATAAATCTTAAATATTTCATGCCTCCCTTTACTATCAGGTTGGCCTATTGTGATTAACCTATCTAGCCTGCCTGGACGAGTGATAGCCGAGTCTAAAATGTCTGGCCTGTTAGTAGCTGCAATAATTTTTACATCCCCTAAAGGATTGAAACCGTCAATCTCTGCTAACAATTGCATAAAGGTTCTTTGCACTTCACGTTCACCAGAAGTTCCAATGTCCATTCTTTCTGAAGCAATAGCATCAATCTCGTCAATGAATATAATCGATGGTGCTTTTTCTCTTGCCATTTGAAAAATATCTTTTACTAACTTAGCACCTTCGCCAATAAATTTCTGTACTAACTCAGATGCAACTATTTCGATAAAAGTTGTATTGGCAGAATTAGCAACTGCTTTAGCTAAAATAGTTTTACCACAACCAGGAGGACCATGCAACAAGATTCCCTTAGGTGGAGTTATGCCGACTTTCTTAAACAAATCAGGACGTTTCAAAGGTAATTCAATAACCTCTTTAATTAATTGTTGTTCTTCTTTCAAACCACCAATTTCTTTAAATGTTAAAGAAGGCTTTTCAATGATAACAAAATCTTCTGCATGATAATCTCTTAACTCGTCTAACTTTTCCATAATTGTTAAAGATTTTTGTTCTGCTAAAACTCTGTCTTTAATTTTAAGACAACCTTGTAAATCTGAAGCAATGTTTACCATAAAAGTGTGGCCGTTATGCATTTGGATAACAGCTTTATCGCCTATAAGTTTTTTGACATCGCATACAATTAATGGTGGAGTTTTATATTTTTCAATCTCTGTTTTAAGATTAATAAGACTGCGTTTAAGAAATTCATTCTCTGTTGCCATATCAGAATGTTGAATATGAGTACCTTTCAATGTAGGAAAATCTATCTTTAAGCTCATCTTGTGACCTCAAAACTTTGTACTTGTTCGAGGAGTGCTTTAGGTTTCTTTTTTTCAAAATGTTTACGCACAGGGTCGATTAACAAATCAACATAATGTGAGACTGAGGTTTTCAAATCTAATGGGTGTAAGTCACCTTTAACAAATGCTTTAGATAATTCATCGTATGATTTAAACTCTAAATCACCGCCAAATTTTGTAGGACGTTCAATCTTAAGTTCAGAGAAAGATTCAAAGATTATATATTTACAATATTCCATTAACGGGTTTTCATGAACTTGTTTTCCTGGACAGTAAGCTTTCTTAATTTTACGTTTAATTTCTTCAGTAGAATCTGTCATAAAAATCGCTGAGTCAGGATTCGACTTAGACATTTTCATTGCAATAGCTTTGTCAACACCTGTTAAATTTGTTTGAGGTGGTTCAGTCAAACCCATTAACATATGATGCGAGACTATAACTGGTTTGTAAAAACCTAAAGAAGGTCCAACTTCTCTCGCTAAAACATTCACTTTTCTTTGATCCATCCCTAATTGTGCAATGTCTGCTTTAATTTCAAAAATATCAGCAGTTTGCATGCAAGGGTAAAATATTTGTGCAGCAGTTAATGAATCTGATTCTTTCCTTCCCATGATTTGTGAACATCTAACAATTCTTTGTAAAGTTGACTTACGTGCAATTTGCATTGTTGTTTTCCAATAAGTAGGAGAAGACATTACATCAGAACTTCGTAAAAAATCTACTTTGTCCATATCAAGACCAGTCGCTTTCCAAACTTCCATAAAGTAAGAACCCACAATATTAATCTTTTCTAAATCACCGCCCATTTTGTTGTTAGCCCAACCATGCCAGTCTGCAACTAACATCTTAAACCTAACACCAGCTTTCAACATTTTGTTAATATTAATTGTACGTAGAATACCTAGCGCGAGATGGATTTTTCCACTCGGTTCGAACCCATCATAAGCAATAGGATTCTTTTTTGTTTCAAACAATGTTTTTAGTTCTTCTTCAGTGAGGATTTCTTCACCGACCTCTTTTACTAACTTAATTTTCTCCTCAACATTCATATTTGGAAAAAAAGTTAGAATTAGTTATAAATTTATTGGTTATCATTGGAAAACTTCCGGAAAATATTATGTTAATTTCTTAAAGGGTAGTAACACAAATAATGCAGCATGAACGATAAAACCCTCTTAAAACTTGCAATCATATGTTCTATAATAGGTATATTCGGTTTATTTGTGTTAAGCGAAACTACAGGGGCAAAAATAATAAATATTTCAGAAATAAATTTGTCTTTTATAGACAAAACAATTCAAGTTAAAGGCGTAATAACAGAAGTTAAACTTTCTCAAGAATTAACTATTTTGGAAGTTGAAGATGAAACCGGAAAAATAAAAGCTTTAGCTTTCGAACATTTACAAGTTTCAAAAGGTTCTAAAGTAAACATTGAAGGTACAATCCAGGAATACGAAAATGAAATAGAGATTATAATAGAAAAATTAAATGTTTAACTCTGAACATATTTTTCGTTAGTAAAGATACAATGTTTAGCTTTCTTAAGTTCTCTTTCCATATACTCATAATGTGATCTTAAGGTTGTCAACTTATTTTCTTTGATCCAATCTAAAATGTCTTCCGGTTCTTTAGAAGTAAATTCCATTGAAACTTTGTTTTTACCAAACTTAGCATTTTCATCTACATATTCAATGTCGTTATAATGACAGAAACCTACTTCAATTTTTCCCTCGTTAACTCTGATCAAAAAATATCCTTTAGGATCCATTTCTAATTCTTCCATAAACAGTTTTAAGAACTAAACAGTTATTAAAGTTTACGGAACAGAAAAAGGAGCGCATGCGCATAACTGGTTAGGTAAAGTTGTTGACAATTTAGACTTTAATTTTTCCCAAACTTCTTTTGTTTCTAAGCATAACGAAGTTTTAACTTGTTTATTCCTTCTTTTAGAATGAAAATTTATCCTTTCCAAAATAAAAGAAAACATTTCTACCCTAGCATCAACTGAAAAGAGTTCGTACTGGTGAGTTTGGTGGTCTTGCCGCATCTGAGAAATAAAATAGGGTTCAATCAAATCCAAGTCTAAAGCTTTCTTTGCTTGACCAAAGTTCATATGACACAAAGATTGTATCGTAATAATATCAGGAGATGTTTTATCAAAAACCAAATTAATGATTTCGTCATACTGGTCTTGCCAACCCTTAATAGGTATAATCGGAGAAAATCTGAACCGTACGGGATAACCATTATTTTCACATTTTTCAGCTGCCAAAATACGTTCAGCTGCAAACGGTGTGCCTAGCTCAAAGCCTTCAACAACTGAAGTTGGTGAAAGTGTCCAACAGGCAATAGTGTGACCATTATGTTCTAAGTCTAAAATTGAATCTATGTTATCGGATTTTGAATATAACATTAAATATTCGCGTTCTCTACCTGCAAAGAATTCTATCAAGGGTCTAACTGCATCATACTCTGGTTCAAAAAGTAAAATGTCTGACTGGTTATCGTATTTGTAAAGCTTTTGCCATGGTGTTTTGTCCATTAAACATCCTACCTGTTTTATCAAATCTTCAATGTTAAGCATCATTGTAATTGTCGGACCAATATGACAGTAAGTGCAACGGTGTAAACAGCCAAACACTGAATGGATTTCGTAAGCGGAATTGCAATAAACTTTATGTTCCTTATGTAATTGAAGCTGGTCTCTCAAATCTGCAAAATTAAAACCGTCCGAACTTAAACATTTTGAATAATCTATGTTTTGTCGCTTAAAATCAAACTCGTCAAACAAAAATATAGGTTCTGCTAACTTAGCTCCAGTCCTATTATTATCAAATAAATTATAATTTTCTAAAACTTTTTCAAGCATTTGTTCTTTTGACAAATAATTAATATATGATGTAGAAATACATTCAATGATACGTTGAAAACGATATAAACTGTCAGGATGTTTCAAAATATCCATGTTAACATAAACATTATCAGCTTGCGTCTTCCGCATCAAATATGTTAATTCATTTTTAATATATAAAAAGCTTGTGTAAAATGTATTTAACATTTATTCAAAACATTTTTTAAAAGATTTTATAAACAAAGTAATCATTAAGTTATTTAATAATTTTAAAAAAAGCTAAAAGGAGGTGAAAAAATGCACGGGTGTAAGGGTCATAAATGGGCGTTTGGTTTACTAATCTTAGCCTTGGGTGTTCTGTTTCTTTTAGTAGATTTAGGAATTTGGACATTCTGGGGTATCAATTGGTGGACAGCAATATTCTTACTAATGGGTTTAACTGCAGTTTCTCATGGATGTTGTAAAGAATGTAAAGATATGTGTAAACCAAAAAAGAAATAATTTTATTTTTTTATTTTTAAAAAATCCGGAAATTCTTGTATAATTTTATGTTTAAGTTTTAATAGAAATAAAATATTTTCTCATTCATGATAACAAACATCTTAATCGCAATTGTAATTGGAATAATCTTAGGTATTTTCACAGGCCTTACGCCAGGTATCCATATTAATTTAATTTCTGTTTTAATCTTAAGCCTTTCAACATATTTCTTAGATTTCATAAACATATTCTTTTTAGCTATAGTAATAATATCAATGGCAGTCACACACACTTTCCTTGATACTATACCTTCAGTGTTCTTAGGTGCACCTGAATCTGACACAGCCTTATCAATCTTACCCGGACATAAACTCTTGTTACAAGGTAAAGGTTACGAAGCTGTGATGTTAACTGTTATTGGATCCTTAGGAGGTTTAATCTTATGCGTAAGCATTGTACCACTAATAATTTATTTGATTCCAATAATTTATCCTTATATCCAACTAATAATAGGATACCTTTTATTATTAGTTTCCTTATTCTTAATATTCAAGGAAAGTAAATCTAGATTGTGGGCATTCATTGTATTTACATTAGCAGGTGTCCTTGGCATGATAGTTTTAAACTCCCCTTTATTAGAAGAACCTTTGTTCCCTTTACTCTCAGGATTGTTCGGAACATCAATGTTGTTCCTTAGTCTAAAAGATAATGTAAAGATTCCTGAACAAAAAGAGTTTAAGTTTGAAATTAAAGCAAAAGATTGTGGAAAAGCTATATTTGCTTCAGTAATTGCTGGATGGGTGTGTTCGTTCATGCCTGGCCTTGGTCCTGCACAAGGTGCAATACTAGCTTCAACTATTATTAAATTAGAACAAAAATTGTTTATGGTTTTAGTAGGTGGTCTTAGTACAGTTAACATGGTACTTAGTTTTGTTACATTGTATACTTTAGGCAAAGCAAGGAACGGTGCAATTGTTGCTGTGTCTGAACTTATTACTGAGATTAGCTTAAAACAACTTGTCACATTTCTTTTTGTTGCTCTAGTTGTTGGAGGAATAGCTACGATGTTAGCAATGAATATTTCTAAATTGTTCGGAAAGTTTATGTCTAAAGTGAATTATCGTATCTTATGTCTTAGTATTATATCGTTAATCGTAATCCTTTGTTTTTTCCTTTCTGGTGTTATGGGTTTGTTTGTATTATTCGTGTCAACATGTGTAGGTATAATACCACAAGTCAAAGGTATAGGAAGAAATCATATGATGGGATGTTTGTTACTACCTGTTATGTTGTATTTTTTAATATAAAAAAATTAAAAAGAACTTTCAAAACGAGCAGATGGATATAAAAGTTTTAAATCTTCTGCAATAAATTCTAATTTTTGGGCACGGTCTTGAAAAGAATTTTGTGGTTGAGATAAATCTAAGGTTAAGAAACCTCTGCCCCAATAAGTCATCTTTTCATCTTCTGTGTCTAATTCTTCACCAATAATAGCTTCATATGCAGTACAAACGTCAGATAATAAATTGTCTCGGTCAGCTGCAGAGTCATTTTCCATAAAAACTACCATTGAAGGATATTCTCTAATACCAAAACCTGAAACCTTTTCTAGTTTTATTCTTGTTATTTCCATTTTTATTTCTCCTAATTAACAACTAATTGAAAAAAAAGACTTTCTACCTCTTTATATCTGTTTCTATCAGAGAAAAAAGCAACCCTATCGAAAAAGCATTCTTCCTGAGACTAAGAGCAGGAGATAAAAAGATTCTAGAACAAATACAATTAACATTAAAAGAAAAAGGGTATGGTCCTTTACTAAGATTAGACAAAGAAAAAGGAACTCCATCAAACTTTGGAAGATACAATCAAGATCATTATGAATTAATATTTAAATAAAAAAGAAGACATCGTTAATCTTATCCAAAAAATAATACCTTATAGTAAACATAGTGAAAACATAAGCAAACTCTGGGTAGACATCGAACAAGATTTGTTAAAATTAAAAAAAGAAATTTTAAATAAACAATGGCAAGAATGTCAAGGCTACAATTGCGCTCAGCTTGATTAAAATGTTTAAGCTAGGCCCACTCGTATCTTTGAAACCATCACCTACAGTGTCACCAACAACAGCTGCACGATGTGCTACTGAACCCTTACCGCCATGAGCACCTGCCTCAATATACTTCTTAGCATTATCCCATGCACCACCAGAGTTAGCCATCTTAATTGCCATTACTCCACCGCTAGCAATAATACCAACTAACAACCCTGCCAAAGCTTCTACACCTAAAGTCAAACCAACAATGATAGGTACTAAAATGTTAATCAAGCCAGGCAAGATCATCTCTCGTAACGAAGCTTTTGTACTGATGTCAATACATTTAGTGTAGTCAGGCTTAGCTGTACCTTCCATCAATCCATCTATTGTCCTAAACTGTCTTCGAACTTCTTTGATAATATCAAAAGCAGCTTTACCAACAGATTCGATAAGTAACGAGGAAAAAATGTATGGTATCATTGCACCTATCAACAACCCTACAATCACTTTCGGATCAAGGATGTTAACAGATGTAATACCTGCTTCAACAGCGAATGTCAAGTACATTGCCAAGGCAGCGATCATTGCGTTACCAATAGCAAAACCTTTACCAATTGCTGCTGTAGTGTTACCTGCAGCATCTAATTTATCAGTACGTACACGAACTTCTTTATCCAAGCCAGCCATCTCAGCAATACCGCCAGCATTGTCTGCCACCGGACCGTAAGTGTCGATAGTTAAACCAATTGCTAAAGTTGCAAGCATTGCTACACCTGCGATAGCCAAACCATAAAGTCCACCCATTGCAAAAGATATCCATACCATTAAACTTATTATTAAGATAGGTAAAACAGTACTTTTCTTACCAACAGCTAAACCGTGGATGATGTTTGTTGCTGCGCCAGTTACTGAAGCGTCAGCAATCTTCTTAACATGTTTACGTTCTTCGGAAGTGTAATGTTCGGTAATCAAACCAATCAAAAATCCGCCAACAAGACCTGCCAAGGTTGCCCAAAACAGTGCCAAGGTTGGAAACATGTATCTCACCAAAAAGAATGAGCCTATCGCTACCAAAACTGTTGAAACTACTAAACTGTTTCTCAATGGTTTCATTGGGCTGGTTGCATGTGGTCTCACTACAAAAAATGTTATGAAACATGCTACTGCACCAATTGCACTCAAGAACAGAGGGAACAGTACGGCATAAGAGCCTAAAGTGCCCATCATTAAACCGCCAACAATCATTGCAGCAACAAGGGTGTCAATATAACTGCCAAACAAATCAGCACCCATACCAGCAACGTCACCAACATTATCACCTACATTGTCAGCAATTACAGCAGGGTTACGAGGATCATCTTCAGGAATGCCTTTTTCAACTTTACCTACAAGGTCTGCACCAACATCAGCAGCTTTAGTGTAAATACCACCACCAACACGCGCAAACAATGCAATTGAACATGCACCAAAACTAAACCCAATCAAGTATAATGGTTCACCCAATAGAATGTACAACAAGCTTAAACCTAATAAGCCTAAACCTACAACAGCAAAACCCATTACTGCACCTGAAGAATAAGCAACAGTAAACGCTTTCTTCAAACTTGACTTAGCTGCTTGAGTTGTACGAACATTAGCCTGAGTTGCAATTTTCATTCCGACATAACCAGACAGAGCCGAAGCAATTGCTCCTAAAATAAAAGTCAACCCTGTCTGCCAGTTAATTAAAAATGTAATAGCAATAGTTACTATAACTACAAAGATACTAAGAACTTTGTATTCCGTCTTCAAAAATGCCATGGCACCTAAGTGAATAGCGTCCGCGATTTCTACCATCTTCGGACTACCTTTTTCATAAGCTAAAACTTTCCTTACAAGATAGCCTACAAAAACTAAACATAGAACGCCCAAAATTACTATATACCAAATTAAATTCATGTGTTAAACCTCCTTATGATTATTTATAATCTTCAGAAAAAAAGTTAATCCAGTATATAAAAGTTTTTCCTACATAAGATAAGATACAAAAGATTCGCGTTTAAACGCAATTGACTATTTTGGTATACAAACGCCCATTTCATCAGGATAATTTCCAGTAAGTTTACAGTCGTAATCTAGTGGACAACCAAAACCAGCTATGCCTCCACATTCGCATTGTTCGACACAAACTTCTATACAATATTGAGCATCAGTACCTGTACAAGGAGACCCACATTCGTTCCAATAACCGTTATTATATTCGCACAAACTCTGAGTCATTATCATGGGAGGTTCTATGTATGTACAAGAAGTTAAAGAAAATAAAATATAAAGTAACAATATTAATCGTTTCATCTGTTAAAAATCCTAGCCAATAATTGAGATTGTTTTTTACTAATATCATCCTTAACTAACTTAACATAGGCTTGCTTTCCACGCCTCTTACGTTTGACATAACCGGACTTTTCTAGGTTAGAAACAAACTGCGAAATAGCTGACCTGATTTTACTATATTCTTTTTCAGGATACATTTCTTGTGCAAGATATTTCAAAGGGATCCATTGACCAGGCATTTCTTTATGTAATGATGCAAGCTTCCAACAAATCTTTTGTTGCGTCGGGGTTAAAAGATCCCACATTGAATCAGGAGTTTCCATTGGCTTAACTTCTTCAACATGTTCTTCATAGGATTCTTGAACAGGCTCTAGGGAAAATTGAGGAATCGATTCAGATGCATCCAAACGTTGTTCAATCTCTTCAAGTTTCTTGAACAAATACTCAAACCTTGTATCATGTTCAAGATGTCTTTCTTTAAAATGATCAGTCCAAGAATTAATCAAACCCATGTCTCTTTTTATGTTTGAGAAAGAAGTTTGCAAAGTCTGATGTAAACTATTAAATGTATTATGAGTATGTAATAAATGCTCATCTTCTTTTTTTCTAAATAATCTTCCAAACATCTAATCTTTCAAATGTTTTTTAGTTTATTAAACGTTTCTATTTTGTAAAACATGCGTTAGTGAACCGTTAGTGAACAGTTAACTAACGTTAGTTTGCCGTCGGTAATCAAAAACTAAACAATAATTAAACAAAAGCTATGCAGATCCTATGCAATGGCTATGCACATCAGCAAAATGGTAAGAAAAATATCTTAGTCTTTTTGAGGAAAAGGGAAGGATTGATAGAGGGAAGAAAATAATTCAAAAAGGCGGGTTTTTATGTCCAAATCACGGAAATCAGAAGGTACCCTTAGGAATATAACCTTATTATTGAAACGTTCTTTTTTCACAGGATAACCCTTTTTTATCAGGCTAGCAACATAGGTACGGACACAGCCTTCTGATAAACCAAGATGACTTGCAACGTGAGGATAACCTATCCTGCCTAGATCATCTTCTAACTGATATATAGTCAAAAACGTCAAGAGTTCCTGTTTCGGCAATTTGCCAAAAGATGTGCTTAACTGTTGAATATCTGTTGAATGAATAATTGTTGAATAATTGTTGAATAATTGCATAACCCCCCTATTTCCTATGGAACTTTGAGGAGAAAGATGTGCAGATTTGACCAGTTTAGGCCCTAAAGTATCCAAATTTGGATCAATTAGGCTATTTGAGTCTTTTTGGCTTATTGAGCCTAATTTCTCTTGAAGGTCAGAAATCAGCTTATTTTGGCAAATAATGGCTTCTTTATTAGATTCTATCTCTTTTTGTAATGTCAAGAAATCATCTTTTACCTTTTTGAAGGCTTGTTTCAGTTTATCATCATTCTCGACGGAAACAGGTGTTTCAACTACCATGAGAATAAATTAATTAAACGTGTTTTATATGTATTGTTGTGCACAAGAAGCGCATAAAGTGTGCATAGCCATTGCATAGGATCTGCATAACCATTGCATAGAATGTACAGGGCCCTTGCATAGAGAATGAAAAAATAAAAAATTAACTGACCATCAAGTCAGCTTTTGATTTTTTAATAGGTTGAGACTGAATAGTCGGCAACTTCACATGAGGTGGAAGATTTAACTCTTGAGAAATCATCAAAGCCTTAACATTACTCTTAATCAGAATAGTATTCATAATGACTTGCATTACATCATGACCAAGCTTCTTATCCTTCTTCCATGTATTCAAAATATCTTTAGCTTTCTTGCTCTCATCTAAGTATAGCAAGTGGCCACCCAGAAGAATATCTGCAATCCCTGGTTCATACTTTACTGTAAACTCAAAGTCTACTCTTAGAACTGTCTCAGATTTGCCAACTGGCAATTTCTCTTCTTTCATGTCTTTAACAACCACACCCGTATTTACATTAACAGGGGGTTCAACTGGTCTTTTCTTTTCAGCGTCAATCTTGTCAAAATTAAATCCTACAATCGGCATTTCATATCACCTAGCCAAAACATAATTAACCTGCTTATTTAAAGTTTATGTTACTTCTAATTAGAACAGAATTACATCTGGTCAGGGGCCTTTATGCCTAACAAGCTTAACCCATTAGCAAGAGTCTGTTTAGTTATCATAACAAGAAGCAATCTAGCTTTCTGAATATCTTTATCTTTCTCATTCAAGCAAGGACAACAAGAATAGAAATCGTTGAAAACGTGTGCCAAATCTAAAGTATATCTTGCAATGACAGATGGTTTATGTTTATCTAAAGCATCTTCAACCTGTAAAGGAAAATCAGATAATAATCTTACTAAAGCAATTTCTTTCTCATGTGTTAACTTCTCATATTTCACTTTATAATCCAGTTTCCCTGCTTTACGTAATATAGCAGCTGCTCTTGCGTGAGCATATTGGACATAAGGTGCTGTCTCTCCTTCAAAATTTAAGATATTATCCCAGTCAAAAGTTAAGTCATGAGTCCAATCATTTGAAAGATCCCAGAAGATTATGGCACCTATTCCTACCATTTCAGCAACTTTATCCTTATCTTTAAGCTTAGGGTTCTTTTCCTGGATTATCTTCTTAACCAATTTAATTGATTTACCCAAAACCTCTTCCATAAAAACAACATTGCCTTTCCTTGTTGAAAGTACAACACCTCCAGGCATCTTTACCAAACCGAATCCAATATGTTCACATTTCTTAGACCACTTATAACTCATCTTGTCTAACACTGCAAAAAACTGATTAAAATGTAACTGTTGCCTGAAATCTGTCACGTATAACATTTTGTCAAACTTATACTTATCATACCTGTGTTTAGCTGCTGTCAAATCCCTAGTAGCATATATAGTTGAACCATCACTTTTCAAGATTAAACATGGAGGCATTTTCTTATCTTCTAGAGGTACAATCAAAGCACCTTCACTCTCTTCTGTAATACCTTTGTTTTTGATTAACTTTATCATTGCAGGCATTTTGTTTTCATAAAAAGATTCACCTGCATACGAGTCAAACTTAATATCCATTAAATCGTATATTTTATTGAATTCTATAAGGCTAAGATCAGTAAACTCTTTCCATAGATTACGCGCTTTTTTGTTGCCTTTTTCTAACTTAGAGAACCATTCCTTACCTTTATCCTCTAAATCAGGATTAAGTTCAGCGTCGTGATGGAACTTTACGTAGAGTTTTAGTAAGTGTTTGATAGGATCTTTCTTTAACTTCTTTCTATCTCCCCATTGATTGAAAGCGTAGATTAGTTTCCCAAACTGTGTACCCCAATCTCCAAGATAATTTATGCCTACTGTTTTGTATCCAGAAAACTTATGAATTTGTATTAAAGAATTTCCTATAACTGTTGACCTTAAGTGACCTATTGAGAATGGTTTTGCTATGTTTGGTGCAGAAAAGTCTATTACTAAGGTTTTGTTTTTGCCTTTGATATTGGAACCGTACTTATGCTTTTGTTTTAATATATTTGTTATAGTTTGTTTTGTTAGTATTGATTTATTTATAAAAAAATTTAGGTAAGGACCAGTGGCTTGGATTTTGGCTATCGCCTTAGTGGGTTTAATCTTCTTTTGTAATTGTTTAGAGATTTCCGTCGGATTATTCTTGTATTGTTTTGCTAATATAAAACAAGGATAAGCGTAGTCACCTAAGTTTGGATCAGGTGGAATTTCAATTAAGGTTTCATCTACTTTATCCAAATGTGGTTGCAGAATTTTTATTACTTCTTTCTTGAAATCCATATCTGTTAGTAAAGCTATTTAGTTATATAAAGTTGGTGCTTTTCTTTGTGCGTTTAAACGCAAATGTTATAAAGTCTTAAATTAAGTTAAATTGTTATGAGTAAAATTTCAGAAAAACGGATTGAACAAATCAAGGCTAATGTTTTACGTTTGTTATATGATGAAGCTCCACATTCTTTGTTTACATCTAAGATTGCTGATCTTGAAGCACGTGATAAACAGTTTATCTTGAAATTACTGTTAGACTTAGAAAAACAGAAAATTGTTCATCAAACTAAATCTGATTTTAAACGTAAGCGTAAATGGACTATGACTGATCATGCGTATAAGGCTTATCAAGAATTGCTATAATTTCTTTTGCTTTTTCTTTTGCTTCTTCAATTGTTCCTGTATTATGAATTGTGAAATCTGCCATAGCTATCGGACCGCCTTTCTCAATGTTTTCAATCTCGGCATAGTCTCTAGCTTTAGCTTCTTCTTGTGTAAAGTGGTGATTTCTTAGGTTTGTATCTGTTTCGTCAGGGAATCTTTGTGATAATCTTTCCCATCTTGTTTTAGGCGGGGCATAAACAGTTATAATATGAAAATTGTCTCTATATTTCTCTCTCAAAACTTTATATTCAGACCAAGAATATAAACCGTCTATAATCACATTTTTATCTGTGTTATTTATCTTATCTTGATTTAGAATTGCGAAAGCAGCCATGCCATGTTCTTGCCTTAAACCTTCTCTCATAGCTTTCTGGTTGGCTTCATTAGGTTCTATGCCTTGCTCTTTCAATTTATCTAAAGTAATTTGACCAAATCTAATAAATTTGTAATCAGCCTTAGTAAACTCATCAGCTACAACTGATTTTCCTGAACCACATAATCCTACAATTGCTACTATTTGTTTCATTATCATTTGTTAATTGTTAAGAAATTAAAAATACTTATGTTGTTTAGAAGGCATATTTTTTTATATCTTGTTTATTATTCTTAATTTATGGAAGAACGTTGGTTAAATTTAGAGTATTTACCTTTTGAACAAACTAAGACTTTTGTTAGAAGATTGTTTGATATTGGTATTGATGAAAAGATGACTTATTTTAGTCAACTAAAAGATGATTGGGAACCTGGTAAACCGCAACCTACTAAAAGAGATAGGAATATGACTCTTGATAATTTTCTCTCTCTTATGACTGAAGAAGTTATAATCAGATATGTTATTGGTCAAGATATATATTTTCCTAGTCAAAAAAAGCCGGCTATTACCTTATTGTTAAAAGATTATCATTTTAAAGAAACTTCTAAGGTTACTCGTATGGCTTGGTATCATTGCCCTTATAGTAAAGAAAATTATGAAAAATTAGATGAAATTTTCCAAGAATCTTATGGTATTAGAATGAGTGAGTGTAAGGCACTTTAAATTAATTAAACAACATCTTCCCTATCCTAACAATTGTTGCTCCTTCCTCAATAGCAATCCTATAATCGTTAGACATCCCAATAGATAAGTCCTTTAAACCAAGATTATCTTTAAGCAATCTTAAATTTCTGTAAATATATTTTGGATTAACATAAGGTGAAGGAACAGTCATAAGCCCGTTAACATTAATGTTCGGCAAATTTAATATTTCTTTGTAGGCAATATTCACGTCATTAAAACCATACTCTTTTTCTTTATCAGTTTTCACTTGTAAAAGGATATTCTGTACTTTGTTCATTTTTTGCGCCACTTCTGAAATTTTTTTTGCAAGTTTAACAGAATCAACACTATGAACCAAATCACAAACCGGGACAACTTTTTTAATCTTATTTTGTTGCAGATGACCAATGAAATGAAACATTGAATCCTGAATAAACGCACTGACACTAAGAAGATGTTGTGCTGTGTTAAAACCTAAATTATTAATTTTATTTTTTAAAAGTTCATCTATCTGTTCATTTGTCGCAGATTTTACAGCTGCCACCAGTGTAACACCTGAAGGTATAAATGGTAAAACTTTGTTAAGGTTTTTACTAATTGATTTTTCAAACATAATCTTCTAATAGTTTCAAGGTTTTATATCTTTTTTCAAAATTCAAACTCTTTAAAGGCGCAGCCAAAAACCTATCTCTTATTAATCTTCTTAAGAATTTCTTCTTTACCTTTCCAAACCATAGCTTCTTTTAGAACTTCTTCAATACGCTGTACAGGTATTATTTTAATCAGAGCTTTTTTATCTGCCTTAATAACAATATCATCATAATTTGATTTAGGAACAATCACCCTCTTTAATCCAGCGTCAATAGCAGCTTCAACTTTAGCAGTAACACCACCAATTGCTAACACTTCTCCCCTAACTGAAAGAGAACCCGTCATTGCCGTATCTTGTCTAATTGGAACGTTTTTCAAAGCTGAAATAATCGAAGTTGCAACAGCAATGCTAGCTGAATCTCCTTCAACACCTTCAGTGGATTGGATAAACTGTGTATAAACATCGTATTTTTCTCTAAGGTCTTCGCCAAAGAATTTTAAAATTATTGCTGAAACGTTCTTTATCGCTTCCTTAGCTATCTCTCCAAGTTTACCTGTGGCAACAAACTCAGTTTTTTTACCGCCAGGTGTAACTTCTGATTCAATTGGTAAAACAATACCTGAGTAAGCTGCACCTGAACCAATAACAGCTAACCCGTTAACTCTGCCAACCAATTGGCCTTTTGTTATAATAACTTCATATTTTTTCTTTAATGAAATGTATTTGTCAGCTATCTGTTGTTCTAATGGTCTTGCAAAAGTTTTAGCTGTGTAAATGTGTGTAGGTTCAACAAACTCGGATTTATCTTCCAAAGCTAAATCACCAGCTGCCCTGATCAAACCTCCTAACTCTCTTAACCTTACAGTTAATTTTCCTGAAGTTGAAGCCATTTTCTTAGATTCATCTATAATAACATCAACAGCAGCTTTAGTGAAATGTGGAATTTTTTTATCTTTAACAACTTCCTGTGCAACGAAAAATGCCATACGTTCTCTATTCTCTGGTGTATCATCCATCAAAGTGTTCATGTAAACTTCATAACCATAACCTCTTATCCTTGACCGTAAAGCAGGATGCATTTTATTTAATGTTTCCAAATTACCTGCAGCTACCATCACAAAATCTGTCGGTACCGGTTCTGACCTAGTCATAGCTCCACTAGATCTCTCAGATTGGCCAGTAATAGGATGTCTTTTTTCTTGCATTGCTGTTAAAAGTTCTTGTTGTGATCTCGGAGATAATGTTGATATTTCGTCAATAAATAAGACCCCCCCACTAGCTCTATGTATCATTCCTGCAATTAACCTTTCATGTGGTGGTGTTCCTAAACCCCCTGATTGTAACGGATCGTGTAACACATCTCCTAACAAGGCTCCTGCATGTGCGCCAGTAGCATCAATAAACGGCGCTTTCTTAGTTTTGGAATTGTCTAGTAAAAGTTTAGGAATCGCTGACTGCGGTTTGTTCATTTGCATTTTTTTATTCAAGTTCATAAAGATTATGAAACCTACAACAAAAATAAAACTTGTAATCATAGATGCAGCATATACTATCGCTGAATCAAACGGAAAAATCTTTTTTGCATAAAAATAATATGGTAAAAGTGTAATAAAAATTACAAAAACAAAAAGTAAAATGTTTTGGTTCCTAAAACTGCCCATAGATTGTAACTTAGCTTTTGTTACAATATCATAGCCTAAACCTTTTGAAACTTCTTTAATCAAAGGCACATTCTCATCACTAGGATTAGGAAAAACCAAAACGTCTTTAAGTTTTTCTTTAGGAATCAATTCTGCTAATGCTTGACCTATAAGAGACTTACCTGTGCCTGGTTCCCCTATTAAAAATAAATGCCTTCTTTGAAGAGCTACTTTTTTAATTAGTTTAACGGACTCTTCTTGACCTATGATTTGGTCAATGATTCTTAGTGGTACTTTAATGTCAGCAGTAGTTTTAAATTTCATAATTAGTATATAAAGAATAAAGTTAAATTAATAAACGTTTGGTTTTGTCTTTAAGTTTAATTATTATTTTCTTCCAAATATTTAATGAAATCTTCATGATTTAAACCAATATAACCTTCTTTCGCAAAAAAATCAAAAGTACCGTAAACACTATTACAATTATCGTAACAAGAATAGGAAGCGATAACATCTGTTGTTGTGGCAATTTGAAAATCGTAATACCAAAAAGCGTCAACTGCCGATGCATAAACACAATAATCAGTGTTAATACCCATAAAATATAAACTATCAACGTTATTTGTATTTAACCAATCAACAGGATTAAGCCCTTCAATTGAACAATTATCACGTTCTAAAAATCCTGAATCTCTATTTTTTGTAACAAACCTGTAGCGTGGAACTTCTAAAACTTTTTCTTTGATTTCAGGTATTGTTTGGCTTGGACCATAATATTCTAAAACTAAAACAGGAATATCATATTCTATAGCTGCTTCCAAAACCTTTTGCTGGTTAGGAATTTCTTTTTTTAATTCCTTTTTCTTAATTAACGGTGTAAATTCATCCTGCATATCTACAACTACAATTGCAAAATTTGCATCAGATCCAAACTTTTCTTCCAAAGAAGGTTGTCTTTTAAAAGCTGCATATGCATAAGGATATTTTTTCAAAGTTTGATTAAAACAACCTGTAGTTGTCATTAAAGCTAAAGAAACTAAACCTATTTTAGCCAAATTTCTTAATTTCATACAATTATTAAAAAATCTAATCTTTTAAATGTTTCTTTTAGAAATTCATTAAAGAATAAAAAAATTTAAATGATATCTTCTTCAGCAACAACAACAAAATCACCTACAGCCATTACTGCACTAAAAGGGATTAACCAATTACCCTTTTTATCACGTTCAATGTCTAAGTTGTCGACGTAGACTGTTGGATTCTTTAAAACGATTTGCATTAATTCACCAGTACGAGTTTCGAATGTTATATTACCAACTTCACCAAACTTTTTTCCTGATTTTGTTACGACAGTTTTACCTACAAGGTGTCTTGAATATTTTCTTTCATCAGTCATTATAATTCCCCCTCATTGTTCCATTAATAAGACACTTATTTATATATTTTTCGAGTTATTTGACTAGTAATGTTTGCTTTATTTATATAGTCAAAGCCTTTTCCACCCAAATCTTCTAAAACTTCTGTTGGAAAATCAATATTTATATCATCTAAATTATCTCTAAGATCAACTACAACAGAAGCACCTGTTTTTGTAAATGGACTTTCTGGGCTAAAGAATTTTCCCAAGTCAAAATAATTACCGGCTACTAATAGAATTATCACGATAACAAAAACTGTTATACCCAACTTAATTATTCTTTTTCCAAAACTATGTTTGAAAGCTTCTACAATAAAGAAAAGGACAAGTAAAACTAAGATTATCTCAAATGCTCCCATATGTTTCTATATAGACTTAGAAGTTTAAAAATCTTTTGATGTAATTTAAGAATTAGTATTCCATAATTGAAATACTAATATCGTTTTCGTACTTACCATCAGCTATGTTAATAGATACTGTTACAAACCCTGGTTCTTGCCATCCTACATTGTTATTGTAAGAATTGGAACTGAAACCTTGCTGTATCCAGTTATTTTGAATCTGCCATCCTTTCCCAATAAAAGTATCATCATAATATTGTTTAATAGAATCAACATCTTCAGTTGTATCTTCTTGAATAATATAAGAAATAAAAGTTGGTATTGTACCCTGTGGTGCACCTGCTGGTAATTCAGCTGAATCTATTTTAACAAATGATTCTACAATTCCATTAGGATAAATAATATAAATATAAGGAAAATCTTCAGGTATATTTTCTGGATCTTGATACTGAATCATATCTTGTAATTCTTCTGGAAGGTTTTCTTGCGCTTCTTCATAATCTTCAGTTACTCCAGGTCCACAACCTATCAAAAATATACTTATAATTAAAACTATTAAAAATCTCTTCATATTAAATTAAAAATCACTTCAGATTAATAAAGATTACTTTTATATATTGCAGTTCTTTCCTTTAATCTATGAATTTTCAAACTTTGTTAAAAGTAGAAAAACCTGAATTTTACCTAGGTAAAGCCTTTAGAGAATCAATTAAGGTTTCTAGTTTGAAACGTAGTTCTAAGCTAAAAGGGGTTAAATTGGAAAGATCAAGAACTGTTGAACTGAAAAAAATTGAAATCACCTCTAAAATCTTAATAAGTGATATGAGTCATATTGTCACATCCTTCCCTTCAATAGATGAATTAGACTTGTTTTATCAAGAGATGATTAATGCTGTTATTGGTTCTAAGGAACTAAAAACCTCTTTATCTTCAATTACTTGGATAAAATCTAAAATAAAAGAACTAAATAGAATTTATCAAATTCAAATTAAAAAAGCTGAATCTATAACTCTAATTAATCAAATTAGAAGAGAATACTATGGTAGAATAAGCTCAGTCTTAGAAAGAAGAAAAAAAGATTTTATTTTTTTAGAAGAAAGCCGAAAAAAAATGCGTGGTTTTCCTGCAATTAAAACTCATATCCCTACTATATGCATTGTTGGTTATCCTAATGTAGGAAAAAGCACATTACTAACTAATTTAACACCTGCTAGACCTGAAATAAACATTTATCCTTTTACTACTAAAGGTCTTATGCTTGGTTACATTGGGAAAAAATTACAAATAATTGATACACCTGGAACTTTTGGTGAATCTTTGAAAAAAATGAATTATATTGAACAACAAGCTTTCTTAGCTTTAAAATATTTATCCAAAAAAATAATTTTTGTCTTTGACTTAAGTGAAAGTTGTGGTTATACAATTCAAGAACAAGAAAAATTGTTTAAGATAATGCAAAAACATTTTTCAGGAAAAAAATTCTTAATATTCTTTAGTAAAAAAGATCTTCTAAAAGAAGAAATATTACAAAAATATAAAAAGAAATATAATCAGTTTAATAGTTATTCGGACCCACAAATTCTAAGAGTATTAATTATGAAAAATAGATGACACCCTCACACCCTTATTTCGCATGGAACTAATTGATTGATTTTGATTTGAATTGTTTAAATATAAATTTAATAATATTTCATATGGAAATTATTTAAAATTTTAATAATAGAAGTAGTAAATAAGTAAAATTTAATGTTAAAAATAATAAAAATAAAATAGCTTAATTCCATTAAATTAAAAGGAATTAGGTTTTTGTTTAATTTTATTTTTTAAGTTTTTCTATTATATAATATCTATAATAAAATATATTA
>JBDRJY010000009.1:0-6033 GCA_043814545.1 archaeon | reverse complement strand
GAAACTTCTTGGTGACACATCGGGCAAGAGCTAAGTTCTTGAATTTTCAATTTAACCTCGTCAGAAACTTGTTTTTTAGTTTTAATATCTTGCATTAAGTTAGAATATTGTTTGATTTTATTTTCTAGTTCTAAAAGTTTTATGTTTTTTTCTTGAATAAGATCTTTGATTGTCTCAGGGTTACCTTCAAGACTTTCTTTTTGCAACTCTTCAATTTCTAAGTTTAACTTTTCAATATCTTTGATAGTTTTTTCAACATCGTTAAGCTTATGAGTACGGTTAACTTCACCCAACTCAAACTCTTTTTTCAGTTCAGTAAGATGTTTTATCTTTTCTTCACTATCTTTGATTTGATTTTTCTTTTCTTCAACATTTTTAACTTGATTTTCAACAAGAGGTTCAAGTTCTTTAACTTTGGTTTCAATTAGTCTAACTTCGTCTAGTTTTTGTATTAACATTAAATTCTTTTCGTTTAAATCAGAGGTATAACCTGTGTACTCTCGTTTTTTCTCTCTAACTTTAGACAAAATAATTTTAGTATTTTCTTTAACACGTTTATACTTGTCAATGCCAAACACTTTACGTAAAGTTTCTAACCTATCATTTTTATCTCCGAGAAGAATTTGTTTCATTTCTTCCTGCGGCGTATAAACAGTGTACCGAAAAATCAAAGATTTATTTTTTGTTAAAAGATCTTTAGGGTAATTTAACAATTCTAACACTTTTTGTTTAAGTTCAATAGCAGTTCCGTCTTGATACTCGCCGTTAATAGTGATAGAACCTGCTTCTTGTCCAACACCCTCTTTACTTCTTTTCAAAGAACGTCTGATTGTAATCTTTTGATCATCAATTTCAAAGTCTAATTCAACTTCACCTTTATCTGCACCATTACGTAACAGAGCTGCACCTGTTAAGTTTCCTCGTTGCAAACCGAACAAAGCAAAATCCATTGCTAAGAGAACTGTAGACTTTCCACAACCAATGTTACCTGATAACAAAATGCTACCATTAGGAAAATGAATTTCTTGCTCGGTATAACTTCTGATATTACGCAAAAACAACCGGTTAATCTTCATTCAAACATCTCCTTGAGTTTTAATTGGTCAACAACGTCGCTAAACACACGTTTTTCAAAGTCAGCATTCTTTTCACCTTCAGCTTTTTCTTTGTCTAGCACATTTAGAAGAGTTAGTGTCAATTCTTTTTGATCAAATTCAGGAATTTCAACAGTTACAGTAGCTTCTTGTATTAACTGAGTTTCAATTTCTTTTACATTACCTTGTTTAAGCTCTAACTTTTCAAACTTTTTACTTTTTAACTTAGAAGTATTTTTTAAAACTGTGTAGGCAGGTTCTAACTTTTGTAGGATTAATTTAAAATTAACGTCAGAAGGTTTACCTGAGTTTAACGTACCTTTTACACGCAACATTACAATTTTATCTTCAAAATTATTTAAAGAATTTAAGATTTCTTGGGTAAGTTGTTCAGCATCTTTACCTTCAGCATTAAAATGTAAATCCATTACTTCTTTGATAGGCAATTGAACATGTTCAGTGTTAACGTTTTCATCAACCAAATAAAACGCTCCATGTTTATAATCTTCAAGTTCTTTGAAATTGTTAGGGAATAAAGCGCCAGGGAAAGTTAATTTACCGTTTCCATATTCTTTATTGAAAATGTAATGTATATGACCACCTGCATAATAATTAAAATTCTTAGGTAAACTTGCAGCGCTTAACGATTCCATATCTTGCAGTTCTGGAGGGTTAAACTCTTGGATAGCTGTGTGGAACATAAAGATTTTGAAACCAATTTCATTTTCTAAATGACTAAAATCTAGAGTTTGATAATCATTTTTCTCTAACCCTCCTCTTTTCCCGTATAAACCAGTAATTTTGGTTTGAGTTTTAGGATCTATTGTGAACTGCAACTTATCATTGTCAAACTTAGTTACGTTAACACATAGTTTAGCTTTTTCAAGAACATCTAACATGGTTTTACCTGAAGGAGAATAGTCATGAGACCCTGCAATTAGGTATATAGGAATAGATTTATCTTTAAGTTTAGCAAACTCTGATGCAACTTCTTTAATATAATCTATCTGAGGTATAGCCGTGTTAAACAAATCTCCTGATATTATTAAAAAATCAATGTTTCTGTCTATACAGGTTTGTATGGCTAGCTTAAACGTTTGTAATCCTAATTCTTTTAGTTTAGAATCTTGCCAACCACCAATATGACAGTCTGCGAAATGTGCGAATAACATCAAGAGTTTGTTCTAATAATAAGATTATATATAGATTTGTGTAGTTTAACGGAAGTTTCTAATATAGTAATTACTTGAGAGTTGTAACAAAAACAAAACCTTTATATATTAAGACTTTTGCCATAATTTCTAAGAAATATAGGATGTTTTACAAAAATGAAACTAACGATTAAACCCCCCAAGATTTACATTCCTAGTGTAGAAGAGATAGCAATGTTGGATAATTATAATTATGAATTTGTCCCTGCAGAAGGTTTTGCTAACACTTACGCTTTAGGCGTTCATAAGTTAAGAAATGAATGTAAACCTGGAGATTCTCACCCTACTTTTGTTTTGGATAATGGAAAGGAAATTATTCGACCTTTAACTTTTAGAGAAACAATTGAGGCAAGAGTTAAGGATTATGAAACTTTGAAAGATGACGATGGCAATGAAAAGACTAAAAAAGATAGGTTAAAATTGTTTCAAAGATATCTTCTCTCTTGTACTGGTGTTGCTTACAAGAAAGAAACAACTAAGTTTAAGATAATCCCTGTTTGTACTGATTTAATTGGTATTGATAAAGATTTTAATCAACGTTTTTTACCTATTAATTATGCTAATTTAACTGGTACTGAATTGGATAGTTCTCAAAATAAATATAATACTTTACTTACTAAACAAGAAGTTTTGAACAATCCTGCATGGCTTACAGCTGTTGAAGATGATAAAAATTTGTTAAAGGCTTATGTTAATATTGTTTTTAGTGTAAAACAAGAAAATAAATTAATGCGTTTTTGGGTTAGGCAAAATATTGAAGAAGATGAGTTGCGGGCTTTGTTCGTTGTCAATCTTGGTAGCAATTCCAATGCTAACGGTAACGTTAGCCTAAACGGCAACGCGCGTTTCCTCCGCTTATCCCAAGTATAATTTAACGCGCGAAGCGCGTCGCGAAAAAATGAAGAAAATGAAAATATTGAAAAAAGAAAACTTAGACCTTCCCAATTATGTTAACACAAAACCAGTTGGTAAGGTTGGCGAAACCGATATCCTTTTACATGAAGTCGGTGCTGCTGCTATCTTTGCAGGTCTTCAGCAGTTGTATATGGGTCCTAAAAGTACTGGTAAGACTCAATTGATGCGTGATTTTTCTAATGCATATTTTGCAGGCAACAAGCATTCGTTGTTGGAAGAAGGCCGTTCAGATTTTAAGCCAAAAGAATTATTTGAAAAGTTGAACATTTCACTTGCTCACGGAAGATCCGAAAGCATGCCTGAGATAACAGCAGTATACGATTCTGGAGAGGTCAAGTATCTTGTAAGATCTATTAATGATAACAATGAATTGACATGGAAACCAATCTCTAGGGAAGATAAAGAACAAATTGAAGTAGATTATTCCCTGACCACAGATAACTTAGTGCAGTTAAAAAATATAGGCAAAAAGTTTTTTGGTATTGATGAGTATCGGCGATGCCCAGAAGTTGTCATGAACATGTTTTATGGTTTGATGGTTGGTGAGTTAAATTTCCAAGGCGAGATTCTTAAATTAGGTGACGGCTATTATTCAGGTATAGCTGCAGTCAACCCTGATGATTATGCTGGTAACTTTGACATGGATTTAGCGATGAGAGCAAGGTTCCCAGTAGCACTAGATTTTGGTGCATATACAATCTCTGTTAAGGATAAAGATGAGCTTAACAAAAGAAACAATTCTCCAGGAGTTCAAGATGCACCTAAAGTTGATTTAACTGAAGCAATTGAAGAAATTTTTAATAAAATTAATAATGATAAAGTAACCTTAAAAGAAAGAGTCATATTACAATATTTTCAGACAGCTTTAGATGTTTGTACAAAGCAAGACATTGAAGGCAAGGATAAGTTTTTTTGGCCAAGGTACTGTAGTAAGGAAGGTTGCGACAAACAAACAAAAAATTGTGGTACTTTACAAGGCATTGATGGTCGTGCGATAAAAGGCGTTTACCGTCTTGCAAAAGGTTTAGAAGAAATTGTAAAACTTAAAGAAGGCGAAGATGTCGAAATCGACCCTGTTGACAGTTTTGTTTTAGCTTACAAGTTTGTTGCGCCTTACAAAGGTGTTGTAAGCCCTGTTGCAAGTAAAACCAAAATGGGTTTTGAAGCTTTAGTTTTGGAAGATGTTGTAGATTCTATTAGGACTACTTTATCTGAAAAGTTTGAAAAAATTTATGAAGTTGCAAGGTTAGAAGCAGGAAATTTAAAAGTTAGTTCAAATTTGCAATGGTTGAAACGCGAGTTTCAGAGATTAAATAGGCAAGATGCCTTTTCAGGAATTGAAGAACAAGTAAGAAAAGATTTTGAAGAAACTAAAAAAGTGTCTGACGAAGAGTTTTTATCTCAATTTTCAGATGAAATTCTTGAAAAACAATTGGAATTGTATAATGAAATGATAGAAACGAATCTTGATTCATATACTGATTTAATATTAGGTGGTATAAAACAAGTTTCTTCACAAGATTATGAAAAATTGCTTAAATTAAAAAAAGCAAATGAGTATTCACTTCGGCAATATGCAAAAGTTTCTAAAGATAGCAAGAAATCTTTTAACGATTTTAAAGCAAGCTTAAGTTCTCAAATAAATACTATTTTGTTGCAATATGGTCAAGCTTTTGTTGCAGATGAAGAGTTTAGATCAGAATTACCTGACGTAAAGCAGGAAGCAATTAGTACTCTTCGCCAATTTGAGAAAGACGAATTTGTTTTTGTCCCCCTAGATAGAAAGTCGGCAATGTCTCTTGAATTGAAAAAGCGTTTGGCCGAAAAGTTAAAGGAAATAAGAAACGAAGATTTTGGAAATGATAAAGAAAATTTGTTTGCAGGAGAATGGTCTTTCTTGAAAAGATTTTATTCAGAATTTGTTGAGGAAGTAAAAAATGAAACTAACAATTAAACCCCCCAAGATTTACATTCCTAGTGTTGAAGAGATAGCAATGTTAGATAATTATAATTATGAATTTGTTCCTGAAGAAGGTTATGCTAATACTTACGCTCTAGGTGTTCATGAATTAAGAAATGAATGTAAACCTGGAGATTCTCACCCTACTCTTGTTTTGGATGGCAATCGCGTTTTTCGACCTTTAACTTTTAGAGAGACAATTGAAGCTAGAGTTAATGATTATGAAACTTTGAAAGATGAAAATGGTAATGTTAGGAGTAAGGAAGATCAGTTAAAATTGTTTAAAAGATATCTTCACTCTTGTACTAATATTACTTACAAAAAAAGTACAACTAAGTTTAAGATAATCCCTGTTTGTGCTGATTTAATTGGTATTGATAAAGATTTTAACCAACATTTTTTACCTATTAATTATGCTAATTTAACTGGTATTGAATTAGACAGTTCTCAAAATAGATATAACACTTTACTTACTAAGCAAGAAGTTTTGAACAATCCTGCTTGGCTTACAGCTGTTGAAGATGATAAGAGTTTGTTAAAAGCTTATGTTAATATTATTTTTAGTGAAAGACAAGAAAATAAATTAATGCGTTTTTGGGTTAGGCAAAATACTGCAGAAGATGAGTTGCGGGCTTTGTTCGTTGGCAGTCTTGATAGCGATTCCTATGCTAACGGTTACGATGACCTAAGCGGCAGCGCGCGTTTCCTCCGCTTATCCCAAGCATAATTTAACGCGCGAAGCGCGTCACGAAAAAAACACTTAAGCCAAAGGCAAAAATCAAAATAAAATGTCACTGAAAGAAATCTTAGGAAATAACCCTGGAAACGTAGAAGATTATGTTAAAGCTTTTGG
>JBDRJY010000008.1:0-2041 GCA_043814545.1 archaeon | reverse complement strand
AAAGAAAGAGTTCTTGGTGATTGGAAACACCTAATTACAGGAGCAAGTTTAGATAAAATTTACTTTAATAAACCAGAAGACATAAGAATGTTAAGAGAAGCGTTAGGTCAAGATGAAACTGCTGAAGCTGATGTTATCTATACAACACGATTCTTAGTAGAAATAAAAGTTAGAACTGGTTATTTTATTCTTTCAAGACCACCTAAAAGCAACAACAATCTACTAAGTTATCGGGATATAATACCAATCGACGTTAGAAATATACCATCGAGAAACATTCATTTTGATATTGAAGCCGTCGATAATAGAACAGTATTGACTGGTTTATGGGATAGTTATACTAACAAATATCATTCGTTTGGATGGGCTAGAAAAACGTCTTATTCAAATAGCGATGTTGTACAATCACTTAATAAAGATGGTAACAAAACTGTACGTAATCTTCCTATCAAGAGAGACACCAATATATTCTCAAATATCAAAACACCTTTGAAACTGTTTTTTGAATATATGAATACTACAAAACCCGACGTACTTGCTGGTTGGTATATTGGTGGATATGATGTTCCACAACTATTTCAAGATAGTAAAGAACATGGTATTGATGTTAATAAGTTTAGTCCGTTAAATTCCGCACCTGCTCCTGAAAAAATAAAAGGATTAGTACAGATTGATTTATTAGCTGGATATAAAAAGATTCAGTCACAAGAACTCAGAAGTTATAGATTACCTAATGTTATTAAAGCAGAATTTGGAATTGATGTACCAAGTGATCCTAAAAGAATACCAAAAATGTGGGAAAACATGCCCGAACTTGTTGATTATAATACAAGTCACGTAGATGCTTGTAAATATTTGGATGAGCAAAAAGGTATTATTGATTTTGTGTATCAGTTAGCATATGTCTGTTGTTGTCGATTCGATGATACGGAAAGTGCAATGCGTTTAATTGATGCATTGATGTTATCAGCAAGGGATGAATTTATTGTCTACCCAAATAAACCGCCACATGAAGATTATGGTAAAAAGAATGAAGAAGAAGTTCAAGGAGCCACTGTTTTAGAACCTATTCCTGGCGTTGTTGATGAACACGAAATTATTATTGATGCTAGTAAACTGTATCCAACAACAATCATTTCAAATAACTTGGGAGTTGAAAAATTAGACCCTAATGGCGATATTAAAGTTGAATTAAAAGGTTTAGATTTATTCATATGGAACAACTTCAATCCGAAAGCGGTTGAAAAATTCAAAAAATATGCTAATGAACAATTTAATAAAAAATGGATGTTAAAAGCAACACTTGTTAAAAATACCGATAAAAATCCTAAGTCATATACACTCAAGACTTCAAAAAACAAAATGGTATTAAAAATTGATGAGGAAAAAACTGCTGTAAAACTTTTTGTTAATGGTAAACGTAAAGATATTTTCAAACTTGTAAAAAGTGATAGTAAACTTTGGGTTTATAAACCCGATGTCGTAACCGAAGTTGTTAGGTTCAGCAGTACAACTAAATGCGAACTATCAAAAGCATTTGGGTTTTTATTTGATTTAAGAACACAATACGATGATGAACTTAAAGAATTAATGAAAGACGAGGCAAACAATAGAGAACTAATTGAATTAAAGAGACAACAGAGTTTTGCGGTTAAAATCCCGACCAACTCAATATATGGTCTTGTTGGTAATGCTGGTTTTAGGTTGTACAATAAAAAGGTTCAGGAATGTGTTACTCAATTGGCAAGAGATTATCTACAGTTCATTATAGATATGAGTATTAAATATTGTAAAAACCATAATATACAGTATAAAATTATTTATGGAGACACTGATAGTGTTCACTTGAAATTGATTGGTGTAACACTCGATGAATCTGTTAAAATCGGTTATGCAATAGCTAAGTATATTAACAAATTCAGTTATAAATTCGCTGCTAGACAAGGCGTTAAACCCGAAAACCAATCATACAAAGTTAAACTGGAAGCTATATCTGAAACTGCATTGTATAAAGCTAAGAAAAGATATGCTCAAAAAATAG
>JBDRJY010000007.1:0-85049 GCA_043814545.1 archaeon | reverse complement strand
ATTTCGATAGGTTCATTCATTACGCAGTCTTTTAATGGTTCAATTGATGATGTTATGATTTTTAATCGTACTTTAACCAAAGAACAGATTTTAGCTATTTATAATAATGAGACAAATAAAATAGTTTCACAGGAAACTTCTGACGGTGAAACTTGGACCGTACAAGTTTATCCTAACGATGGTACAGGTGATGGTGATGCTAAGAACAGTACTATAGAAATCTTAGACAGTCAATCTCCAGGAATAGATTTAGAATTGCCTGTTAACCAAGCTAATGTTTCAACATCAACAGTGAACTTTAACTGGACAGTTACTGAGGACAATTCTTCATTTGCGACTTGTAATTTTACTTTGGATGGCATTGTAAACAAATCTACTTTTATGGTTAATACAAGTGAAACAACTAATTATAGTGTTGAAAATCTTGGTGAAGGTGGACATTTATGGAACGTTTCATGTTATGATGCTAATTCCAATTTGAATACAAGTTTAACATTTAATTTCACTTTAGATTATACTAATCCAGGAATTATTTTAGATTCTCCTATTGAATTATATAATAGTTCATCACAAACAATTGATTTTAACTTTACTGTAACTGATAATATTGCAACATATGGAACTTGTGACATTTATATTGATGGCGCACAAAATATCTCTGAGCAAAGTGTTCTTGGAGGACAAACTTATAATATCACTGTTGCGGCTTTATCTGAAGGTACACATTACTGGAACATTTCTTGTCGTGATGACGCTAACAATACAAACATGTCTATTGCGAGAAATTTCACAGTTGATGCAAGCTTACCTGTTCCTTGGCTGAACGCTCCTGCAAATAATTTGAATATTAGTACATCAACAATTAGATTTAACTGGACAGTAACTGATAATCTGGATGCAACTTTAGGTTGTGACTTAGTAGTTGATGGCGTTGTAAATGTTTCCAACATAAGTAGTACAAATAATGTTTTACAAAATCAAGATGTTGCTGGTTTTGGTGAAGGTGCACACTTATGGAATGTTACTTGTCGCGATTCAGTAAATAATTTGAACACTTCAACAACTTACAACTTAACTGTAGATCTAACTGTACCGAATGTTACATTGAATTCACCAATTAATTATTATAACACCACTTCAAAAACTGTTAACTTTAATTTTACAGTAACGGATAACATAGCTTCGTATTCAACTTGTGACATTTATATTGATGGTGATAAAAATATTTCTGAGTTAAGTGTAATTAGTGGTCCGTCATTTAACATTTCTGTTGAAAATCTAGCTGAAGGTACGCATTACTGGAACATTAGTTGTCGCGATGATGCTAACAATACAAACATGTCTATATCTAGAAACTTTACTGTTGACTCAGAAATTCCGGTCGTAAGTTTACTTTCTCCTACTAATAGCACTAAAATTTCTTTGAACCATATTGTTAATTTTACTTATACAGTTAATGATACTTCGGCTGTTGCTAACTGTTCGTTATACATTAACGGTGAACTTAATTTTACTTCAGAAACAATAAGTAAAGATACTCCTCAAAACATTTCTGTTTATTTAAATAATGATACTTATGCTTGGTCAATTAATTGTACTGATGAATTAAATCAAATGAATTATTCAACAATATGGAACATTACAGTTAATATTGATGATACTGCACCTGTCGTAAGTTTAGGTTCTCCTGTTGAAAATTATAATTCTAGTATTAGTAATGTAACATTTTATTGTAACGCTACAAATGACGAACTTTCTAATATAACTCTTTGGACTAATGTTACAGGTAGCTGGGCTGCAAATTTAACTCAAGAGTTGAGTGGTCCAAGTAACTCTTCAGTATTTAATTTAACTAATATTTCCGACGGTATTTACATTTGGAACTGTTATGTCGAAGATAATCATAGTAACAATGCTTTTGCTTCAACTAATAAAACTTTTAGGGTAGATACAAGCTTGCCTGTGCCTTGGTTGAACGCTCCTGCAAATAATTTGAATATTAGTACATCTACAATTAGATTTAACTGGACAGTAACTGATAATTTAGACTCTAGTTTAGGTTGTGACTTAGTAGTAGATGGTGTTGTAAATGTTTCAAATATCTCTTCAACAAATAATACTTTACAAAATCAAGATGTAGCTGGTTTTGGGGAAGGTGAACACTTGTGGAATGTTACTTGTAGAGATTCTGCTAACAATTTGAACACAAGTGAAACTTATAACTTAACTGTTGACTTGACTAATCCTGGAATTACTTTAGATTCTCCGATTGATTTGTATAACTCTTCGTCTCAAACTATAAATTTTAACTTTACTGTAACTGATAACATTGCAACGTTTACAACTTGTGATGTTTATGTTGATGGTGTACAAAATATTTCTGAACAAAGTGTGTTAGCTGGACAAACATATAACATTTCCGTCGAGAATATTGCGCAAGGTACACATTACTGGAATATTTCTTGTCGTGATGATGCTAACAACACAAACATGTCTATTGCAAGGAATTTCACAGTTGATGTAAGCTTACCTGTTCCTTGGCTGAATGCTCCTGCAAATAATTTGAACGTTAGTACTTCAACAATTAGATTTAATTGGACAGTAACTGATAATTTGGATGCTTCATTAGGTTGTGACTTAGTAGTTGATGGTGTTGTAAATGTTTCTAACATAAGTAGTACAAATAATGTTTTACAAAATCAAGATGTTGCTGGTTTTGGTGAAGGCGCACACTTATGGAATGTTACTTGTCGCGATTCAGTAAATAATTTGAACACTAGTGAAACTTATAATTTAACTGTAGATTTAACTGTGCCTAATGTGACATTGAATTCACCAATTAATTATTATAACACCACTTCAAAAACTGTTAACTTTAATTTTACAGTAACGGATAACATTGCTTCGTATTCAACTTGTGACATTTATATTGATGGTGATAAAAATATTTCTGAGTTAAGTGTAATTAGTGGTCCAACATTTAACATTTCTGTTGAAAATCTAGCTGAAGGTACGCATTACTGGAACATTTCTTGTCGTGACGATGCTAATAATACAAACATGTCTATATCTAGAAACTTTACTGTAGATTCAGAAGTGCCTTTAATTATTTTGCTTTCGCCTGCGAATGCTTCTAGCACAAGTTCTTTTAATATTAATTTTACATATTCAGTTAATGATACCTCTGCAATAACAAATTGTTCGTTGTACATAAATGGAGAATTAAATATTACTGACGAAACTATAACTAAAAATACAGTATTAAATTTTTCAGTTTATCTTAACACCGATGAATATAGTTGGTCTGTAAATTGTACTGATGAGTTAAACCAGATAAATTATTCTACAAGTTGGAACGTTTCACTTAGCGTTGATTCAACTCCTCCTGAAGTAAGTTTAGGTTCACCTATAGATAATTATAATTCAAGTATTAATAATGTAACAATTTATTGTAATGCTACTGATAATGTTCAATTATCTAATATAACTCTTTGGACTAATGTTACAGGTAGCTGGGCTGCAAATTTAACTCAAGAGTTGAGTGGTCCAAGTAACTCTTCAGTATTTAATTTAACTAATATTTCCGACGGTATTTACGTTTGGAATTGTTATGCTTATGATAATGGTACTAATGCTGCTTTTGCTTCAGCCAATAAAACTTTTAGAGTGGATACAAGCTTACCTGTGCCTTGGTTGAACGCACCTGCGCATAATTTGAACATTAGTACATCTACAATTAGATTTAACTGGACAGTAACTGATAATTTAGACTCTAGTTTAGGTTGTGACTTAGTAGTTGATGGTGTTATTAATGTTTCAAATATCTCTTCAACAAATAATACTTTACAAAATCAAGATGTTGCTGGTTTTGGTGAGGGAGAACACTTGTGGAATGTTACTTGTAGAGATTCTGCTAACAATTTGAACACTAGTGAAACTTATAACTTAACTGTTGACTTGACTAATCCTGCGATAACTTTAGATTATCCAACTAATTGGGTCAACTATACAACTCAAACTATAAATTTTAATTTTACAGTAACTGATAACATTGCAACGTTTACAACTTGTGATGTTTATGTTGATGGTGCACAAAACATTTCTGAACAAAGTGTTTTAACTGGTCAAACTTATAACTTTTCCATCGAGAATTTGGCTGAAGGTACGCATTACTGGAACATAAGTTGTCGCGATGATGCTAACAATACAAATATGTCTATTGCTTATAACTTTTCCATAGACGTAACTTTACCTGTACCAACATTAGACGCACCAGAAAATACAACTTACTTTAACATCCAAACTGTAAATTTCAATTGGACAGTTACAGATAATCTTGCAACTACTTTAGGTTGCGACCTTTACATTGACAGTTTTGTTAATACGTCAAATATTTCTTCAACATCCGGAGAAACTAATAATCTTTCAATAGAAAGAGTCCCTCAAGGAATGCATAACTGGAGCATCTACTGTAGAGATGATGGAAACAACTTAAACAACTCTTCTCTACAATTCTTTACAGTAGATGCATCCTCTCCTTCTATTACATTAGTGACACCTGCCGACGGTAACACTAGTTCAATTGCAGACGTAACATTCAATTGGACAGTGACGGATAATCTTGCAGATCCTGTTTATTGTAACTTAACTATTGACAATGTAATTAATGTTTCAAATGCTAGTGTTATAAGCAGTTTAACAAATGCGCAACTAATAACTAATTTAATAGAAACTACACATTATTGGAACGTGACTTGTTGGGATTATGCTAAAAATTCTGTTGACTCTGACACTTACAATTTTACAATTTCAACAACAACTCCAGCATTAAATTTTACAATTAATATGTCGTTTGTTTATTCAAATAATATAGCTGATCCAATAACACTAAACGTGTCCACAAGTGTGAGTGCTTATTGTGAATATAAGAAAGATGCGTTAACGTTCACTTCATTCAACCTAACAAATGCGGTAACACATGAATCAACCTTACTTGGTTTGGGTATTGGCGACCATTCATATACAATTAGATGCAATGATTCATCTAATAACGATGCTGAAATTGAAACTGGGTTTTATGTAACTAATGCAAGAGCAGCTATTAACATGTCGCAAACCGATTATAATTTTACGACAAATGTTTCACAATTCGTTTCACCTTTTGAAAATTTCCATGTAGATATAATGGAAAAAGAAAATGTTAGCGGCGGTGTTTTATTTTCAGAATATGATGCAGATCCAATGATTTCACTTGCAGCTGAACCTGAAGGAAAGATTGCAAGGTTTACAACCATTTCTTCGACGTATAATATTAGGCAAAATATTTCAGTTTGGAAAGTTTACGTGAATTATACTGATACTGAAGCAGGATTGCTTAATGTAGACGAAAGTACTTTAAGATTATATTATTATAACACATCACAAAGTAAGTATGTTCTAGTAGATCCATCAGGAGTAAACATACAAGATAATTATGTTTGGGGTAACGTAACTCATAATTCATTGTTCCTTGCAGGCGGGCCGATAGCAACACCTCCAGTGGCAGAAGTAACTGGCGCAGCAGCTGGTGGTGGTGGCGGTGGAATACCAAGAGTGGAAGAAGTTGTAAGTGATAGGTTATACCTTAATCCAACTTCAATCAAATATAAACTTGTACCTGGTGAAAGAACTACTGATATAATACAAGTAAGTAGTAACATATCTGAAAAACAAACTGTTGCAGTTAGCGTTGAAAATATTGAAGATCAAGTTTTCATTGAAACGAATAAGTTTGATTTAGCGTCTAAAGAAACTAAAGATTTTGAAATTATAATTGATGCTTTGGAAAACACTGGCGTGTACACAGGTAAATTGAAATTTGTTTCAAGTGATACTCAAGCGATATTAAACATTATAATTGAAGTTGAAGCTGCAGGAGAATTATTAGATGCTTCCATAGATATGATGGATCAAGAAATTTATATCGGTGAAGACTTGCAAGCGCAAATGTCTTTGATTAATTTGTTAAAAGGTATGGCACTTGACGCAACCATATATTTCACAATCAAAGATTATGAAGGGAACATTATCTACAGCGGTTCAGATTTGATGTCTATCTTAGGACAAGATTCGTTCACAAAAACTTTTGATCTTCCTGAAGATATAAAGTCTGGAGATTATGTTTTGGCATTGGAAGCAGTTTCAGGTAATATGGTAGCAATAGATTCAATGGCTTTCACAGTGAAAGAACTGTCCACAGAACAAGAACGTACTAAAAATAAATCTATCTTTTTAATAATCTTGTCTTTAGCACAATTACTATTAATATTTGGACTTTACGTAATGTTCTTTAAGAAAAAAAAGGGTAAGAAACGTTTTAACCCGTAAATTTCTTTAACCCGAAGGGAAAATCAATCCAAACCTTTATATATACTAAAACCTAATATTTTAATTACTGTTTGGCGAAGAAAATTAGGCGAAAATAGAGGTGGTATTTATTGGCGTTTAGGCCAAAGTCCAAAGATAATCCTACGAATCAATATATTATTACGAATACCTTTAGGTCTAACTCTTCAAGATGGTTAGGCTTTTTCTTTGTAATCCTATTCTTAATCTTATTTGTTATTGGCATTTTTATTGCAACAGGTTCAAAATCTTTAGTTACATCTAACTTTGAACCTTTTGAAGTTGATCAAATGATGCTTAAAGTTTCGTTAGACCAAGGCGAGACTCTAGTTAAAGATATTCCGGTAACAAACCTTATTGAATCGCCTTTAACTGTTTCTGTTCGTATTTTAAACTTAAATGATTTAGTTTCCGTGTCAAAGTCTTCTTTGGACATCCCGCCAAGCCAAACAGATAACGCAAATCTGATTTTATCGGCGGAAACTGAGTTTTCCCCTGACATATACGTCGGGGAACTTCTCTTTTCTTCAAGAGGTTATGAGGAAGGAGTTCCAGTAATAATTGAGATTCAGTCTATAGATCCTAGTTATGATACGACCTTAGACTTGTTATCTGATAAACGTCTTTTTCCTGGAAGTTATACTGATATTGAAATTAATGTGTTTAACTTAAATGGTGTTGACTTAAGTGATGTTAATCTTGTATACGAGCTTAAAGGTCTTGACGGTGAAGTTCTTTATCATGAAGAAGAAGTTATGGCTGTGGGGTCAAGAGTTTCGTTATTGAAAAATTTAAATGTGCCTTATGATATTGCACCTGGTGTTTACGTTTATGCTGTAACTGTTGAGCATCTTGGAAAAATTGCGACATCTTCTTTAACATTAAACATCGGGACAGTTACTGAATCGGCTGCAGGGTTTGCAATTTGTCCTGAAGGTGGTGCAATGTGTTGGTCATTTTTCTTAATAATACTTTCACTATTTGTTTTGTTAATTTTTGTTTTGTTTGCAATTTTTAACGATCGTAGAAAACAGTATCCTGTTGATGCGACAGGACAGCCAGTATATGTTGAGAAACGTAAGTCAATGTTTATACATGGATTGAAAGAATTGTATGGGATGCATCAGGATAATATTCAGTTTAAAGATGAGTTAAAACGGAAACGGCACCGTGAAATGGTTATGCGTGAAAAAATTGAGTTGCAGTTGAAACTTCAAAAAGAAAAAGAAGAGCAGCGGTTACGTGACTTGAAAAAGATGCATCGTGTTACTTTTGCCCAAAGGTTGAACCAATGGAAAGAGCGTCGTCGAATTAAATCTGAACAGCGTCGTCAACAAAAATTAAAGAAAGAAGCTGAACTTTTAGTAGAACAACAAAAAGTGCGTGAAACTTCTATACGTAATATTGGTAAGACTGTGGGTGCAGTTTTTTCTTTGTTTAAAATTAAACGAAAATCTCCTAAAGAACGTATGCTTGAAAAAGAGCGTAGGCAACGTGAGAAAGAAGAAGTTCGTGCATTGAAAGAAGCTAAAAAGTTGCAAAAGAAAGTTGCTAAGGAAGCATTGTATAAAGAAAAGCTGTTGCTTAAACAGCAGGAAGATTATGAAAAGAAAAAACTGAAAGAGAAAAAAGAATTTCAGTGTAAAAAGTTAAGAGAAGAAAAAGAAGTTGAAAGTAAAAGGGAAGCTTCCAAGCTTAAAAAGTTAAAAGAAGAAAAAGTTATTGAACGTAAAAGAAGATGGAAAAAATATGGAAATGTTATAAAAAATGCTGGTATGACCATATTTGCGATATCTGTTTCTCCGTTCGTGTTAAGTCATAAATGGTCTAAAACTCTTACTCAAAAAATTAAATCGCATTCTTTAAAACTTAAAAAGTTAAGAGAAGAAAAATTAAGGTTGAAAGAAAAAGAATGTCGCGAGCGTGATTATCTTGAACAAAAACGGTGTAAAGCTGAATTAGATGAAAATGAACGTCTTGAACGTCAGCGTAAGAAAGAAATTGAAAGGCAAAAGCTTGAAGAGAAAAAAGCTTTAATGGAAGTACGTGAAGAACGGAAAAAAATTCTGAAACAAAAGAGAGAAGAAATTTTTGAAAAGCATAGAAAACGTCGTGCACGTATTGTTGCTATTGGTAACTCTGTGTTAAGGGTGCCGAAAAATATTAAAGATTACTTTAAGAAAAAACAGGTTGAAAAAGCACGTAAGCGTAATGAACTTCGTAGACAAAGAGAAGCTGAAAAGAAATTTGTTCTTGAACAAAAGAAAAAACAGATTGTGGCAGAGATTGCTATGAAAAAAGAAAAGCTTGCTGCTGATATTGAAATGAAGAAAGAGCAGTTAAGATTGCAGGAAGAAAATAGACGCCAACAGTTGTTAGAGAAAAATAAGTTAGAGGTTGAACATCAACAGCGAAGTGAAGAGCGTAAAAAGAAAATAGTAGAGTTTTTTTCTTCGTTAAATAAAAAATGGGAAAAGTCGCGTAAACATCATCGTCAGTTTAAGAAATTACAGTTAGAAGAAGCTGAAAAAACTAAACAGCTTAAGTTAAAACTTCTTATAAAAGAAAAACGTGATAAAGAAATTCAAAAAGAAGAGTTAAAACAGAAAGCTAAACTGCAACAATCTCGCCGTCGTAAAAAAATATTTAAGTTATTATTAGCTTTACCTAAGAAGATTAAGGAACAGAGAAAGTTTCGTAAAATTCGTAACATTAAAAATCAGGAACAAAAAATTAAGGCACGTGAAGAGCGTATTCAAATATTAGCACAGCGAAGGTATAATCGATTGCTTGAACGTCAGCGTAAACGTGAACATTATTTTAAACAGAAAGAAGAAGAGAAAAAGCGTGTGTTAATTGAAAAACATAAAGCTCAAGAGAAAGCTGAACGTTTAAGAAAAATCAAGTTTAAGAAATTAAAAATAAAGGTTATTGGAATTTTTAAGAAGATTAAATCTTTGCCTAAGAAAATAAAACGTAAAGAAATTGTTGATTTTGAGAAAATAGAAAAACATAAAAATAAAGTTGAACACGTTACACCAAAATCTGTTGTAACACCTAATAGGCTATTCAAATTATTCAAATTTAATGAAAATAAAGTTGTACAGTTCGAACAAAAAGAAAAACGTAAGGTGTTTGCATGGTTCAAAAATCGTAAACGTGATGTTGTTAAAACGGAACATGAAATTGTTAAAAACGAGAAAAGTTTTTTTATTAAATTTAAACAGAAGTTAAAAGAATATCGTCGTAAAAAAGCGTTGGATAAGAAATGGGAACAGGTTGAATCTAAGTTTAATGTATCTAAGCCGAAACCGTGGCATATTTTGAAGAAAAAAGAAGTTAAACCTTTACCATTTAAATCAAAGCAAGAACCGTATTTTAAACGTCTTTTCGCTAAAGCTAAGCAAGCATATTATGAAAGTAAACAAAAGAAAAAAAGTTTTAAGCCAAAGGTAAAAGTTCCTATTACTAAACCAAAACGTAAACCTTTCTTTGGATTGTTTAAGAAAAAAGTTTTGAAAGAAGAAAAGAAAGTTAAGAAGTTTGAAATAAAAGAAAAACGTAAATTTTTCTTTGGTTTATCTAAATTAATTGAAGAATCAAAACAAAACTATAAAGAGTATAAACAAAAACAGCACATGAAAGCTATGCAACATAAACGTATAGTGAATAAACGTCTGTTAGAAAAACAAAAGTTAATTGAACAGAAACAGTTAGAAAAACAAAAGTTAATTGAACAGAAACAATCTATACAAAAAGTTGAGTTTCCGACTTTACCTGAAATAGTTGTTGAAAAACCTAAACCTATACAATTATCTCAGGAAGATAGAGAATTGCAAATGCTTCTAAGAAAACGTCAAATGTTAAACCAAAGAGTACAACAAAGGCAAGTAGTAAGACAGTATCGTCAAACTCAGCATGTAAGAGTACAACCGTTACCTGTACAGTTACAGCCTATACAATCGGAGCCAGTACAAGATGAAAAAATAAAAAGGCTTGCAATGAAAGAAATTATTAAAGATAGGAAACAAGCTGAAAATAAATATCGTGAATGGTTGTCGAAAAGTGTTGCGCAAATGAAGCACGAACAGGGTTATACTAAGCAAGGATTGTTAGGGAGAATTTTAGGACTGAAAACCTCTGAAGAAAAGCATCGCCTTGAACAGTTAAGACAACAGCGTTTGGCTTACGAAAGACAGAATGAAGACGAAGAAGCGCAGCGTAAACGTCTTAAACATATTGCAGAACTTAAACGTAGAGGGTTATACTGATAACCAATCTTTTTCTTCATCAGAGAAATCAAATTCTGTAGACATTGCCGGATATTTTTTGATCATGATTCTTAGGTATGGTAAAATATCTTTGTATGCTTTTTTATTTGAAACGTGACATTTTAGTGCAATTTTTTCAGCGATAGCTTTCTTTTTTGCATTCCGCATTTTAGCTTGCCACATTTTTAGTATTCGAGAACTGCGTTTGTAGACGATAAAGCCAGGTTGTTTTTTTGCTTTAGACACAGCAACACCAGCTGTTATTAAAGTGTTAAAATATACAAGGTATCGCCAGTATTGCCATCGTTGAATCCGACCATAAAACACATCTGCCTTGGATAAATAGTCATAGGCTTTAGCTAGATCTCGACCCTTATATTCTTTAGGCAGGTTTTCGTCAATCCACATGTAACATTCTTTCAAGTCAGAGTCAACATTGTTGAAAGCTTGCACAGCTATGTTAGCATCAGTGCTTTTGAAAATTATACGTAAAGCGTTTAAGATGCTTTCTTTTTTATCACGCAAACTTAAATCTTCAACATCTTTAACCTCATTGTATAAGATTGTTAAGTTTTGTAAATCGTTGATAGCGCTGCGCATGTCACCGCCACTTTGGCGTGCAATACTTTTTAAAAGTTCTTCTTCATACCCAATAAACTCTTTCTCGCAAATAGTTTTCAACTGATTTTTTATTGAAAGATAGTTTAGAGTTGGAAATTCAACCATTTCACATTTTTTTCGAAGAGTGTTAAACTTAGAATCCCATGGGTCGTTGCTTGTTATGATTATTGGAAAACTGGATCCTGGTAACATGGCTTGGATGGCTTGTACACCGCCACGATCTTTCCTGCCGCTTAAACCGTCAATGTCATCTATTAAAATAATTTTACATTTAGAAAATAAACTTTGTTGTTTAACTGCATTACCGATTATGTTTTGAATTTTGTCTTTAGTCCGAAAATCTGACGAGTTTACCTCGACAACTTCGTAATTTAATTCTTTTGCTATGGCATATACAGAACTTGTTTTCCCAACACCTGTCGGCCCATGGATTAGCATAGATTTCCTATTTTCAATGCCACATTTAAGTTTAGATATCGCACTATCTTGGCCGATTATTTCTTTGGAAGATTTTGGTGCGTATTTTTGGGTAAGCATGAAATGTGTAATTTAATACGAAGTTTTTATATTTTTGGGTAGAATTAGTCTAGAATGGTGATTTCTTTGCCCGTAATTCTCTTTAAATTTTCTTTAATGAAAATTATGTCTTTGTCAAGGTTTACTTCTTGTAACGACTGTTTCTTGTATTCAATAATGGTACTTTTTTTGATTAGTTTGTTTAAATCTTCAATTAACTGTAAATTCTTTTTTTCAACGTCGTTGTTTGCTATATTTTTTTGTACTTTGCTTAATTTATCTTTCATTTCTAAGATGTTTTTTCTTGTTAATTTTAATTCAGATTCAGTTAATTCTGAAATTGTTTCTAAAGTTTTTTTCTTTTTTTCAAGTTTTAAATTCAGCTTATCAATTTCAAATTTTACTTTTAATAATTCTTCCCCAATCTTTAAATCTGAGTCTTTGGTTAACGCCTCGTAAGGGTTTTCAAGGTATTGTTTCAATGTATTAGACTTGTTTCTGTTGTATAATTTTTTTAATGCTTTTTCTAACGTAGAAAATTTGTTTAGTAACATATTTTTTATTGCGCCAAGATGTTCTTTCAAATAATCTTCTTCATTTAACCAATCGTTTAACTGATAATATTGTTTGCTTTCTTTTAAAATTTTAATTTTTTCTTTTTGTTTAAACTGTTGTTGTATAAGGTCTTGGATAATCTGGTCATATTCTTGAATCTTAGTTCCTCTCTTAGAAGTAAGCATTTTTGTTTTGTTAATCTCTTTAAGTTTTTCATGTATTTCTTCGATAAGTTTTAAATCTTTTTCGTCAATATCTTTCCTTAATTTTTTTAACTTTTGATCCATGTATTGAATTTTATTTACTATATCATCTAACTCTTTACCAACTAGGTATTTAGTAATTGCATAGTTCTTTACAGATTTTTTATGAAAATCATTCATTTCTTTTGTAGTTGTTTTTATGAAAGTGTTAATTTCGTCGTAAGTAAAGTTTTTTGGCATTTGGATTTTGGTTAGAAATTGGTTAACAGTTCCAATGTATGCTTTTTTGTTGCCTTGAACTTTTTGTAAAACTTTTTTTTCTACTTTATGAGAAGTAAGGTCTACTTTTTCTAAATCTTTTATAGACGTTTTAATTTCTTTTAGAATTTCGGTTATTTCGTTAATATCTTTTTGCAAATCTAAATCAATGTTTGCAATGAGCCAAGCACCGACTTCGTCAAGCTTAAGACTCTTTTTTTCTACTTCTTTTTTGAACAACTGTTTTAAAAATCTCATTATTGTGTGAAGCTTGCAATCAATGCTTCCAACTGGACAAACTCGTCGCTGCCTTCAACCATGCGAAACTCGATTTCTCCGCATTTTTCAATCATAGCAACTTTTTTTTCGTTAGGGATGTCCAGCGACCACACCTCTTTCTGTATTTGTTTTATGATATCAAGGCCAGAAAGGCCGTGGTTTAGCATGACGTCAAGCATTTTGTTTTTTGCATTAACAAAATCCCTATTTATAGCTAATGTCAGCACCTCTTTTATTTCTTTTGGTTTTGCTGCTGAAACAATATCATATACCAAGTCTTCAGTTAAAGAATCGCTGATAGCTGTACAACTTTGCATGATGTTGATAAGTTTTCTTAAATCGCCGTTGCTAATCTCATATAATGCTTCTTGTGCAGCTTCGTTTATTGTTATGTTTTCACGTTGTGCAATAGCTTTTGCCGTTTGTATAACTTCTTCTTTTTCTAACGGTTTGAATCTGAAAACTGTGCATCTACTTTGGATTGGGTCGATTATTTTGCTTGAAACGTTACAACTTAGAACAAATCTTGTAGATTCTACAAAATTTTCCATTGTTCTTCTTAATGCTTGTTGTGCTTCTTTGGTTAATGAATCACATTCGTCTAGATAAATTATTTTGAATGGTACGTTACCCATTGGTTTAGTTCTGGCAAAATCTTTTATAGTATTTCTTACGACATCAATCCCTCGCGCATCGGATGCGTTAAGTTCTAAAAAATTCTGTTTCCATGTTGGACCGAACAAGTCTTGGGCAATTGCTAATGAAGTTGTAGTTTTACCTGTGCCTGCAGGGCCTGCAAGAAGTAAATGTGGCAGGTTATTTTTTGCTACGAATGCTTTGATACGTTCAATGATTTTTGTTTGGCCAACGACGTCGTTTAAGGATGCTGGTCGGTATTTTTCAGTCCAAATAGTAAGATTGTTCATAATAATAGTGTGAGAAATGTGTTATTTATATGTTTTTGTGTTGTTAAAATAAAAAAAGAAAAAATTTAGAGTTTAATTTATTCTTCAGTATCTTCTTCTTCTTCAGAATCGTCTTCTTCAGTAGTTTCTTCTTCAGAATCGTCTTCTGCTTCAGGTTCTTCTTCAGTAGTTTCTTCAGTAGATTCTTGACCTTCACCAATAACTTCAGCGAAAGCAACTTTTCTTAAAACTCTAGTTATTCTAACTTTAACGGTTTCCCCTTCTTTACCGCCTGGTACAACGATAACGAAGTTGTTAACTTTAGCAATACCATCGCCTTTTTCTCCAAGGCTCTCGATTGTTACGTCTATTTCGTCTCCAACTTTAACGGGAGCGAAGCTTTGGCGGAAACCGCCTCTATTTCCATTGTCATATTCCATTTTAACTTTCTCCTAACTTGTGCCCTAAAGCACCTTATTTAATTTTTTTGTGAAATTTATAAAGCTTTTGTTTCTGTTATTGGAAGAATTCCGAGTTTTCTTTGCAGTTTATGGAATTAAACAGTTAATTAAACCTTATGTGTAGATAAAAAAGAAAAAATTAATGAAATAGGAAAGAAAATAAAATTATTCTTTGTTAATTTGTATAGGTAAAAGATTATTTTAAATATTCTTCAACTAATTGTTCGTCAATTTCTATGTAACATCTTTGTTTCTCATTGGATTCAACATCCTAATTGGATAACGCATGTGGCGTGGGAAATTGTTAAAACTTGGGCCAAGGGTGGTTCAACAAAAGATGCTGAACATGCAAGCTGGGAATATGTTTGCGACACCATATTACCTACATTTTCTGAAGAATTCATGCAGGAGTTAATTGAAGCTTCTGACACTCCTTATTATCCTGGGTTTGAATTTATGTTAGACATTTGTTATCCTATGGTTCGTAAAGAAATTATTTCTAGAAACATTCAACAAATTGTTGAGAGAGATGTGAAAAATTTGAATTGTGATGCCTGTTTTTGGCGTATCCAAGATAAATCTTCTATTTTGAAAGATTCTATGGGAGAAATGGATAGAACTTTTAACTTAGAACAAGTTTTATTGTTTGGCGATTCTAAAGAAGATTTTGCAATGCGTCCTGTTTTAGATGCAAGCGGTTTACCTTTTGATATTGTTTCTGTTAATAAAAAAATGAATCCTAAAAAGTTTGATGAAAGAGCTACAATTTTCATACCAAGGAATTATACTGGATTGTTACAGGTTTTGGGATAATTATTTAAACAATAACAGCTTTATTTTTAGTATGGATTTATCTAAAAAATTTGTAAATACTATGGATAAAATATTTTTGAATAAGACCTTACGACATTTAATCTATATTTTTATAATTGTTTTTGGTCTAATTATAATCTGGCAAATTATTCTTAAAATTTTTGAAGCTTTTTAAACCATTGATTTTACGTTATTTTCGGAAAATTCTTAGAAAATCTTAAGCAAATTATTTAAACATTAATACTTTTGTTTTAGTTATGGATGAAGACATATTATTTCCTTTAGTTATGATTGTAGCAATTTTATTGGCTATTGTTACAGGGATTTGGTTAATATATAACTTAGTGGGTGCTTAAAATATGTTTAAAAAAATAACTAATAAAATATTTTTGAACAAAACCTTACGCCATTTAATATATATTTTTATAATCATTTTTGGATTGTTTATTATTTTTCAAATATTAAGAAAAATTTTAGGTGGATCTTGGGTGAAAGAAGATATAATTATTGCATTTTTAGTAGCAAACCTTACCATTACTATTGGCTTAGGATTTTCTTTGAGTAAATTAAATTCTGATGTAAAACATTTAAGAAATCAATTTAATGCTTTAGCTTCTGATTTTAAAACTCATAGAAAAGATTTTTCTGAGATGAAAATGGATGTTAGGGATTTAAAACGCGATATAACTGGATTAAAGTCTGATATGAAAGTTGTAAAGCGCAGTGTACATGATATTAAACCAAAATAAACCTTTCAGCCGTAAGGCAAAACTTTAACCTTCCCAATATTAAAACGGTAAATTATATAAATAAAGCCTCATAACCAATTTCGTATGCAAGACGTGGTTAAAACCGAAGAGAAAATCCTTAAATTTTGGGATGATAATCAAATTTATCAGAAAGCTAAAGCTAAAACTGAATCTGGTAAAAAATTCTTTTATCTTGACGGTCCACCTTACACTACAGGTGCTATACACATCGGTCACGCTTGGGGGAAAGCCCTTAGAGATTCCTTAATCCGTTTTAAAAGAATGAATGGGTTTAATGTCTGGGACCAACCAGGATTTGACATGCATGGTCTTCCTATCGAAGTTTCTGTAGAAAAAGAGTTAGGTTTGAAAAATAAAAAAGAAATTCTTGAAAAGCTTGGCATGAAAAAGTTTATCGAAGAGTGTGAAAAGTATGCAATATCTAAAATGCATCCCATGATTAAAGATTTTAAGAGGTTAGGTATATGGATGGATTGGGAAAATCCGTACATGACAGTTAAAACCGAATACATTGAAGGTGCATGGTACGCTTTATCTTTGGCAAACAAAAATGGTTATTTGTATCAAGGTAAAAAAAGTATGACTTGGTGTCCGCGTTGTGCAACTGCTCTCGCAAAACATGAATTAGAATATGAGAATGTTAAAGATGATTCTATTTTTGTAAAACTTCCTGTTATTGGCGAAGATAATACTTTCTTAATTGTTTGGACGACAACGCCGTGGACTATTCCGTTTAACATGGGTGTAATGGCGCATCCTGAATATGATTATGTTAAAGTTAAGATTGAAGATACTGGAGAAATTTGGATTTTGGCAAAAGCGTTGGCTGGTGCTGTGATACAAATGGTTGCTGGTCACAAATATAAGATTGTTGAAGAGTTGAAAGGTTTAGATTTGTATAAAACTCGGTACAAACATCCGTTCTTTGATGAAATACCTTACCACCAAAAAACTTTTGACGAAAATGAAAAAGCGTATTCGGTTGTAATGTCAGAAAAGTATGTTGACGTGTTGTCAGGTTCAGGCCTTGTACACATGGCGCCGGGTTGTGGTGCTGAAGATTATGAAGTCGGTAAAGAGTTTGGTATTCCTGCTTTCAATTTGATTGATGAACATGGTGTGTTCCCTGAAGAAATGGGGCTTTTCAAAGGTTTAGTTGCAAAGAAAGATGATCCTAAATTTATCGAAGCTATTGATAAGAAAGGTTTTTTAGTAGCTTCAACGCCGGTCGTACACGAGTATCCTGGATGTTGGCGCTGTAAGTCTCTTGTTGTATTTAGGGCTACGAACCAGTGGTTCCTTGCAGTTGAAAACTTGAAAAGTGAAATGATTGAGCATAACAAAAAAATTCTTTGGGTTCCTGATTGGGCAGGTAATAAATGGTTTGATTCATGGTTGCGAAATCTTCAAGACTGGTGCATTTCTCGTCAAAGATTTTGGGGTATACCTTTACCGATTTGGGTTTGTGAATGTGGTCAGCATAAAGTTTTAGGTTCGAAAAAAGAAGTTGAAGATGCTTCCGGAATGAAATTAGAAAATTTGCACAGGCCGTGGATTGATGAAGTTAAAATCAAATGTAAATGTGGAAAAGAAATGTCGAGGATTGAAGATATTTTAGATGTATGGTTAGATTCAGGCGCAGCACCTTGGGCGACCCTTGGTTACCCAGGAAAGACTGAACTTTATGATAAACTGGGACAGCCGGATTTAATCCTTGAAGGTAAAGATCAAATTCGTGGTTGGTTCAATTCTTTAATGGCTTTAAGCATGGTAGCGTTCAAACAACCGTCGTATAAAGCTGTTTACATGCACGGGTTCATTAACGATTCTGAAGGGCGTAAGATGAGCAAGTCGTTAAAAAATATTATTTCTCCTTATGAAGTTATTGAAAAGTATGGTGCTGACACGTTTAGGTATTATGCAATTGGTGCTGCTAATCCTGGTGTAGACATGAACTATAACTTTGATGATTTGAAACTTAAGCATAAAAATATTTTCATTCTTTCTAACTTAGTAAACTTTCTTATTGATTTAGTAAAAACTAATAATGTAAAACCGAACCCTATTGATAAAACTAAGTTGGAAGTTGAAGAAGTTTACATCTTATCAAAATTACATTCTACTCTTAACGATGTTACTAACAAGTTTAACAAGTATCAGCTGAACGAAGTTCCTTTACAGATTGAAGATTTGTTTTTAGAACTGAGTAGAACTTATATTCAGTTAGTACGTGATAAAGCTGCAACTGGTACTCCTAAACAAAAACAGATTGTGATTGATGTTATACATGAAGTTTTGTTGAAAATTATTACAATGCTTGCAACTGTTATGCCGATGATTTCTGAAGAGTTGTACTTGAAACTGAAAGAAAATGGTTTAGGTGCTTCGGAAGAATCTGTGCATTTGTTAGATTGGCCTAAGGCTGAGGCAAGTTATGTTTCTGTTGAATTAGAAGAAAATTTTGAGCATGCGAAAGATGTTATTGCTACAATATTATCTGCTCGGGAAAAAGCTATTATAAGTGTAAGATGGCCTTTGTCAAAAGTTACAGTTCTTACAATGAACAAAGATGTTTTAGGTTCGTTAGAAAAATTGCAAAGTATTGTTTTGCGTCAGACTAATATTAAACAATTGTTGTTTGAAAGTGAAGTTGAAGGTGCTCGCGTAGAAATTACAATGAACCCTGGCACAATAGGTAAAGATTTCAAAGCTGATGCTCCTCAAATTAAACAAATGTTAAACGACGATGTTATGAAAAAAATTTATAAGGAAGGTTCTGCAAATGTTGACAAGTTTGAATTGAACAGGACGCATATTCATGTTAAAGAAACTTTGCCTGCCAACTTAACTGCTGCTAATTTTAAAAGTGGAGTGTTATACATCGACACTGAATTGAATAAAGAGTTAGAAGCTGAAGGGTTTGCTAGAGAATTGATGCGTCGTGTACAGAATTTAAGAAAAAAAGTAGGTTTGGAAAAGTCAGATGAAATAGAATTAGCAATACAAACTGGTTATGAATTGAATAAATGGAAAGATGACATGATGATTAAAGTTGGTGCAAAATCTTTAGTGTTTGAACGTAAAGAGTTTGAACATAGTTCTAAAGAAATGATTAAAGGTGAAATGTTTAATGTTAGTTTTAAGATTTTGAAATAATATTTTTGTCCCTTATTCACTATTTTCAAACATCAAAGCCAAAGGCAAAACCAACCCTAAAATTTATTTCCTAAATAAGGACAAATAGCTCTAATTCCTTTAAATATTAAAGAATTAGCTTTTATATTCTAAAATTTCTTTTATAAATACCTTTATAAACACTTTTAACTTTCTTTTTAAAGAATTACCTTAAGCGAGGCAAAAAACATGACAGGAAAGAAAAAAGTAATTATTCAAAACATTGTGGCTACCACATATTTAGGACAGCCTATCCCATTGGTGAAATTGGCTGAAACATTACCTAACACCGAATATAACCCTGAACAGTTTCCAGGTTTGGTTATGAGGATTAAAGATCCTAAAACTTCTGCTTTGATATTTAGCTCAGGTAAAGTTGTATGTACCGGTGCTAAGTCTTTGGCAAAAGTGAAAGAATCTGTAGAAGCTATTATTAAAAATATAGAAAAAATTAAAATAAAAATAACAATTAACCCCGTATGTAAAGTTCAGAACATGGTTGCATCTGGTGCTATAGGTATTGACCTTAACTTGAACTCGTTAGCAATTAACTTGCCTAATACTGAATACGAGCCGGAACAGTTCCCTGGTCTGGTTTATAAGTTACCTGATACAAGAGCTACTTTCCTATTGTTTAGTAATGGTAAGATTGTTTGTACGGGTACACGTTCAGAGAAAAAATTGCATGAAGCTGTTGAATTGTTGATTAAAACTTTAGCTGCAAAAGGGTATAAAAAAAAGGTATAAATAAACCTTTTTCTTTTATTTCATTTTTCATCATTCTTTTATATAACCCGTAAAATTGTTTAATATAAGACATAAAACTTTATATTGGCGGTAGAATTCTTTTGTATATAATTAGGGGGTGTAACTTGACTTTAGATGCAACTGAGCAAATAGAACGTTTTCAGGAATTTTTTGAAACTAATTATAAAGATGAAATTCATAGTCAGTTGTCTAAAGGTAATAATTTCTTAGTTGTAGATTTTGCTGATTTGTCCCGTTTTGATGTTGACCTTGCCGAAGATCTTTTAGAACAGCCTGATGATGCAGTTAAAGCTTCAGAAATTGCTCTTGAACAGTTTGAAGCTCCTAAGAATTTTAGGGTTAGGTTTATGAACCTCTCGCAAAGTCAGAAAGTGCCTATAAGGAATTTACGAAGCGAGCATCTTAACAAGTTTTTAATGGTTGAAGGTATCATTAGACAGTCGTCAGAAGTTAGGCCACAAGTTGTTTCTGCAAAATTTGAATGTCCATCGTGCGGGAATGTTATAACAGTTTTACAACATGATAGTCAGTTTCGTGAACCGGCCAAATGTTCGTGTGGGCGTAAAGGACGGTTTAGAATTCTTTCACGTGAGTTAGTTGACGTGCAAAGGTTGGTTATCGAAGAATCGCCTGAAGATCTTGAAGGGGGGGCGCAGCCTAAACGTCTATCGGTTTTTTTATCTGAAGATCTTGTTGAACCTAAAATGGAAAAACGTACTACTCCTGGAAGTAAAGTTCGAGTAACAGGTGTTGTCAAAGATGTTCCTGTTCCGTTGAGGACAGGTGCAACTTCTACCAGATATGATTTGAAAATGGATAGTAATCATATTGAACCTATTGAAGAAGATTTTTCTGAAATTGAAATTAATTCTGAGGATGAAATAGAAATTAAAAAAATGGCTGCGCAGGAAGGGTTTTATCAAAAGCTTGTTGGTTCAATCGCGCCAAGTATATATGGTCATGATAGGATTAAGGAAGCTATCACTTTACAAATGATGGGTGGAGTTAGAAAGAAGAAAAAAGATGGAACAGTTTCACGTGGCGATTTACACGTTTTGTTGGTAGGTGATCCTGGTTCAGGCAAATCGCAATTGCTTACCTTCACACATGCGGCAGCGCCTAAGTCTAGGTATGTTGCAGGAAGGTCAGCATCCGGTGCTGGTATTACTGCTACTGTTGTTAAAGATGAATTTTTGAGAGGATGGGCTTTAGAAGCAGGTGCGTTAGTTCTTGCTGATAGGGGTATTCTTGTTTTAGATGAAATGGATAAAATGCGTGAGGAAGATACTTCTGCTTTGCATGAAGGTATGGAACAGCAACGGATTTCTATTGCTAAAGCTAACATTCAAGCTACCCTACGTTCGGAAACTTCAGTGCTTGCAGCTGCGAACCCAAAGATGGGAAGGTTTGACCCGTACACTTCAATACCACAACAGATTAATTTGCCGTTACCGTTGATTAACAGGTTTGATTTGATTTTTGTTTTACGTGACCTTCCAGACAAAATTTTGGACACAAACATTGCTAGTAAGATTTTGGATAATCAGTCGTATAAAGATTCTGAACCTGAGGTATCTGCTGCTACTTTGCGTAAATTTATTGCTTATGTTCGTCAACGTGTTAAACCTGTTTTGACGGAAGAAGCTATTGTCAAGATAAAAGAGTTTTATGTAAAATTGCGTAACCAAGGTAAAGGTAGAGAAGAAATTAAAAGTATTCCAATATCTCCTCGTCAGCTTGAAGCTATTATACGTATGGCCGAAGCTGCAGCTCGTATACGGTTATCGAAAACTGTTGATCTTCAAGATGCGGAGAAAGCTATCAACTTGCAAATGTATTGTTTACAACAAGTAGGTTTTGATGCCGAGACAGGTACAATAGATATTGACATAATTAATACCGGGATGACTGCTGCTACTCGGAGCAAAATTGTTAGGATTAAAACTCTTATATCTGATTTAGATGCTAAAGGTAAAAAAATGATTGAGATTGAAGAAATTATTAGGCTTGCTGCTGAAAAAGGTATATCTGCTGATAAAGTTGAAGAAGCAATCGAAAAGCTTAAACGTTCGGGAGATATCTTCCAGCCTAAGCCGAATTTCATACAGAAAATATGACACCGATAAAAAGACAAACCGCATACAAGTTTTGGATTAGGGATTTGGTTAGTGCTAATGTGGTTACCAATGAGGAAGGGTTTAAGTTTTTTGACATTAAAGGTAAACGTGTTGTACGTGTAAATTTAATTGCTTTAGTTATTGGAAAATATGTTAGCGAAGCTTCTTCTTACGTTGCGTTGACTTTGGACGACGGTTCTGGCCAAATTCGTGTTAAAGCTTGGGGTGAAGATGTTGCGATGGTTTTGAATATGGAAGTTGGTGATTCAGTCGTTGTTATTGGGCGGTTAACTGTGCAAAACGATGAAGTTTTTTTACGTCCAGAAGTTACACGGTATTTAGGTAATACTAAATGGAATGAGTTTCGTCGTTTAGAATTGGAACAAGATTATGGTAAGGCTGAACATGTACCTGTTCAAGTTAAAATGGATAGTGAAGAGGAAGAACCAGTCGAGCCTTCAATGTTGGTTCGTGGTAAAATATTTACTATCATAGAAAATTGTGAGGATTCTAAAGGTAAAGATATTGAACAGTTAATTAAGGAAGCCGGAGTTAGTGTTGTTGAAGCTGAAAAAGTTATTGAAGAACTTATTCGCGAAGGTGAAGCGTTTTGTCCACGGAACGGTTTTATAAAAATTCTTTCTTGAGTTTTTCTTACAGGCGTTAGCCAAAAACCATTTAAGTTCTAAAATCTAGATTATTGTTAATGGAAGAACCCTCTTATGATAAAAGAAAATCTAAGAAAGAGAAAAAGTTGAAACGTAAGGTGAGAGTGTATAAAAAAGGCGGTCCGCAGAGAACCAAACGCTTATAAACAACACAAAATTTCTAACCTTTTATGACTGATTATGAAACACTGTTAAAACGTGCAGGGAAAACGTTGCCTAAGAATGTTATTGAAGAAAAACGGTTTGAAATACCTAAAGTTAGAGGGCATGTTGAAGGTATACGTACGATTCTAACAAACTTTTTCCAGATTGCTTCAGATTTGAGTAGAGATCCGCAGCATTTGTTAAAATACTTGCAACATGAATTGGCTACACCGACAAAGATTGATGGTCCGCGTTTAATCTTAGGTAGAAAGTTAAGTTCTGTGTTCATTAATTCAAAGATTGAACAGTATGCTCATGAGTTTGTTATTTGTCCTAAGTGTGGTAAACCTGACACTGAGATTATTGAAGGTGGTAAAACATTAAAATGTACAGCTTGTGGTGAAAAAAGTCCTATCAAATCGAAAATATGATACTTGTCAAGATTCATCAAGGTGTTGTAGCTGTTTGTGATAAAGATCTTATTGGTAAAACTATTTCTGACGAAAATTTGGAAATTCAAATTACTGAACGTTTTTACGGTGGTGAAGAAAAGAGTGAGGAAGAGTTGTTAAATATTTTACAAGACGCGCACAACATTAACATTATTGGTAAAGAATCTATTAAGTTTGTGTTGAAACATAGGTTTGTATCTGAGGAAAATATAATTTATATTGGCGACGTGCCCCATGCGCAGATTGTCGAGGTTAATTTATGAAAGTTGTTTATGATTCAGGAAATAATTATTGGGAAGCGGTAATACAGTTAAGACCTTTTGACGACGAAGTTTTTCGTTTTATTCAAAATCAAGTTAAGAAACGTAAAAGTGTTTTTATTTCTAGAATTTTTGAAGTTAAGGGCGGTGTTGACATTTATTTAAGTTCGCAAAGGTATGCTCGGTCTATTGCTGCAAAGCTTAAGAAGTTTAAAGGAGAAGTAAAAGTAACTCATACTTTACACACTCGCGATAATATGAAAAGTAAAGATTTATATAGGGCAACAGTTCTTTTCCGAAAACATGTTGACGAAGAAAGTAACGAGTAAAGTTTATGGAGAATTACGGTCTGATTTGTTTAAAGATAATTTAAATTATGTTTCTGAATTAGCAATAGTACACGGCACTCCTTTGTTTGTTTATGAAGAAAATATTATTCGTGAAAGGTGTCAAGATTTTAAACGTGAACTTCCTGGCATTAATTTACGTTATGCTTGTAAAGCTAACACTCTTGGTGCTATACTTAAAATAATAAAAAGTGAAGGTCTTATGATTGACGCTGTTTCTCAGGGCGAAGTTTGGCGTTGCCTTAAGACAGGTTATCAGCCTGAAGAGATGATTTTCACAAGTGATGATGGTTCGCATGATACGTTAGAATATATGTTTGATAATAATATTATGGTTAACCTTGGTTCGTTAGATGATATTGAACGTTATGGTAAAATGAAATTTCGTAATCCCAACATTGCTGTGCGTATTAATCCTGGAATGGGCACTGGTCATCATTTAACTTGTACAACTGCTGGACCTTATTCAAAGCATGGCATTTATCATACACAAATTGATGAGTTACAGAAAATTGCCCAGGAACATAGCTTAAATATTAAAGGTGTTCACACGCACGCCGGTTCTGGTAATGATCTTGATAGATGGTTAAACATTGTTGACAAAAGTTTATGCATTGCAAAAAGATTTGAAAATTTAGATTTTGTTAACCTCGGTGGCGGTTTTCCTACAGTATATAACTCTTTAACTGAGAAAGAATTTAACTTGCACGAGTTTGCTCCTCGGTTACTTGAACGTTTGAAGAAATTTAAAAAAGAGTATGGTAAAGTTCAGTTTGAGCTTGAACCAGGAAGATATTTTTTAGCAGATTCAGGTTCGTTGATTACAGAAGTTTTAGGTTTGAAAAATACGTCTGAGATGACTTTTCTTATGATTAATGCAGGGTTTAACAATTTGGTTCGTCCTATGGCTTACGGTGCTTACCATCCGATAGCTGTTATTGCTAATGGTGAAAGAAAAAAATCTAACGTTGTTGTTGCGGGTAACTTATGTGAATCTGGCGACGTTTTTACTCGTGATGAAATTGGGCACATGTTACCGAGAGAGTTAGCTTTAGCAAAACCTGACGACTTAGTTGTGATAAGTTGTGTTGGTGCATATGGTACGTCAATGCAATCTAATTATAATTCTATGTTATTACCAACAGAAGTTTTAATTGATACAAATGGTTTTTCGCATGTTATAAGAGAGCATCAACAGTTTGAACAACTTGTAATTGGCGAAAAAATACCTAAACATTTAAGCTGAAAGCTAAAACCGAATGTTTATAAACTATCCACAATTCTTTATTCTAATGCCACCACCCAGGAAATTTGATAAGAAAAAGAAACAGAAAGGTACACTTGAACCACAACCAGAGTTTGTTCGTGTTAGGATGCCTAGAGATAACGAAGTTCTTGGGATTTTAGAGTCTAGACTTGGTGGTTCTAGAATGAGAGTAAGATGTTTTGATGGTAGAATGAGGATTTGTCGTATACCTGGCAGGTTGAAAAGGCGGTTATGGGTGCGTGAAGGTGATACTTTACTTATTAAGCCTTGGGATTTGGGCGGTGACGAGAAAGGTGATGTTGTTTACAAGTATAAACCTAATCAAGTTTCTGTTCTAAAGAGAAAAGGTATGGTAAAAGAAGTTATTGAAGATATGGAAGAGTTTTAGATACATTTTTAATTGTTTAAGTCTTGTGTTATTATATGCATTTGATTATAAAAGATTTGGTTGAAGGTTTAACAGCTTTTGGCAGTACAGCTTTTTACGGTTTTGTTATTGTTTTATCTTTAATTTATTCAATGTATATCTTAGCTGCACAGTTAATTATTGCTTACGTTTTGTCTTTGGTAATTGTTGTTATAATAAAATCTGTTTATTTTCGTGAACGTCCTAAGAAGATGAAGGCTGTGACTTTTTTGGAAAAAATGGGTGCAAGTTCGTTTCCTTCTTTACATTCTATGCGTGTCATTATGTTAGCAATCTTTTGTTCGGTTTCTTTGCAGAATTTTTATGTTACTATATTATCTATTGTATTGGTTGTTGTTACAGGTGTTACTCGGGTTGTTATGAAAAGGCATTATGTTACTGATGTTTTTGCTGGTTTTCTTTTTGGAGCTGTGTTGGCTTTAGTGATGATTATTGTTTAATAGTTAGTTTTATAAGTTTGGTTAACTTGGATTAATACATGGCAAAATTAGATTTTAAGAAAGCTTTCAAATATCCTTTTAACAGACCTAAAGGTTTATTGAATATTTTATGGATTCTTTTGCCGATTATTGGTTGGTTTGCAATTGGTGGATATTCTATTCGGATAGTTCAAGAGTTTTGTAAGGGTAAATTTAAGAAATTACCAATTTTTAAGTTTAAGAGTGATTTGAAGTTAGGTTTTTTTATGTTTTTGAAAGCTTTACCTTTTGTGATAGTATATGCAATTTTTATTAGTGTTGTAGGTTTGGTTGTTGAAGTCTTAGGATTAAATGAAGGTGTGCTGAGTTTGGTTGATTTATTATTACAATTATTGATAGTTCCAATGTTAACTATAAATTTCTTTAACAAACAAACAATTGAATCTTTTTTTGAATTTAGAATTATAAAATCTGTTTTTAATAATTTTGGAGATTATCTTTTGGCTTTAGGGCAAAGTATTTTGTTAGGTATTATCTTTTTAATCATGATTATTGTTTTGGTTGGTATACCTGCAGGAGCTTTTACAAAAAATATATTTTTAGCTGACTTTTATAGAAGAAGAGTTAAGTGAATTTTATTTTATTGACAAAGAAAGTTTTTTAAATCTAATTATATCAATAAAGAGTGTGGCAGTTAAAACAACATTTTCAAAAGAAGATTTTAATAAAATTCTTTCTGAGTATGATTTAGGCGAATATAAAAAATTTAAACCTTTTAAGTTGGGTGCTGTCCAAACAAACTTATTGCTTGAAACTACAAGAGGAAAATTTGTTTTTAGATATTATGAAAACCGACCTGAAAAATATGCTTTATTTGAATCAAACATTTTACAATATTTAAAAAAACATTCTTATCCTTGCCCTGCACCAATAAGAAACAAACACGGTAGATTTCTTGGAAAATATAAAAATAAACCTTTTGCCCTTTTTGAGTTAATGGAAGGAGTACATAGAAAAAAAGGAGATGCTAAATTGATTGCTCAAACAATAGGCAAACTTCATAAGATTAGTATTGGATATAAGCCAGAGTATTATAAAGTTCGTGATACTTATGATCCTAATTCCTGTTGGAAAAATGCAAAATTAAATTCAAGAAAAATTAAATCCAAATCAGAATCTGAAAATAGATTAAGATGGTTAAAAATAGAATTACAGAAATTAAAACTTCCTAACAACCTTCCTAAAGGACTTTGCCATTGTGATACTCACCCTTCAAATTTTTTATATAAAAATAATAAACTGACTGCTGTTTTAGATTTTGATGATGCTAGTTATGTTTATCTTCTTTATGATATATCAAATATGATTTATTTTTGGGCTTGGCCGCATAAGAAGAAACTAATTTTTAACAAGGCAAAAGAACTTCTTGTAGAATATAATAAACATAGAAAATTAACTCAAATAGAGAAAGAACATTTGTACGATATACTGAAAATGGTAGTTTTTATGAGTATAGGCTGGTTTATCCATGACAACGATGATTATGAAAGTGAGAAAAAGAAAATAGAATCTCTTAATTTAATAGGCCGAGAAGAATTTTATAATAAATTATTCTGTTAATCTTTCCCTTTAATCACAACGTATTTAAACCAAGTTAAATTCTGAATTATTATGGGTGGCTTAGACAAGTTTAAGGCTTATGAAAATGTATTTGATCAAAGTACTCTTAGAAGTTTGTTTAAGTTATCATCACAAAATTATTTTGACGAATTGAAAAGTTTGATTTCTCTAGGTAAGGAAGCTAATGTCTTTTCCGCTACTAAAGATGATGGTTACGTTGCTGTAAAAATCTATAGGGTGTCAGCTAATTTTAAGAAAATGTACGAATACATGTCGCCTGACCCTAGATTTGCAGGTTTAAAGAGAAACAAAACTAGTATAATTTACTCTTGGGCGAAGAAAGAGTATAGAAATCTGTTAAAATGCAGGAAAGTGGGTATTAAAGTACCTAAGCCTATAGCAGTATATAAAAATATTCTTGTAATGGAATTTATCGGTAAAAACAATGATCCAGCGCCTTTAATGAGTCAATGTCCACCAGAAGACCCAAAAATCTTTTACGAAAGGCTTATAAAAGACGTTCAAATGTTGTATCGAGAAGCAAGGTTGGTCCATGGTGACCTGTCTGCGTTTAACGTGATAAATTACGAGGAAAGGCCTATTATTATAGACTGGTCACATGCTGTTGATTTAAGATATCCGAACGTGAAAGAATTGTTAAAACGTGATATTAAGAACGTTTGCATGCGGTTTAAGAAACAAGGTTTTATATTAGACCCTGAAAAAGAGTTTGAACGAGTAATAAAATGAGTCGACAAGAAATTAAGATTCCCAAGGAACGTGTAGCTGTTCTAATCGGTACTAAAGGGGAAATTAAAAATCTTTTAGAAAAAAAGTCTGGTGTAAGAATTTCTGTTAACTCTGACACTGGCGATGTTGGTTTAGAATCCAAAGATAGTGTTGCTGCTTTTGAAATGAAAATTGTTGTCCAGGCTATAGGTAGAGGGTTTTCGCCTGAAAATGCTATGTTGTTGTTTAGTGAAGAATATGGTTTGGATATTCTTAATATTCAAGATTTTGTAGGTAAATCAAAGAAAACTCAAATGAGGTTGAAAGGTAGAGTTATTGGTGCTGAAGGTAAGTCTAGGAAGATGATTGAACGTCTTACCGAATGTCATGTTTCTGTTTACGGGAAGACAATTGCTATCCTTGGTGAAATTGAATATTTGTCTTTAGCTAAACGTGCAATTGAAATGTTGCTTGAAGGTTCGCCGCATGGTAACGTTTTCAAATGGTTAGAAGTTTCTGTACGTAATTTGAAAAATAAACAGTTTGAAGAAAAATTATGATAACCGAACTTGTAGAAGAAGTAAAAAAGAAAAAAGAGTTACGGTCTTTAGATTACGAGTTTGTCAAATCTGTTGTTGATTCTGTCGTCAAAACTTTTGATAAGGATCTTTCTAAGAAAAAACATCAGAAAGAAGTTGTTAAAGAATCTCGTCGTATCTTACGCGAAGTTTATGGTGCTTTCAAATTGCATAAGTTTCACAAGGCTAATGATCTGGTAGATGAAATATCTTCTATTACTGATCTTGAGACTCATGATAAAGTTTTGTCTTTGCATACATCTACTAAGGAAAGGTTGCCGTTCTATTCCGAAATTTATTTGAAAATCTTTTCTGTTACTGGTAATGTAAATTCTGTTTTAGATTTAGGTTGTGGTCTTAATCCTATTTCGTACCCTTACATGAATAAACGTAACTTGAAGTATTATGCAACTGAACTTACTGAAGATGATGCTAAGTTGTTAAACAAATATTTTAGTAAGTTGAAAATAAAAGGTGAAGCTTTTGCTTTAGACTTGACAATTATTCCTATGCTTCCTAAAGCTGATGTGTGTTTTATGTTTAAGTTGTTAGATACTCTTGAAACAATTAAGAAAAATGTTTCTAAAGAATTAGTACATTCCCTTAATGTAAAATGGTTGGTTGTGAGTTTTCCTACGCGGACATTAGGTGGTAAAAATAAGATTAGCAAGAATCGTTTAAGTTGGTTTAAGCAGATAATTAAAGATTATAAGTATGAAGAGTTTGAAGTTTTTAACGAAGTGTTTTTTATTGTTAAGTTGAAGTAGGATTTTTAGTGAATCATTAAATTTATATACCAATTGTTTCTCTTTTTGACTACTGTTACAGCCCCGTAGTGTAGTGGCCAATCATTTCGCCCTTTGGATGGATGATGTCTTAATTGATATCTTTCAAGGGAAAGGCGGAGACCGCGGTTCGAATCCGCGCGGGGCTACTTTTTCATAAATTTTATATAGAGTTCTTTTTGATATTTGATACTAAAATAGTTGAAAAAGGGGAGTTTTAAAAAAATGAGAGAAGAAATTAAAAATAGTTTATTGTTATTAGCTGGAGGTGCCTTTGTTTTTTTGTTTGTTTTATTTTGGCACTTTGCTTAACAAGGTTTGAAAATGCGTAACTTAAAATTTGTTTTGATTTTTGTATTTTTGTTATTATTAATAATACCATTAGTTTCATCAGAAGTGATAATTAGGATAGATGATGTTACAGGAAAGAATGGTTTTTTTCCTTATGTTTATGTTGATAAATATTATCCAACCATTAAAGCTGTAAGTGATTTGTATGAAGACTATAATTATACTTTGATCGTTGGAATAAATTATCCTCAGTCTATTGAAAAGTATGCATATTTAATTAAAGAAAATTGGATAGTGGCTTGTCATGGTTATACGCATAAAGATCTTACTACGTTAAATGAAGCTGACCTTTATTACGAAGTTTGTGTTTGTAAACAAGAGTTGGATGAAATTACTGGAAGAGATATAACGACTCTTATTTTTCCTTATGATCAATATAATGAAGAAGTTATTAATTTAGCAAAGTCTTGCGGTTATACAGATTTTATTACTCCTGAAGGTTATGATTTTGATGATATTGATTTGCGTGAAAAATCGTTGGAAGAACTTAATGCAAAATATTTGGAAAGTTCTTTAGAGAATCGTGATTACCAGCTTTACACTCATGCTAACCAATGGTGGTATTATTTAGGGTTTAAGTATAAAAATCATTTAGATTTTATTAATGGTACGCAAGTAACGGATTGGTCGTTGATTGTGTTGATTATTTTTTATATTTTTGTTTTGTTAATTATTTCTTTCTTTATTGTTAAAGCGGATTAGTTTAAACTTTGTTAAGCTTTTTAAATTCTAAAATTATTATAATCCATAATGAAAAAAATTTATGTTATACAAGAACATCATGCAAGAAACTTACATTGGGATTTAAGATTAGAAAAAGGGATGGTTCTGAAAAGTTGGGCAGTACCTAAAACTCCGCCAAGAAAAAAAGGTTTGAAACGTTTAGCAGTAGAAGTAACTGATCATGCTAAATCTTATGCAAAGTTTGAAGGTGAAATAGAAGAAGGTTATGGTAAGGGTACTGTAAAAATTTGGGACAAAGGTACTTATGATTTAGAAGAATGGGAAAAAAATAAAATTCTTATCACTATTCATGGTGAAAAACTTAAAGGTGATTACGCTTTAATCAGAATGAAAGATTCTAAGAACTGGCTACTCTTTAAAAGGTAAAACTGTAATGTTTTGTTCGTCGCCTTTAACTAAATCGTATAAAGTAAAACTGTTTCCTTCTTGAGTAAAAGAAATAACAATTTCTCTTCGTTTTAAACTTTTATCATAATCAAAATCAGATGGACTACTACCATCATTATGTGTATGAAAACTCCCAATAACTTTTCCGTCCAAATTATTGTTTGCATAAAACTGTACATAATCATTAGTTGTGCAACTTGATGCAGAGTCGCTTAAGTAAACATAAACATTTATAATTTTTTGAACTTCTTCCAAACTTAAATTTTCTTTTAATTGGATGTTACCGTCAATGTTTAAGATTTTATTTATCTCTTTTTGATTTTTTTTTAAATAATCTTTAGCTTGTTCAGGGGAATCATATAAGCCATTTAAATTTTCAGCGTGTTTAGAGTTAGAACATTCGAACGGGTAAAATTTTAATTTATCTTCATTCAAAGTAATAACGCCTTGTATCTCAGAAATTTCATTCATATTATCAGTAGTTTGTAAAGTTTGTAACTCTTTGTAAGAATATTGTGCTGCGTTTTCTATATCTTTGAAAGGTACTTGGTTAATTTCAGTTTGGTAAGCTGCCCACCTTGGCCCTTCTTCAATAACATAAGCACTACGTTGCCATGCCCAAACATGTTTCTCGAAATAAGGGTTGTTATTGGCTTTATAGCCTGCAGGTAAAGAACTTAACGCAATAACGCCTTCAAGAACGACAATGATAGTAGGGATTAACAAATGTTTTTTATCCAATTTCTGTAAAAACGGCCATTTTACCATGAAATGCGGTATGAAACGCTTATTTATAAGTCTTTTCAGCCGCAGGCAAAACCCGAAACTTTTATAAAGACCTCTTAATTCATTAATCGCTAACGGATGTAGATTGTTCAAACGGACTTTCACATGCTGAGATATAAAAATGGCACGAATGTATTCAAGACGGCGAGGAAAATCTTCTAGTACTAAGCCAATTAAAAAAGTTAAACCTTCTTGGTTAACATATACACCTAAAGAGATTGAACAGTTAATAGTCAAGTTAGCTAAAACTGAAATTACTGCCAGTAAAATCGGTTTAATCTTGAGAGACACTTATGGTGTGCCTGACGTTAAAACTGTTACCAATAAAAAGATTTCTGAAATCTTAAAACAAAACAAATTAAATCCTAAATTACCTGAAGATCTTACTGCTTTGATTAAAAAACATATTGCTTTAATCAAACATTATGGAGCTAACAAACACGATAAAGTTTCTAAAAGAGGGGCACAGTTAACTTTCTCTAAAATTCGTAGGTTAGCTAAATATTATATTAAGAAAAAAATCTTACCTCAAGACTGGAAATACGATGAGAAAAAAGCTAAACTGTTGATTGAATAAAAATGGCATCTAAACAAAAAAAGTTATTAAAAAAACAAGCTAAGCAGGCGAAGAAGGCAGCTAGTAAGCCTAAGAAAAAACCTGTTATAAAACCGAAACATAAGAAAAAATGGTTTACAGTTTTAGCTCCGGTAGAATATAACTCTGTAGTTGTAGGTGAAAGTATGGCTGCTGATGCTGATTCTTTAAAAAATCGTATTGTAAAAATGAACCTTATGACGGTTACGCGTAATATGAAAAAGCAAAACATTATTGTTAAGTTTAGAATTAAAGATGTTAAAGGTGATAAGGCTGAAACAGAACTTGTTGCTTATGATATGAACTTGTCTTATGTGAAACGTCTAGCTAAACGGTCTAAGGAAAAAATTGATGATTCTTTTGTAACAGTTACTAAAGATGAAGTTAAGATTAGAGTAAAACCTGTATTGTTTACCAAGTCTCATACTACTAATGGTGTGTTGACTGATCTTCGTAAAGGTGCTCAAGAGTTTATTGCAAAATATGCTAAAGATAAAACTTTTACGCAATTTGTTTCGGCTTTGAATGCTGGAGAAATTCAGCGTGAGATGAAAGGTGCTTTGAAAAAAGTTTATCCTGTATCTATTGCTGAGATTCGTGCATTAATACGAGTTTAGAATTCTTATATTTTTATTTAAATTTTTTAATTAGAAACCTTTTTAAATTATTGAATTGTTGACATTGCTATATGCCTCAGTGGCTCAGTGGTAGAGCAGCAGACTTGTAATCTGCAGGTCGGGGGTTCGACTCCCTCCTGAGGCTTTCTAACCTTTTTGAAACAAACTGAAACAAACTAATTTATATTTTACAGAATATATTTTATTTAAAGGCAAAGCCAAAAATCAAAATTAATTTTTTCTCTTAAATTGTCAAAACATTTAAATACTTAAAAATCATCGAAAACATAGATTACTAATCTTTATTAATAATCAAGAGGTGTTTTAAGTGAATAAAAGGGGAATAAAAAGAGGAATATTATTTCTGTTTGTATTATTAATTGTACTAGGTGCAGTTTATGTAATAGCAGAGTATCAGACGCAGGGTGTACAATCAGTTGATGTGATTTCACCAGGAAATAACATTTATATTAGTGGCTTAAATGGAAGTGGTCAGAATTTTACATGTAATGTAACATGGGCTGGTGTAACTGCTACTGACGGTATTGTTAACTTAACCTTCTGGCACAATTTTAACGGAACTTTTATGGTTAATGTATCAAACAGTACTGCAGTTGTAAGTAGCACTGGATTTATCTTTAATGCATCTTTGCCTGAAGGCAACTTTACTTGGATGTGTGCTGCTGCCAACAAAACAAATGTAACCGCAGGTTCTAACTATGTAAACTCCTCAATTTATACAATAAGCGTAGATTATACTTCCCCAAACATTACTGTTACGCTTCCTGCTAATAACACCCTTTATACGAATAACAATAACCAAAATTTCCAGATACGTGCTAGTGATGCTCGAACATCTAATGTTAGTATGTCTTGTTGGTATAGGTATACTGATGGAATAAATTGGTCCAATAACATTTCAGTACCTTGTGACGTTAACACACTTTTCCCTGCAGTGAATAACGAAAGTACGAACTTGTCTATTTGGTTCTATGCAAATGATTCGTTAGGTAATGCAAATGGGTCGCAATCTTTTAGAAGGGTAAAATTTGGAAGAAACTCTGCTGCACCTGTTGTGACATTAAATTCTCCAGTGAATGGTTATAACTTTACTAACACTACAAACAATTATCTTACTTTTAATTGTAGTGCATCGGACGCATCAGGACTTTATAGTCTTACTTTTATGTCTAATGCTACCCGTGGTACATCATGGGGAGGAAATTTTACTGAGTCATTAGTGGCTGATGATCCTTATGGTGTTGACGCTATAACTTTTGAAACAAATATTAGTAATATGGCTGATGGTACATATATTTGGAACTGTTTAGCAGCTGACATAGATATTAATACAACAAAAGCGACAACTTCTAACAGTACATATGCAACAAATTATACGTTCACTGTTGATACTATGGCTCCAGCAGTTAATGAAGTTTTACTAAGTGACTATTATGTACAAAATGTAACTCAAGTTACAATTTATGTAAATGTTAATGATAGTGGAACTGGTATCCATAACGTAACAGCAGAAGGAACTTTATTAACAAGGGTAGATGACAATAACTATACCGGAACAATCACATTAGCAAATGTTTCTTCTGCGTATACAGTTGATGTTAACGCATCTGATTATATGGGCTATGTAGTAAATTATGTAGGTCAATCTTTCATAATAGATGATGTTGCACCCAACTTTGTAAGTTTCATTAACAGAACTGCTAACTTTGGAAATCTTTCAGTTAATGTTTCGTATAAGATGAATATTTCTATGAATTTTTCAGAAACAATGGATATTAACTCTTTTAATACTGCGACTGTAAGATTATTTGATACAAATGTTACTGGGGCGACAAGGTTAGATGGTCATTTCTACTATAACGTATCTAATGCTAGTGAGATTGCTAATAATGGTAGTATTATTGATTATATCTCAGCTAATACAACAGGGTTTCTTGAGATGAACCCTTACAGAAATTTAGTCCCAGGTGTGACTTATACATTATTATTAACAGGAATGACAGATAACGCATCTAATGCATTAGCTCAGGCAGTCTATTATTATTTTAAAGTAAAAGAGGATTGTGATGAAAATGGTACTTTAGATGCAATTGATCCGGACGATGATAATGATGGTGTAATGGATACGTCTGACTTCCTTACAGGTAACATAACTAATGTTGCTACTAATGTAAAATTAAACATGAGTGTAGATTGGAATATTTCGAGTGTGAATGTTACAAGTCTGACTGGTGCAGCAAGCATTGTAAGGTTTTATAATGGTTCGAATGTTTCACTAGCTTCAGATGTAGCAAACGGGTCAGGAACATATAACCATAGCGCATACATTATCGAGTTTAATTATACGTTTGGGCCAACTAAAGAAATTGATTTAAGGAATGTATCAATTTATTGGCACAACAGAACCTCTTATGGTATGGTTTGGACTTATGGCTTATATCCTGAAGCAAATGCAACAACAATTTATATCTATAACAGTACTAATTATAGTAATAATAAAAATGTTGCAGGTATTTGTCTGAAAGATGGTAGTTATGAGTCGCCATATAACTTTAGTAGTAATTGTACAGCGAGTGATGAGTTGTACTTGCGTTGTCCAGGGGAAAATGTAGGGTCAAGTCAGTTTACTGCACATAAGTATAACTGTTCTAGCCATATTTTTAATAACCAACAGTTCTTTAAAGTAACTGGTTTCGATGGGGACGTATTAGCAAGGCAAATGGATGATACAGCTTATCCGAGAATTGTTGAAATTTCAGCTACAGCAGATGCAAGTAATACAGCTAACTGGACTTTGTTAGTTAAGACGGATGAAACAGCAACTTGTTTCTGGTCAACAACAGATGTGGCTATAGCGTCGATGACAAGGTTCTTGGGTAATGGATTGAACCATAGCTATTCGCAAGTGTTCACTGGAGAAATAGCTGGTACATGGTACGTAAGATGTAACGATACAGAAAATAATATTATGACAACCAGTAACAGTACAACTTACAGTTATGTTACGACAGCAGCTGCAGCAGGTTCATCAAGTACAAGTTCAACAGGTGGTAACGGTGTTGATGTTGTTGTAAGTTCAGCAACAACGTTAAGTAGGATTATTGCAGGGGAATCAGCAGTAGTAACGTTTACCGACAAAGCTTTGATTGTTTCAGGTATCTCGTTAACAACGAACACTGATGTTGAAAATGTAAGAGTTTCAGTTACCAAAGAAATTGAAAGGCAATCTGATGTTAATAAAGATGCACCGGGTGACTTGTATTATTACATAACTGTTACAAAAACTGGTTTGGAAGATAGTGAAATTGATGAGGCTAAAGTAACGTTCCATGTTACAAGGGAATGGTTAGCTGACAATAATCATAAGTCTTCAGACATTATATTGTACAGGTATGATAATGGTGTTTGGAATGAATTAAAAACCAAGAAGCTTTACCAAGATGACGACGATGTGTACTTTGAAGCAACGTCTGACGCATTGTCATACTTTGCAATTGTAGCGAAAGTTGCAGCAGCACCAACAACTGAACCTGAAGCAGAAACTGAGCCAGAGTTAATAGCAGAAGAACCTATCATTGAAGCAGGCATGGCTTGGTGGTGGTGGGTTGTAATAGGTCTTGGAATTGCAATTGTTGCAGCAGCAGTTGTTATACCGCTAGTCTTGAAAAAGAAAAAATGATTTTTTTTATTTCTTTTTAGAAACTTTTTTATAATCAAACTAATTCTTTTTTATTAAAAGGGCCCGTGGTCTAGTGGCTATGACATCACCTTGACTTGGTGAGAATCCCCGGTTCGAGTCCGGGCGGGCCCATTCCAGCCGAAGGCAAAAACCAAGTTTCTTCTATATATAACAAAAGATTTTTAAACCTATATACGCTATAAGTCAATATATGAAAAAAAGAGGGCAGGTGACTTTATTAGTCATATTAGGATTAATTATTCTTATCTTCGCAGTTTTTGTAGTTGTGTATAAAGATGTTCTTTTTCTTTCGGATTGGGAACGGCAAAGGCAAGCTTCTTTAATTGTTCCTGAAGAAGTGCAAGAACCGAATGATTTTATTTTAGCATGTATTGAAGAAACTACCCAAAACGCTTTAGAACTTTTAGGATCGCAGGGCGGTTATATTTTAATACCGAGTGATACTATTCCGCAAACTGATGCGAACATGTTTTCTAATTACTTAGAAGTTTTTGAAGGTGGGGATTATAATGTAGCGTATTGGTTTTATGAAACAGCTAACGGTGTACAAAAGTCTGCAGCGCCTACAATTGAAGAAATGCAAGAGCATTTAGTTTATTACTTAAACCAAAACTTAGGAAAGTGTACCAATGATTTTGATATGTTTGAAACTTATAACATGACAGCTGGTCCTATAGAAACTGAAGTTGATATTCAAGATGATCAAGTTTTGTTTACAATCGAATATCCGTTAAGAGTAACCTTAGATTCTTTCAGATATAACTTTGACACGTTTTTTTATTCAATGAATGTTCCGTTAGGTGACTTGCATGATTTGGCTGCTGAGATTATCGCAAATAGTGATAATGAGTTTTTCCTTGAAGAACGTACCATCGACCTTTTCGCAATCAATGAAGAACTGCCTTTATCAGACTTAGAAGTTTCGTGCGAAGTTGATACGTGGAGCAAGACTGGTGTTAAAGAAGATTTAAAAAATTATTTAGATGCGAACGTTGCACAAGTGAAACTAGTAGGAACTGATTATGATATGTCTGACTCTGACAGTGTATATTATGAATGGGACGTTTTAGATTATAACAGGTATAACGTGAAAGCTAACTTAGAATATTTTACATCGTGGCCTTTATACTTAGACGTGTTTCCTTCGGAAGGTGACTTGATGTTATCAGAACCTGTCATACCTGAAATGCCTGGCGGTGAAGGTCCTTCATATCTTAAAGCGTTTTTCTGTCTTAACACTTATAATTTTGTTTATGATATTAAATATCCTGTATTAATTTCCTTATATGATGAAACGTCTGATTACGTTTTTCAGTTTGCGTATATGGTTATCATAGATAATAACCAGCCTCGAGAAAACGAACTTGGTTTGTTAGATGTGGTTGATCCTGAAACGCCTATATGCGAAAACGCATTCTGGCCCGCAACTGTTTACGTAGTTGCGCCAAGAGAAGATGGTTTGTTAGAAACTGTTAACGATGCGACTGTATCGTACAAATGTATTACGCAAGTTTGCGAAATTGGTGAAACTTCTAGCACTGCTACAGGTGTTGGTATCACTGCTGATTTCCCGGCATGTTACAACGGTTTTATCTTAGCTGAAAAAGAAGGTTTGCATCCTGGTAAAACGCAGTTTTCTAGTATTGATGAAGATGAAGCTTATGTTATTTTAGAAAGGTATTATGAATTTAACGTTAAAGTAAAAGTTGTTGACGAGTCTGGTTCTATAAGAGATCCTTTAAGTAGTGAGTCAATTAGTATTCAGTTAAACAATGAAGAGTTAGATTATTCAACTTCAGTAGCGTATCCTATGGAGGGGTTTAATACCATAACCTTAATCTCTGGCGATTATGATATTAATGCTTACATTGTAACTGACGCAGTTTTTGATTTTGTTATTGAAGAACAAGAAGTTGAACATTGTGTTACTAACCCTGTGAAAAGTTTGTTTTCGTTTTTTGGAACTGATGAAGAATGTACCACTGTGGAAATACCGTCAATGACTCTTGATTCTTTAGTAAGTGGCGGGGGAGAATACTTATGGACCTTGGGTCGAGATGAACTGTCGTCTGCATCCACCATAACTTTTTATGTTAACAGTTATGGTACGCCTAGTACGTACGACGAGCTTTCAGATGTTTATAGTAAACTTGAGGAGGGGACAGGTATAACTTATCCTGAACTAACATGAAGAAAATTTTCACTGCTATGTTTTGTATGATTCTTGTAATTATGTTGCCGGTTGTGTCAGCCTTAGAAACTAGTACGCCTGAACAAATTGCTGAAGCTTTAACACCTGACCTGGCAATCGAAGAAGCTAGTGGAGATTTTGAAGAAGCTGAAACCGGTGAAACTGTTATTGTAAATTTGAAATCTTATGAGCCGTTGATGCTTACTGCAAATTTAATTGAAGATAATGATGTTGATGTTTACGGATATTTAATTGGTACGACTTTAGGTGCGTTAACGCGTACGCCTGCAGAAGTTGAACCTTTTTATGGTGGTATTAATGTTAAGAAAATGGTTGTCTTGCCTTTAGATGCAGGTACTTCAGATTTAATTAAGTCTGGTCCTAAGTTTAGAGCTCCAAGAGATTATTCTTTAGATAACATGGGTCATGTTTGGATGCGGTTGAAACAAATACCTGTCGAAGCTGACGTGCCTGATTCTTTTAACTTAAATTTTTCTGCGGTTGTATATTTTGAAGATGCTGAACGGTTGTATAGTTTAGCACAGCAGGACTTGTCTTTGGCTGAAGAGCCTGATGAAGATAAATGGTTAAGCAACGCTGTCCTTGGCGCTGTTGGTGGTGCTGGTGCGACAACTGTAATGGATACTTCAGAAGTTTCGTGGTTTTTTGGTTATCGTGGCGCAATAAGAGCTTCTGATGTAAGTGATACATCTGCATCGTTCACGATTTATTCAGGCGATGATATTACTTATCCTTTCACTGGTTCGCCTCGTCCAATTGCTGATGTTACCTTAAAAGTGGGTGAGGAGTCTTCAGGTTATTTTAACTTGCAAGAAACCGAAGGTATCATTGAAGAATCGTTTAGAATTAAACTTAACAGTATAACTGATCCGCAAAATGTTGAAGTTAATTTAGAAATTGATGTTGATGGTGTTGTTTACAAAAAAAGGTTGTCCGAAGGTGATAGTCTGTATCCGGGTTCAATATGGACAGTATATTCCATTAGTGTAATCGACCCTGTAATTTCTGGTGGCGATACTGAGTATCAAGTTGTTTTGAAAAGTTCTCGTGGTAAAAAAACTATTTCAACTTATATGCGCGGTGAACAGGAAGAAGGTAAAGATATTGACTATTCAAAATCTTCTTCTACTAAATTAAGTTCGTTTTATATTACTGATCTTGAAACGCAGTTTTCAACTTTGACTTTTGAAAAAGGTTTGAAAACTATGACTGTTAACTTTGACTTGTCGCAGATAATTGATGTTGAAGAAAAGAAATCTGTTTTAGCAGATTATGTTCCTGACTTTGCAGAAGATCTTGTTGAAAAGATTGAAGATCAAGGTTCTGAGTATTTGCCTGTGATCGAAAATATTGTTGCAGCTTTAGAATCTGGTTATGATGTTGCTAAGCTTGAGAACCTGTGGGGCAGTGGAGATGTTAGCACTTTAATTGACAGGTTTGAAACTGCTGCAACTGTTGTGGCGCAAACAGGGTCGTCAGGCTGGACACGGACTTATACAGTTCAAGAAAATGATACTCTTGCTGATGTTATGTTAGAGATTTTGCCAGCAGGTTTCCAGTATGATTTAACTCAAAGCGGTAACGAAGTTACTGTTAAGATTATTCGTGCAGTAAGCGACGATCCTTGTGAAGTTTATGGTAGTATGGTTATACCTTCAGCTGGTTTAACTTCTGCAGACGTAGAAGCTGTTGAACAAGCTAAACGTTTTTGCACTTCGAAAGAATATTTCAAAAATGTTATGGATTTTTATTCGTCAAAAACTGATGATAATGGTTACTTATATTCTGATTTGGCTGCAATAGAAATTGCTAAAGTGTACAAAGAGTTAGGTAATTTAGATATTGATGGTGCTCGACAGTATGAGTTAGAATATCTTGAACGTGGTGTTGCTAACAATAATATTCCTGACCTTGGCGCTTTGTATGATTGGATGAGTGAGTTACAAAATGCAATTAAACAAAATTTAGAGTATGGTATTGCTGAACTTGATGATAATGGTAAGTATCTTACAGTAAAATTGTTGAACGTTGCTGAAACGCCTTCTTATTTAATGCCTAAAGCTACCTTGAATGTGCAAGGGTCAACTAACGATTATCAAACTGGGCAAGCCTTGCCTTTTACACGAACTGAGTCTGACGGTGATGAAACTTATGAATATCAGTGGATTATACAGTCAATCAATTCTAACTCTGTAACGTTTCAGAAAAATTATCTTGATAAACAACCAGTAAGTCCAACGTTTTCAACAAAAACAATTAGTTTAAGTGATACTGAATCTGTTGACGGTTATAATGTACGCGTTGATGATGTTGAGTTGTATAAACGTGCGCATGTTTCAATCATACCTGGTACTGGTCGTGAATTGATTAGCAGGTCAAACTTTTCAATGCATATTACTGTCGACAAAGCTGCGTTTAATTTAACACCGAAAAATATTGATCAAAAAATAAATAAAACTCAGCAGCAAATTGAGAAGTTGCAAAATACTATTGATACTTTAGAAAAATTGGTTAAGACTTGGAAAACTGTTTGCCTTGCAACGTTTGGTTTCTTAACAGTGAAAAATTCATTCTTATCTGGATTTTCAACTTCGCAAGCTAGAAGTTTTGTAATGCGTGGCCAGGATGGTCAAAGTGGATGGTATGCTTACTGTCAAGCTAACTCTGGTTCAGGTAAATTACATCAAACGTTTGATGATTGTATTGCTACACATTCGTCCGAGATAACACAACAGATAGCTGACACGAAAACTGTTGTATCAGATGTGAACAACCAGTTTACTGACGATAATTATTTGTCGCAAGAATGGTACAAGAATCTTACAACTGGTTATGATGACATGAACACGTGTGTTGAGTATTTAGGTGCGAGTGAGTTCCATGACTTGGAAGCTTTGCGTAATCATGCTTACTGGACAGGTATGTCAAAAACTAGAAGTTATAATTCGTTATCAGGCACGCAAGAATATAATCTTCAAGCTGAAACCAATACTAACCTTGCAGGTTTTACGTTATCTAATAAGGAAAAGCAAGACGCTTGTAACACTGCTGTTAATGCAACTAAATCAAAAGAATGGAAAAATTATTTTAGTGAACATGAAGACGAACAAAATCGAATTTTTACTAACTTGTATAATCAAGCGTTAACTGAACCTGAAGTTACACCGTCTGAGTTCAGGTATATTAATAGTGATACTGTTGATGTTTTAACTTCAGTTTACAAAAAAGAAAGTGATAATAATATTTATGCTGACACTTTATCAGGAGTTTTAGTTTTAACGCCTTTAGATGTTGAAGAATATCAGACTTATCTTGAAAATAAAAATAAAACTGCTACTGGTGCTGAGCTTGAAGAAATATCTAAGGATATGGATCGTATTGCTTCTAGTTATGAAAATGATTTGACTGCAGTTGTTGCGACTGAGCAAGGCGAAGTTTACATTGATAAAGATACTAACAAGCTTTATGTTGCGCAAGTTACAGCGTTTTCAAGTTTTACAACGCGTACTGATTATGCAGGTATACCTCCTATTGAGCGTTATGGTGATGATAAACCATATTGTGTGCCAACTAATAATGGCGAGTTTGTGAAAATCTTAGATTTCTATAAAGACGGGTCGCCTGACACTTTAGAATTGTGGAACGTTGGCGCTGACGGTCGGTTGTGTACAGGTGATGATGTTTTAATTATGCATAGTAGCCAGTTAGAGTTAGAACATAGCACGTATAATCGGTTAAGGTCGTCAGTTGAACGAGCGATAAGAAAAATGGAAGGTAAAAGTGATGGTGAAATTGTTTCAATTGAAGGTACAAGTTTTGTGATTAGTTCAGGTAAAGCAAAATCAATTGATCCTGGCGCGTCAATGACATGTTACGATGTAATGAACCCTGGCGATTGTAAACTTATGTTTAATGTATGTGATCCTGTAATGTGTCCTACTTCTCGGTTTAACTTAGGTGGAAGATGGAACGTGAATAACGTAGTTGAAACAGGTTTGATTGGTTCGATAGTTTTACCTTGGGGCAGTGGAGATATGGTGCCTGTATGTCTTACTGGCGTATTGGCAGGTTTACAAAACATACAGTCTTTCATGGAAGGGTATGTTGAATGTCTTGAAGCTGCTAAGTTTGAAGGTACGTCTGTCGGAATTTGTGATAAGATTAGGTCAGTTTTCGTTTGTGAAATGATTGCTAGGGAACTGATAAATATTTTTAACGCTAACGGTGGTATCCTAGAACTGTTATCAGAAAAAGTGTTTGGTCAACAGGAAGGCGGTGGCGAATATTTAACTTTCCAGACAAGTTTTGAAAATGCTGCTAACTCGATTGAATATTTTACACAAGATTATGCTCAGACAGCGTTTTCAGCTTTCCAAGGAAGGTCAACTGAAGAGATAGGTGCTTTGATTTGTAAGCAAGCGATTTTTGGTAAGATGCCTGAGTTCGGTGACTTGTTTACGCAGTTGACTGAGCCTGAAAGTCCGCCACAGTTCACAGCTCTTTTAACTGTAAAACCTTATGCTGAAACTCAACAACAAGAAGCGTACCAATCTTATTATCATATTTATGCTGGCGAAGATGAAGATGCTACGTATAGTGTTTACCTGAAAAGTTCTACTGGAACTTTATGGCCTTACTACGTGACTGAAACTTGTGGTAAACGTTCGTCGACAATTGCGAAAGGCGAGATGGCAGATTATACTGTTGATTGTGCAACGACTGAAGGTTATGATGAAATTTGTGTCAGGATAAACGGTGTTGAACATTGTGGTTTTGGTTCGGTTAGCACTGCGTTCAGTTTAGATTACTTGAACGACTTGTTAGTGCAAGACGAGTTAAGCCGCGAAATTGATTCAGAATCTGATTGTGTTCCTAGCGCTCCGCGCACAAGCCCGAGTTTGTTAAGTTTTACTACTCCTTATGATGTTGACATGTTAACAACTGGTTTAATTAGAATATGTGCAGTTAATAATCCAGGGTCAGGTACTAACCCTAACGACTGGTTGTATGTTGGAACTTGTGGTGAGGATAGTGAAGGTCGTAGCTTAGGCGGATGTTGGCTTGATTCAAGAACAATTACTATTCAGGATACTCAAAGGTACGAAACTGTTTCAACTGAACTTGAAGCTATTGGCATTGAAGAAATTAAAGATGAATTAGGCATTGACGATCTTTTAGATTTAGACGATAGCGTGAACATGTTAGATACTCTTGAAGAAGCAGTTGGAACAGCTACAACAATGAATGAAATGGTGGAGTTGGTTAATGCCTTTAATGATTTGTATGAGCGTACTTTATCTCCAGATGTAGAATTGCAGTCTCTTTACAAAATCGGACAGTTGTTCAAAACAATGGGTGGTATGAAGACAACTGATACGCAAACTCTGATGGGTGAAGATGAAGGTTTAGAACCTTTGTCTGACGTAGAAGAAGCTGCGCTTGAAGCTGCAGATGATATTACTACAACTACTACAACTGTTGTCGAAGAAGAAGTTGTTCAAGTTGATGTAGGATATTTTGAATATGGCAGCGATTGTTCTGATGATAATCAAGATTATGCGTGCTTAGATATTATTAGTGATTATTATGGTGTGTCTCTTACTGGTGTGTCTCTTACTGTTGGCAAATGTCAAAATGGTATTTGGGAATATTATAGTTCGTGTGATGTTTCTGCTTCGTGTTCGCCCAAGTTATGTAATTCTGACCCTGAACTTTGTTGTGTAAAACAAGATGCTCTTTGTTACGGTGATGATTGTTGGCTTGAGTGTGATAAAGATGAAGATTGTCCTACCATTGACTACGAATGTATCAAATCTGATTATTGTTTGAAGACTGATGATATTGGTAGTTTTACTGAAGAGCTTGGTTCGATAACTGTACCAAGATGTGATGATGGATATTGTCTTGGTGGCGAATGTTTAGATGGTTATTGTTTTGCTGATTGTGACGATGCTAATCCTTGTCCTGATCCTGCCAACCAAATTTGTATTAGTGGTTTATGTTATGATTATAATCCTACTAAAGATGTTAACGCTAATGCACAAACACAGTTCCCTAAATGTGACTATGGCAACACGTGTGTGGACGGTTCTGATTGTTTAAGCGGAGTTTGTTTGATTGAATGCGACGAAAAGAATCTTTGTTCTGATAATACTGATTATGTTTGTGTTGCAGGTTATTGTCAAACGTTTGAACTTACAGGAGTTGCTGTAACTTGGTGTGATGTTGATTCTGAGTGTACAGTATATAATAATGAAGATATTGAATATGAATGTAAGTATCACTCTTGTTACCCTATTGATTCTAGGATAAGTTGCGACTATCCATCGACAGGTTGTCCTAGTGGTTATGAATGTCTTTCTGAAGGTGAAAACAGTTATTGTTATCTTGAAAATACTTTAGAGGAAGATGTTTATCCTGACTATTGTAGCACGACTGCTGATTGTGGTACTTATTATGAAGATTTGGATGTTGCTTATTATGGTGGTATAGCTTACACTTGCGAAAATCATAACTGTGTGCCTGAGATTACTACAATACAATATGAAACTTGTGATTATGCTAACACTGCTTTAGATGCAAATGCAATATTTGACAAATGTCATCAAGTAGGTTATTATGCGACGGACCTTGACACGGTTTACCTTTCTGACGACGGTACGACTGAAGGTACTGCTTGTTTCCTTGGCGATGATGCTAATGGCGAACCTGAATGTAAAAGTTGTTTGGGTGATAGTTGGACGTTTGGTCTTGTTAATTGGGGCTGGACTTATTCACAAGGTATAACTTCATGTGAAAGTTATTCTATGTCACATTATACTTATTACGGTGTTGCGACTGATAATGAACATTTTTACAAAAAAGAGTGTGAATTGGATAGTTGTAGTAAAGGTCCTTGTTATTGGGAAGAGGATGATACTTTAAACGCTGGTGGTAGTTGTAAGACTGCTTTAAGTTGTGAAGAGTGTAATGATTGTGTTAAGGGAAATGAAAACGCTTTTGACTTATGTCATAGCCGTGATTATGAAAATGGTGAATGTGTTTTGATTGTATCTCCTTTTGATAACGATAATGCTTATTGTCGTTCATGCGATGCTATTACTGATTGTGAAACTTATAATTATGCGTATGATAATAAGTACGACGGTGAATATTTTGCACAGAAAGAATGTGAAATGGATTCGTGCGGGTTTGGCACTTGTTCGTGGCGTGAAGATTCTAGTTTAGATTTTGGTGGTGAATGTGTTTCAGTTACTAAATACGATTGTACTGATTGTGGCAAAGATTGTTTTTCAGGAGATAATGAAGCGTTTGACGAGTGTCATCAAGATTATTATAACCGAGGTCAATGTTTTTTAGGTGATGAGGGTGGTAAATCGTATTGCAAAGATTGTAACGCTATTGACGTTTGTGTTGATTATTCAACTTATGCTTACGACGGTATTTATGATTATGAAGAATGGTATGTTTTAGATGAATCTTTTGCACAGAAAGAATGTGGGCTTGACGCATGTGGTGTTGGAGAATGTATTTGGGATGAATTAAATAATGTTTGTGAAGAAAAAGTTTGTGAAAATTATAATTCACTTTACGAATACTGGCAAGCAGATACTTCTATTGCAACAATTTATGATATATGTATGAAGGATTACGGCGATTGTGTTTTGTATCAAGGGGGAACTGGTCCGGAGTGTGGCGATTGTAGCGAGATTAATTATTGTAATGATTATAATACTAAAGTATTTGATTTTACTTATTCAGATTTAGGGACGCTTTATTCCAGTGTTGAGTTGACTTGTAAGGAAGATCCTTGTAATTTAGGCTGCGATTATTTTTATTTAGAAGAAGGTGATGAAGCTTCGTGCCAGGATGCTGGTTTAAATGTTTATGATGTTGAACAATTGACAGGTGTAGGTGAAATAGATTGTTCTTCTTGTGAAGATTGTAATGATGGGACAAGGACATCCTATGACAAATGTGTGGCGATTGATGGTTGTTTTTTAGGTACAACTGAACAAGGTGCTTCCGGATGTTTTTCATGTTATGACTTTGGATTAGATTATTGTTATAGTTATAATAGTTTGATCTTTGAATCTGTTTATGGTGGTTCGACTATGCTTGCTCAAGCTTGCGCTAATGATATATGTGATATTGGAAATTGTGAACTTGCTCTTATTGAAGGGACTACGAAATTTTATTGTACTAATGCTTGAAAATGAAATCTTTGATAAAAAAATCCTTTGAATTGTATTTTAATAAATGGTGGAAGTTTTTAGTCTTAGATTTAGCCTTTGTTTTTTTCCTTTCTTTACTAGTTTTATATTCTAGGTTTAAATTAAAAACGTATTTTGTCCAGATACAGTTGTTTCAAGACCAGATTAGTACAGTACAAAATCTTTTCGTTGAAAACGCAACAATGGCACAGTTACAGTTTACAACTTTGTTAGAACAGTTATACCCTATCACTGCTAAAATCCAAGTGTTTTTTTATATCATAATACCAATAGGTTTTTTTATTTTATGGTGTCTTTCGCAAGGTTTTAGTTTTAACTTAATTAAAAGTTCAAAGTTTTACAACTCTGAGCACATGTATAAGTTTTTTGCTTTAAGTTTTCCAGGAATTTTAATATTAACTTTGTTACTGAAAATGGTTCTTGACATGATAACATCGGTATTGTTTGAAGAAGTCCCTTACTTTTTTTCTAAACTAGTTTTAGGTTTAATCTTGTTAGCTTTTGTTTTGTATGTAATGTTTTTGAGTTATGCTGTTTTGACAAAACTTGACTTATCTAATTTTGGTAAACTTGTTCAAATAAGTTTTAAGAAATTTTTTAAATTGTTTCCATTATTTTTACTGTTCTTATTTTTAACTTTATTATTTTTATTTTTTTATTTTAGTTTATTAGTTTCTTTAGTGGGACAGTCTATAGTTGGTATAGTGCTAGGTATTATTTTTGTATTAATCTTTGTAATACTGTTAGGATTGTTTAGAACATTTTATGTTCTTTATGTTAAAAAACAGAAGTTATTGTAGAATTATTTTTTAAGCTAAGAGAAACCGTTACGTTTAACGTGATACAATGGATCTTCTTTATCTGTATACCTTGGTGGGACTGCTAAGAGCTCTTCTTCGATTTTACATTCAGGGCAATTTGTTCGTAAATGGTTTTCAATCAATTGTGCTTCTGAAGGGAAAACTTTTCCATATCTGTACCTGTGCATCATATTTGGATTAATATCAATACATTCTCTGTCTCTTTTTTGTAAGATTGCTTTTTTTACAAAACGTTCAAGGTCACTTTTTTCCCTATAATCTCTTGGAACTAAAATGTTAATACATCTTCCTAAGTTTCCATGTGCTTTTGCATAAGATTCAGAAGATCCTATTGGATAAACACCAAAGCAAGTCGCACCTCGTGACTTAAGATATGTAAACATTTCAATATCGGATTGACCGTCACCGAAAGCAAGTATGTCTCGGTGAAAAATATCGTATTCGTGAAAAGGTTTAAAATCGCTTCCTTTACCTCGACAAATGTCTTTAACAACATTAGGTTTTTTTGTTGGACCTAAAACATGTTTGAACCCTGTAATGTTTCCTTCTTTATCTTCTTCAAATTCGCTCGCATGGATAGATTTCATGTAAGGTGCAAGTTTGCTTCCTTGAATAATTGGTTTAAGTCCTACACTGACAATATGGTGGTCTACCTTAATTCCTTCTTGTTTACAAAATTCGTTAATACGTTCAAAAAAATCTGGCAAACCTGGTGCTAATTCTAGACGTGGACCATATTCTTTTTCTAAAACTTCATTAGTTATGCCTGCGAAAATATTATTTTGAATATCGTTCAAGATTTGTTCCATATAACCAATGCCTAAATCAACTCTTTTAGAAACAAGTTTCCAGTAATCGTCAGGTTTAGTTATTCTTCTCTTTCCATATTCTTGTTGTAAATTTACAAGATGATCTTGAAACAAAGCTGTCTGCTGGTAAGCTGTGGTTAAAGTATGGTCTAAATCATAAACTAAAGCAATATGGTCAGTCATAATTAATAAGAGTAAAGATTCGTTTTATATATTTTATGCAGATTGTTTATAAAGGGAATTAAGTCCCTTTTAAAATAACTCTACTTAAACCATTTTTGATTTCTATAGTAATCTCGTCACCTGTTTGTATAAGTTTAGTAGCTTCTCCAAGGCCCAGTGCTACCACATACCCTCGTTGTCTTGCAATGTTAGCAGCATGGGAAGTGGCTCCGCCATGGTCGGTTGCGATTGCTTTTGCTCTTTGAAAATATTCTACTAAATCTGGTGTTGCATACTGTGTTACTAAGATCTGGTGTTCTGGTAAGTTTGCAATTTCTTTTTTTGTTTTTGCAACGTAAGCTATTCCCGTTATTGTACAATCTGTTACACCTTTGTGTATTGGAGCAATTTGGATAAAATTCCGCATACTTCTGCTCAAGAACGGTTGTTTAAACAGTTAGAAATAGGTAAAGATAAGTTTGATTTTTCGCCTTTCGATATTTATCAACATGTTGACGAAACTCAACGTAATTCTTTTTTTGAAAATCAAGAAGAAGAGTTAATTAATGTTAAGCAAGATTTAATCGGTTCTTTACGTTCAGCTGAACTAGAAATTTTAATTTTTTCCGGAAATATTTCTTGGTCTAATCTTATACAAAATAATAAACCGTTAATTGAAGTTTTTGAAGAATTAGCTGAAAAAAATGTTAGTATTAAATTTCTTGCTAATGTTGATCTTAACAGTCAGGAAAATATTGTTAAAATGAATTCTATTAACGATCGTATTTGTAAAGATCGTGTTGAAGTTAGGCATTGTATGCAGCCTTTACGTGCTTTCATTGTCGATAATAAGTTTGTTAAGTTTAAAGAAATTAATGATCCTTCTTTAAGAGGGAAAACTTGTGGAAAAAAAACTTATATCTTTTACGAAATCTTTGATGAACATTGGGTTGATTGGATGAGAAAAGTTTTTTGGAATTATTTTCGTAGTTCTATACCTGCTAAGAAGAGAATTGAAAATTTGAAAACTTTACAGAAGTTATAAATCTCTATAATCTTTTTTTCTAGGGAGAATTTTTAAAATTTTAATTTTTTTACCTTTGAATTCATAAATTACTCTATATTTGTTAATATGAATAGACCAACTAGAGTCATCTTTTAATTTTTTACCAATAGGACATCTAAATTCTAATTCATCAATTTTTTTCCAAATTTGTTTTCTAATTATTTTCTCTTTAATTTTAGATAAACTAGATTCAAACTTTTTACCAATAATAACAGAAAACATCCTTTATTTTAATTCAGGATGGCGTTTAAGAAATTCTTCTTTGGTCATAAACGGGCCTTTGCGAGCTTCTTCAATTTCTTTTAATTCTTCTTTAGTTAATTCTTCAGTTTCAAAATGTTCTTCCCACTGTTTAGCTTTTTCTAATAATTCATTATACTCTTCAGTTGGTATTGTTACTGTTCCATCCACTTCTTTCATCTCCTTTTTGTTAATGAAAGACACTATTTAAATTTTGCTTTATAACTTTTATTTGTAAATTTACTTTATTTTTTCAAAGAATCCGTTAAATTTACGAATCGTGGTTCTTAAAATTAACAAAAGATAATACCACGATAGCAATGCTCGTCAAACCCAACGCTAAAGCGAATGGTGCCCACATTGCAACCTTTTCCCATAAAACGCCTGCTATTACCGACGAAGGCAACGCCAAAATCCCAATCACCATTTGGTATAACCCTAAAGAACTTGCACGATATTTCTTAGGCGCTAACTCGCTTACAATTGTTTTTTGTGAAACGTTTAATGAAGCTAAATGTAAACCGTACAAAATAAACAAAATGTATAACATCCATGTTTGGTTAATCAAAATAAAACCTAAACACATTACTGCAAATAAGGCAAAAGATATTGTTATTGTTGATCTTCTTCCTAATTTTAACAAAGCTTTACCAAAAGGTATTGCTGCTATTGTAGCAACAACTGTATACAGTAAATAAAATACTGGAACAAAAGTTGTTGGTATCCCGAACTGGTTTGCAAATACTAATAAAAAAGAATAACTAAAGTTTGCCAATGCAAATATTCCGCTAACAAATAAAAATAGTTTAAAGTTAAAGTCTAAGTTTTTTATTTTTAATCCTTTAAAGATTTTACCATCGTGTTTTTCTTTAATAAAAAATATTATTAAAATTACTGCTATCAAAGAAGGGATTGCTGCTAACAAAAATAATTTTTTGAAACCTAACAAACTGAAAACCGCAATAGAAATTAAAATACCTACTATGGCTCCCAAATTATCCATCATTTCTAATATGCCAAAGAATTTCCCTCTAGACTTATATTTACTAATGTCTGCAATGATAGCGTCACGTGGTGCGTCACGTATTTTACCGCTTCTATCCAAAATCTTTAATGGTACTAACCAAGGCCAAGTGTTTACCAAAGCGTAACCGCCCCTTGCGAATCCTGCGAAAAGATAACCTACCCAGACAAAAACTTTACGTTTTCTAATCCTGTCAGAAACATAACCTGAAACTGCTTGAGAAATTGAAACAAAAGCTTTACCTAACCCGTCCAACAAACCTAAAATTGTTAAGTCTGCGCCAAGAAAAGTTGTAACGAACAACGGCCATATTGGCATTATCATATCTGAACCTACATCGTTCAAGAACGCAGCAACTGAAAATATCCATAATGTTTTCTTAGCTTTCTTTTTCGATACCATCTGAGAGATATAGTATCTATAGGTTTAGGGATATTTAATTCTTTTCGTAAATTATATAAATAAGGACTTTGTGACCAAATCATAACATGGTTAACGTAAATCTAGTATGGAACGATATTGACGGCTGTATAGGTAAGTTTGAAAAGCCTAGCGGTTTGGACAGACAAAACTTACAACCTCACTTAATTGAGCTTGCTGAAATGAAAAAGATTATGCTTGCTAACCCTCAAACGACTTTTGCAGTCTGTACAGGGCGTTCTTGGCATTTGTCGCAAGATATTGTTAATGCTTTACACATAAACGGTGATTCTGTTGCAGAGATGGGGCAAGTAATTTATTCGCCTAATACTAGAAAAGTTTTTCCTCTTTTACCAGAAGTTAAACCAGAGTTACAAAGTCAATTTACTAGTTTGAAAAGTTTTATTGATAGTTCAAATACTTTTAATATAGAAAATGTTTTTGGTCAAGGCAGAATTTGGCGTCGAAAAGATAATGCTTATATGTTAACTTATGAATTTGATCCGAAGATTGATGCTGAAGATGTTTTCCAGTTTCTTTACACTAAAATGTCAGATGAAATCAAACAAGGTTTAACCCAAGATACAATAAAAAAAGTTACCTGCGATTTTGCTATTGATATTAGAATGGATATTGGTAAAGGTGAAGGTATAGATTATCTTTACAAGAATTCTTATAATCGCGACGGACAACGAGCCTTAGGTATAGGGGATTCGTATCATTCCGATATTGACATGTTTGAACGTTCCGAGTTTGTAGCGTGTCCTGCGAATTCAGACGAAAAAGTTAAGGATTATGTTAACGAAAAGAAAGGGTATGTTGCTAAAGCTGAATATGGTCAAGGAGTAATAGAAATTTACAAACACTTTTTACAATGAAATTTAAATATCCACTTTTTGTTTTTATCTCTTATTTTATATTCGGTTCTATGGGAATATTTACTAGGTTAACTGGACAGAACGGTATAATTATTGCGTCAGCAGTTTCACTGTTTTCAGCGTTTGCGTTTTTAATTTGGCTTAATGCTAAAGAGTTTAAAGGAATATTCAAGGATAAGTTTTGGTTTTTAGTTTTAATCGGTATTTTAGGTGCAGCAAATAACAGTTTATACTTTTTTGCTTTCAATTTAACAACAATTTCAAATGCAGCGTTCTTACATTATTTAGCGCCACCAATAGTTTTAGTTTTATCTTTAATATTTTTGAAAGAAAAGTTTACATGGAAGTCGTTTTTAGCTATAGTAATTGCTACAATTGGTTTGATTTTCATTTTAGGTAAACCTACGTTTTCTTCAATGGAAACAATAGGTAACTTGTTTGCAATTGGTTCAGCAATATCTTATGCAATATCGTTTATTCTTTACAAAAAAGCGTTTGAACATTTTAATTTTAAACAAATCCTTTTCATGCAAATGTTGGTAACGTTTGTAATATTTTCACCGTTCCTTTTTATGAACATTTTTACTATCACGCCTATGGCTTGGGGTTGTTTGTTAATAGTAGGTCTGATACATCAGTTTGCAGCGCCGGCTTTACAGTTTCAAGGGTTGAAAATAATGCAAGCTACAACTGTTTCAATCATTGGTTATACAGAAATCTTTTTTGCTGTAATCTTTGCATGGTTAGTTTTTTCTGAAGTTCTAACGATTCCTACTTTAATTGGTGGGGTATTAATTATATTTGCTTCTTATCTCGCTTTGAAATGATTATGAGAATATGGTGCGGGGGACAGGGTTCGAACCTGCGTAGGCACTAAGCCACCAGGTCCTAAGCATGACCAACTAACAACAATTATTGTTAATTTCTGGCCCGTTTGACCACTCCGGCACCCCCGCGTTAAGAAAATTTAGCTTTTATTTTAGCTAACTTCTCAAAGTTTCGTAATCTATAGGTCTTTAAAAACTTATCGATATTGCCAATTTTTATTCTAACACCATAATAGTCTTTTTGATATTTTTTGTTAAACCATTTTTCATAACTACAACGAATTCCAGTTTCTGTTACAGTTTGATAGAAAAATTCTTGAAATTTTTTATTGTTAGTAGTAATACCAATAACTTTACCTCTAAAACCTCCATCAGTATCAAAATATCCAGCAATGAATTCTTTTTTTAATTCCATTGAAGCAGCTTTTATTACGGGAGAAATATCTATATCTCTTGTCTTTGGTCCTTTGTGTGTTTGTATTTCTTCTGTTAAAAGTTTATAGAATTTTTTACAACTTACAACTAAACAACCTCTTGTTTTTCGATTTTCAAATGTTCTTATTTTTACTTGAGCTTTAGTATTAGTAAATTTTTGAAATAAAGGAAGAATCTCTTCTCTTAAAAAATTAATATCAGAAATATCTATAGCAATTCCATAATGAAGTGAAGGATCACTTTTTGATTTAGGTCCATGCCTAATATGTCCATCTCCATAAATTACTCCAATTAAATAAAACAAGTCTTTTGAATACATAAAGAAAATCTGTTTTTACGCTTCAAGAACTTTGACTAGAAAAAACCGGAAAATTTACGGAAAAGCCGAAGGCAAAAACCAGTTTATCTAGACTTAAACGTATATTAACGATAAGTTTAAATATTTTTAACACAATATATAAAGTAGAGGTTTGTAATGGGGAAAACGATAGGTGTAATTTCTATTAAAGGTGGAGTTGGTAAGACTTCAACAGTAGTCGCTTTAGGCGCAGTCTTGACTCATGATTTTGGTCAGAAAGTTCTTTTGGTAGATGCAAATTTCTCTGCTCCTAACCTTGGTATTCATTTAGGGATAGTTAAGCCTGATGTAACTATTCATGATGTGATTAATGGTAAAGCTAAGATTCAAGATGCGATTTACGAATACGATGGTATACATGTTTTACCTGCAAGGGTGCCGCCGACAAAAATTAACAAAATGAATAATTTTTCAGCTAAGCTTGAAACGTTAAAACCGTTTTATGATATTATTTTGATTGACTCAAGCCCATCAATGCACGAAGAACTGTTGGCTGCAATGACAGCATCTGATGAAATTCTTGTTGTGACAACACCGGATTATCCTACTTTAAGTTGTACAATTTATGCGACCCAAATTGCTTTGAAGAAAAATACTCCTATTGTGGGCATAGTTCTTAACAAAGTACGTAATAAAAAATTTGAAGTTCCAATTGAAGAAGTTGAACATTGTGCAGGAGCTTCAGTTTTGGCAATGTTGCCTGATGATGTTAATATTTTGGCTGCGTTAGCAAATCATATACCTTCAACTTCGTTTTCGCCTAAATCTAATTCTACTATAGAATACAAAAAGCTTGCTGCAACTTTGATTAAGAAAACTTATCGGGACGAAAGGTGGAAGACTAAGATTAAAGCAGTGTTTCATAAAGTACCTAATAGGTGCGAAATTAATCGTAGCAGAATTGTGGATAGAATAGAATTTTAATGATTAAGTTTCTTATTCCAATTATATTTACGCATCTTAGCTGTAGAACCATAACCGCACGAACTACATCGACTATGAATTTTGTGGTAACTAGCTTTACCGCATCGACGGCAAAGGATGTGGACGTCTTTTCCACTCTTCTTACCCATGGATGGTGTTCCTTTAGTCATTTTACGCTGTAGAAATTAAGATGATTGTATCGCCACGAATAAAAGTAGTACCGATCTTTCTTTTGATTTCGTTGTTTTCTCTTTCTTCTGCTTCATCTAAAACAGTGTTGATATGAATATCAAACGCTTTCAAAATACCAGTTAACTGTGTCTTATTTTTTAGTTCTACTATAACTCTTTTGCCTCGAGCGGCATTCAATGCATCTAGTGGTCTTGCTTCCATTTTTTCAAATTTACCTCTTTAATAAGTTGGATAGAAATTGTGTCTATATTTAAATGTTACGTTTTAGGGTTTTCGTTTTGTATTAGAGGTTTTTTGAGTTTATTTTTCAAAAACAAAACGTTTATAAACCAATCCTGTTTCCTTCGACACATAAAATGGCTTTAACAAATTCAAGATCTAAAAGAAAAGTTACTGGTGGACGATATGTGGGATATAGAAAGAAGAGAATTAGTGAAGTTCGTAACTTACCTACATTAACTAAACTAGGCGAAAAAATATTTAGAGTTCTTAGAGTACGCGGTGCAAACAAAAAATCACGTTTGCTTTCTGAAAAAATTGCTAACGTATTTAACCCTGATACTAAAAAATATGAGAAGTTAGAAATTAAAACTGTTCTTGAAAACCCTGCTAACAGGAACTTTGTTAGGCGTAACATTTTGACTAAAGGTACTGTGATTGAGACCGATAAAGGGAAGGCTAAGATTACTTCTAGGCCTGGTCAAGAACGAGTGATTAACGCTGTTTTAATAAAATAATGTTTTTTATATAAAGCTTCCGAAAGGTTTATATACTACTTCTAATCTAGTATTTAAATATTGTTGTTTTGAAGTAAAATAAACACCTCTGGAGGCAAAAAAAAATGGCAGGTTCTTTGAAGAAATGTCCCGAATGCGGGAATCCAAATTTAATAATTCAAAAAGAGAAAGGCGAAGTTATTTGTCGAAATTGTGGTTTAGTTATTGAAGATAAAATGATTGATTTTAGCCAGGAATGGCGAGAGTTTGATTCTGATTCTAGTGATAAGAAAAGGCGTACTGGTGCTCCGATGACTTATACCAAGTATGACCGAGGTCTTGGTACTGATGTTGGTCAGAAACAGGATATCTATAAATTAGGTTCTAAAGAGAAAAACAAGTTTTTCCGGTTAAGAAAATGGCAGTACAGAATTTCTACAGCTATTGAACGTAACTTGAAGTTAGCATTAGCTGAGTTGAAACGAGTTGCTAGTTATTTGAAGTTACCAAAATCTGTTGAGGAAGAGTCTGCACGGATTTATACTATGGCTGTACAGCGTGGATTGGTTAGGGGCCGTAGCATGGAATCAGTTGTTGCTGGTGCTTTGTATGCTGCTTGCCGTAGACATGAAGTTCCTCGTACCTTAGATGAGCTTAGTGAAGCTTCAGGTATCGACAAGAAAGAGATTGGTAGGACTTACAGGTTTGTTACACGTGAACTTGGTATTAGAATCTTGCCTTCAAACCCGGTTGATTATATCCCGAGGTTTGCATCTGCCTTAAAACTTACTGCTGAAACGCAAAGTAAAGCTGTTGAGATTTTGGAGATGGCGCAAGCATCTGAACTTACTTCAGGTCGTGGACCGACAGGTATTGCTGCAGCTTCGTTATACGTAGCAGCTTTGATTAACAACGAAAAACGTACGCAACGAGAAGTTGCAGATATTGCAGGTGTTACTGAAGTTACTATCAGGAACAGGTACAAAGAGTTGTTAAGAAAGTTGAACCTGAAAGATCAGATTAAGAAACCTCGTGACGACGAAGATTAAATTTCTTCTTTTATTTTTTATAACTTTTAAGCCGTAAGGCAAAAACCGAATATTTTATATTTTTCTTTTGTTTTATGAAAAAGAGAAATGCGTGAATTAATTAAGTCTATAATAACTTTGACAACAGTGGCTACTGTGGCTGGGTTTGTTTTGGCTTTAACTAACGATTATACTGCTCCCTTAATAGAGATGCAAAAGCAACTTGTAATTCAAGAATCGCTAAATAAAGTAATAATTGCTGACTCATTCTTAAAAGAAGAAAAATATTATAATGCTTATGATAAAAATGAACAGTTAGTTGGAAGAGTGTTAAAAGTTGAAACTCCTGGTTATTCATCACTGATTGTTGTTTTAGCAGGCATTGATTTGGAAAATAAAATTACAGGGATTGATGTTATAACTCATCAGGAAACTCCCGGCATAGGTTCAAATATTGAAAAAGATTATTTTTTGGAGCAGTTTGTTGGGAAAAGTAAAGATGAGCTTGAGCTAAAAAAATATGGTGGAAAAATAGATGCAGTGACTGGTGCTACGATTTCGTCAAGAGCTGTAACAGACGGTGTAAGAAAGATGGTAGAAACTTATCCTTGTACATATTTAGAAGAGGATTAATAATTTTTATATTGGTTGCAAGCCAAAAATCCGAAGATTTTATATATACTATTCCCTATTAATTTTTTTGTATGAACAAAAGAGGTCAAGCTACTATTTTTATCATATTAGGCATAGTTTTAATCCTGTTAGTCATTTTATTTTTTGTGTTTAGATCAGGACTAGTTTCGGATATTGTTGAAACTGAAATTATTTCTGGGTTAGGTTTTTCTGCACAAGTAGAGGAAGTTAACGCACATGTTGAATCTTGTTTAAAACTAACTTTAAGAGATGCTGTTACTAATTTAGGTTCTTACCATGTGGCAAGTTACGAATCTTTAGTTTCGGAATACATACGCGATAATATTTTTGATTGTATCAATTTAGATTCTTTTGAAGATTTGGACATAACAACTGGTACGTTAAGCAGTGTTACGACAATCATGAGTAATGATGAAACTTTAATTTCGTCTACAATGGATTATAAGCTTACAATTTCCAAAAATGATAACACTCAGTCTTTAACTGAATTTTATGCGCAAATAGAACTTGTACAAAATTGTTGTGTGTTTGTTGAAGTGGACAGTAGTTGTATAGCTCAGGAATCTGGCGTGTATACCGACACTTGCGGGATGTCTTGGTCAATTGCAGTCGGGCAAAGCATGAAAGCTGGAGGTGTATGTTTTGCGTGCTAAACTTTTTTTACTTTTAATTTTATGTTTACTAATATTTTCTTTAAATGCAACTGCGGATAATGAAGGTTATACTATCCAAGAAATTCCTGACTGTGTTTTGTCTGGTTATAATGATTGTAACCTTGTTATTGGTAATGTTTTTCGTTTTTCAGGAGCTGACGAAGTGCCGAATGGTCTTACAATAATTTTGCCTGCAGCTTATCCTTACATGTATGAAACAGATCGAGTGCCGTGCGAAGATAAACGTGATGTTTTGTTTGCCAAATATGAAAATGGTGAATGGGTCGAAATAGATAGTTCTTACCTTGAAGACGAAGATTATTTTTCCTTACATGCGGAAGTTGATTCTTTTGGAGATTATGCGATAATTATCGACGAGGAAGAGTGTGAGTATCATACTTGCGGTGACTGGCAACATTTCATGACTAACCCTGACGACGCCGAAATTCAAGCCGGTAGTGATTTGGAATTTATCTTTTGTGACGTGCCAATGGGGTGTAACATTGACGAAGATGGTGTATGTAACACGTATTGTCCTGGTAATTATGATCCTGATTGCGCTGATGTTCAAGTAAATAATCTTCCTGATAATGGTTGTTATCCTATTTCTGAAAGTGATACACCTGGCGTGCTTCCTGTTTGTGACCAAGATTGTTGTTATCCTGGAAAAGAGTTAGGGGACGAGAATGATTGTATTGATTCGTTAGACCTTGACTGTGTGCCTGAAGATATTTCGTGTCCGCGCATTGATGAAATTGATCCTACCTGTGAAGATCTTGACGGTGACGGTGTTTACCAATGTTATGGTCAGGTTGGCGCAAATGCACAGTATACTTTAGATTACGATTCTGATGTTTACGATTGGAACATTTATTCGTATACTGATTCAGAAGTTAGAGAAATTTCTTCAATTGAAAATGATAATTCTGATATTGAAACAATTAAGCTTGAAGTCCCAGATAACTTGGTAGATTTTAATGAAGGTTGGATTATTAGTGAAGGTGTTTGTTCAAAAGAAGGGGTTGATCCTGAGTCTGAATGTGCAATAAATGATGCAACGCCGTTTACTGAAATTGGGTTGTATCCTTCAGGTGGAAATTATTATCATTATGAGTATGAAATTAATAAACCGTTAAGAAGACATATTGAATTTGCTGGTTATTGTCGTCCTGATTGTTGTGTTACACAAAATGATAAAGATAAACATTGTTATAACAATGCTGATTATGAAACTTTTAGTTCAATCAAAATAAGAGATTTTACTGTCGAGTTGTATAACGGTTGCCAGTATCAGTTTGCATTGTCAAGTGAAGATGATTCAACAGGTAACAAAATTATTGTTAACGGTGATACTGAAGAAGGCGGATTTTATGATTCGTTTTCAGGGTTTGAATTTACTCGTTCATTACCAGTGAAGTCAATTAGTTTTGACGCTGTGCAACCTTCTGATTTTAATATTTTTATGAAGATGCAAGTTTATCCTTTAGGCGGTTGTTATGATGAAGATAACGACGGGTTTGGTGCGTTCGAACATTCTGAGTGTACCTATGAACAGTTAGATTGTGATGATGCTTACCCTTCAATAAATCCTTACGCTTTAGAAATTTGCGACGGAAAAGATAATGATTGTGATGAACAAATTGATGAAGGTGGTGTTTGTACAAAGAATCTTTACGTTTGCGGTGACGGTGATGTGCCACCGGTTAACAACGAATGTTATAATAAAACGTTTTGTACAGTGGAGATGTATGATGAAGATGTGAAATGTTCGTACACTGTTGAAAGTGAAGATGCTGGTGAATATACTTCGTACACTTCATGGGTTTGCGGTGAAGGTTTTGATTGTTTCAAATATAATTCCGGCGATTTTTTAGTTTGCGCTGAAAAAGAAACTTTTGGCACTTGTGAAGATAACATTGATAATGATTGCGACGGTGATACTGATGCTGAAGATTCTGATTGTCTTGGTGCTTGTACTCCTGGTGTATGTAACTTGGAAGATAACACTTGGTGCGATGATTTAGGTAACCAAGTTTCTGACAACTATTGTCATGTTTGCGGTGCGCAAGATTCGGATTGTCAAGTTCTTTGCGACGAAGATGATACATATTGTGAATCTATAACTGAAGATCCTGCTAACTCGTCAGGTTGTGTTGAAAATGCTTGTGATGTTGCTTCTGATATGTGGTGCCATAACGGCGGTTGGGACTCGACTGATTATTGCGACACTTGTTCACTTTATGATTATGATGATTGTTCTGGGTATGGTGAATGTTTGGCTGGATATTGTGACACTGAATCTAATTCGTATTGTAGCTTTGGCGAATGGGTTTATGCTTATTATGAACAAAACTGTGGTGGTGTTGATGCTGATTATGAAAGTTGTGTTGAAGGTTCGTGTGATGTAGGTCAAAATTTATATTGTGATAGTAACGGTTGGACAACTGAAGATTATTGTTTGAATTGTGGTAGCAAAGATTATGATTGTGGTACTGATGTTTGTTCGCAAAATACTTGTGATACTTATGCTGGTGAATGGTGTAACAATTATAAATGGATTAGTGAAAGTTATTGTGATTATACTGTTTGTGGCCGGACTGGTGATCCTTACGACCAAGACCATTGTGCTGAAACTTGTGAAGCTACTGAAGAACAAGAGTTAACCTGTAACGACGGTCTTGACAACGACTGTGACGGTTACTTTGATTGTACTGACCCTAACTGTGTAGATCAGGAAGGTTGTGCTTGTACCGACGAGGATACGCAACAATGCGGTGATTCTGATATAGGCATATGTTTGTACGGTGTTGAAACTTGTAGTAATAGTGGTTGGGGTGATTGTGAAGGTGCTGTTTATGCTGAAACTGAATATTGTAACACTTTAGATGATGATTGTGATGGGTCAACTGATGAAGGTTGTGTTTGTACAATTGGCGAAACTAAAAACTGTGGCACTGATGTTGGTGCGTGTTCGTCGGGTGTACAATATTGTGATAATGGTTTATGGTCAATCTGTTCGGGTTCTGCTTACAGTGGTGGGAGTGATGAAGTTTGTGATAATGTAGACAATGATTGTGATGGCGAAGTTGATGAAAATTGTGGTTGTTCTGAAGGAATGAATCAAACTTGTGGCGTTGACGTAGGTATTTGTGTTGCTGGTATACAATTCTGTGTTAACGGTTCGTGGAGTGATTGTGAAGATGATATTGAATCTTTCCCAGAAGTTTGCAACGACGGTTTGGATAATGATTGTGACGGTTATGTGGATAATGACGACGAAAATTGTCAAGTTACTGACGATTTATTTCCAACTTGTTATGATACAGTTATGAACCAGGATGAAGAAGAGATTGATTGTGGCGGTTCTATTTGTGAACCTTGTGAAAGTGTTTCATGTAATGATGGTTTACGAAACGGTAACGAAGACGGTGTTGATTGTGGCGGTTCATCATGTCCTTCGTGTTCAGGTGTTGGTGATATTGACAAAGATTCTGACGGTGACGGTTTGAGTGATAAGTATGAAAGTTCTATTGGGACGAGTGCGTATAAAGTGGATTCAGATTCTGATGGTTTAGATGATTCAACTGATAGTATGCCTTTGTGTCCGAATGAAAGGTGTGATTCTTCTTATGGTGAAACTGAAAACAATTGTCCTGAAGATTGTGAAGAAGGTTTTGCTTTACCTTGGTTTTATATTTTAGTTTTCCTGATTTTGTTATTAGCATTAGTTTATTTAGGTTACATATATTATAAAAAGAAACAAAAGTCTCAAACATTTAACACGAAGCGAAAACTTACGCCTGTGAATCCACAAAAATTGTTTACTGCTAAGAAACAAGAGTTTAAACCTTCTAAGTTAGACCAACAATTGGAATCTTCGTTTAAGAAAACGTCTGATCTGGTAAAGAAAAAATGAATGTAAAAAGAAATTTAATTTTGTTTATTGTATGTTTAATTCTGTTTTCTTTTACCGTATCCGCAACATGTGATGATTTGGCAGATGAAACGCAAAGTTTGATTATGGAAAATCAACAATTGTTGACTCATATACAACCTTTAAACTTTTTTTTAGATGGGATGCAAGTAGAAATTGTTGTTGAAGGTTGTGGTTTAAATTTACAATTTATTTTTGAAGATGATAAAATTAATTTTATTAATACTAAAGACATAGATTTTACTTTAACAGTTGCTGAAAAAGATTTAACTGATTTTTTGTCAACTGAAAATCAAGGTTTAATGTTACAGAGGTTATACATAAATAGTCAAATTGGAATTGAGCCTCATGGGTTTTTTAATAAACTTAAATTATTTCTAATTGAAAATTTAGCTAAACTTAATTTTGAAGATGAATCGCCTAAAGTTGAATTTTATTCCGGTTTTGAAGAAGATTTGGTAGAAATTTTAAATAGTGATGATAATGTTCTTATTACCTTGTCATCGACGGCAAGATTAGAAACTGAAAAAGAAATGGTTGAATTGGCTTCAGCGTTTGGTGTAAAAGAAATAAAAACTTTAGAAGATAAAAGTAAAATTGGTGTAATGCTAGATAACGAAGGTAATCTTGACGCATCTTTTGTTTATTTTGCTCCGAATGAAACTGATGATGAAGAATTGTTGGCAGTAAGATCTTCTTTAGCTAGTAGGGAAGGAAGTTTAGAACCTTTACAAGAAAATGAAGTTTGGCAAACAGCAGAAGAATTTTTACAATCAAACAAATTAGATTTGCAAACGCAATTAGATCAACGTCAAACTGCTGCAATAATTTATACTAAAGATGTAACTGATGAAGGCAGTTTTTTTGTGCTTCAAACTGCGGGTTTTTATCGTTTGGTTGGTGGCAGGCAAGTATCAAATTCTTTAATTCAAGTTGAAGTTAATTCTCTTACAGGAGAAGTTACAGGCGTAAGCTTACGTAACTGGGTGCTTTCAACGGAAAAAAAGGAAGAGGTTCTGTTAAAAAATGTTGAAAAATTAAAAAAAGAAATTACTGAAGTTATGGCTTATGAAGCAGGTGAGTCGCATAATATTTATGTAACTAATTGTGAATCTACATATTTTCAATCACAAGAACTTTTGTTGCCGACAGTAACTTGTCATGGTACATTAGTTAAAGACGGTAACCTTGTCGCATATTCGCCAGTAGTTACTTCGACTTCTTTAACTCCAATGTATTACGTTGACAAATCTTTAGGACATGGTAAGTTTCCTTGTGTAATTGATGAACATTGTTTTGATTATGATGATGACGGTGGCGTTTGTGTTCATGGTACGTGTAAGTTTTCAGGCGCAGTATCAACAACAAAGCCTCCTCAATCCGGTGAGCCGCTCCCTGGAGACGTAGCTGGTGCAAAGTTTGCAGTGTATTATTCGACTGATGAAGATTTGTTTGAAACAGCAGCTAAGGAATTTCGTGATGAGTTTAAGGATTATTGGCCTGACTATGATAAGTATTTATCTTACAAAAATAGGTTTGTTGAAGATTCGTACGATTATGCTGATGATGTTGATTTATTATTTTTATTTGGTCACGGTTATTTAGGTTCAGTATGGGCAGAAGATCAACCAATTTACCTTTATGAAAATAAATCTTCGGCTTTATACGATTACTTTTTATCGCAGTTAGGTGAAAAAGATTTAGAATATCTGGCACAATTTTCTTGTTTAAGTAATTCTGTCGTATATTGTCAAGGTGATTATGGAAGGCAAAGGTATACAACTACCAGTGATAGTGGCAGTGTGTTTGCAGGTCTTCACACTTTATCAGGCATGCATGGTAGTCTAGTATCTAACACTTATCATTCTAAAAAAGTTTCAAAGAAATTTGCAGCTTATTTAGAAGCTGATTATTCAATAGTTGATGCTTGGGCATATGCTTTACTTGACACTAATTCTTGGTTGGTTAATCGTGACAATTCTTGCCACGAAGTTTCTGACCCTGAAAATCATTGTACAGTTGATGCTGGTTCAAGTTGTAGCAGGTATCGAGCTTATCCTACGACTTATTATATCTCTGGGAATATTGATGAGAGTTTATCTGATTGGAGTTCTGTTGAAATGGATGATAGAAGGTATGGTGGTAAAAACTATGCTATCTCTGTGTTATACACCTATCAATCTGAAACAGTGCCAATATTTAGCTCAGGGTATTCTTTACCTTAAAATGACTTTACTATAATAAATTATATAAACTTAAATATTATAATTTATTTTTATGAGCTCGATTTTGAAATTAAAAATCCGTGAAAAATCACCACTTGAACAATTGTTTGACGTTTTAACTGAAAGTCATTCTGATTGGCGTGACCAAACTTTATATGGTTGGTTAGTACCTGCATTTTTAGATTTAAATCCTGACTTTGATCCTATGAAAGTTTATCCTAAATTAAAAGATTTTGATGTTCGTGATGTTAATGGTTATACTTTATATTCACAAGGAGATAAATTTCTTGTAACATCTCGTATGACTCTTTTTACAAACATGGAACCAAGAAAAAACCATAAATTCTATGATCCTGATAAACCTGAAATAGAAATAGGGGCAGGAGATGTCTTTAGAGTAAGATAATTTAGCTATTAAACAATAACTCATATATAAAGAAAGACTTGAATATAATAAATTTTATAAAGACCTTGACTTTCTTTCCCCTAATAATGAAGAATGTTTTAATTACTGGTATAACTGGTTTTGTCGGTTCACACTTGTCTGAATATTTGCTGGCTAAAGGCTATAAAGTTTCTGGACTTATTAGATGGCGCAGCCCAATGGATAACATTGAGCATATCAAAGATAAATTAGATTTGCATTTTGGCGATCTTACTGACGCGCACGCGATGCAATCTTTGATTGATAAAACACAACCAGATTACATTTTTCATCTTGCTGCGCAAAGTTATGTGCCAATGTCGTGGACAGCTCCAACAGATACAATGGTTACAAACGTTGTAGGTACCTTACAGTTGTTTGAAGCTGTACGGAAATCTTCGTGTAACCCTGTTATACAAGTTTCTTGTTCGTCTGAAGAATATGGAATGGTATATCCTGAAGAAACTCCTATTAAAGAAACAAATCCATTACGACCGTTAAGTACTTATGCAGTGTCAAAGGTAGCTTGTGATAAGTTATGTTATCAATATTCAAAATCTTATAACTTGAAAACTATTGCTACCAGATCTTTTAACCACACGGGTCCCCGTCGCGGGCATGTTTTTGTTTGTAGTAATTTTGCCAAGCAAATTGCTATGATTGAAAAAGGTAAACAAGATCCAGTTATTTTAGTTGGTAGCTTAGAAGCTAAACGTGATTTTACCGACGTACGAGATGTTGTACGTGCATATTTATTAATAGTAGAAAGAGGAACTCCTGGGGAAGTGTATAACATTTGTTCTGGACCTGCTTCAACATTTTCAATGCAGCAGGTTTTGGACAAGTTATTAGCAATGTCAACAGTACAGGTTGAAGTTAAGATCGACCCTGCAAGGGTAAGACCTTCTGATGTGCCGTTGTTATCAGGTGATTGTTCAAAAATGAAAGAGTTGACCGGGTGGGAACCTAGGTATACATTTGATCAAACTCTTAGAGATATTTTAGAATATTGGAGAAAGCGAGTTTAAGGAGGTATGAAGATGAAAAAAATAATTATTTTAAGTTTAATTTTACTTTTAATGTTACCTTTAGTTCTTGCAAATAGTTATGACCTTGAATTGCAGGAAGGTACATTGAATGCTATAACTTTAGAAGAAAAAGATGAAGTACGGTTTGAATTGTTAGGTGCAACACATTCGTTGTATGTTAAAAGTATTGGACGTGACGGCGATGTTAAAATAAGTTTAATACCTTTCTTAGATACTGAAAAGCAATCTTACGGGTTTTTATATTTTGGAATGTCTTTGGAAACTGATTTAGATCAAGACGGTGAAAACGATCTCGCTATAGGTTTGTTAAAATTTAAAGATGATGGTCGTGTTGTAATAGGTTTACAAGATGCTGATGCACGAAAGTTAACCGATACAGGAATTACTGGTGATGTAGGGCTTATACCTTCCGAAGATCTTAAGAAAAATTATTCAATCGTTTATGTTATTGCAGCTTTGGTTTTAGGAATAGTAGGTGTATTGTTAGTTGTTAATAAGCCTAAGAAGAATGAAAAACCGGTTGAAGAATCAGATGATTCTATTCTTGACGATGAAGATGAGGAGAAATCTTCTGAAGACGAGTTTAATACTGAAGAAGAATAAAGAAAACCTTTTTATAATTTCTTATATATTTTTTTCTTATGCAAAAGCTTGTAAAAGTAACTAGAAAGTCCGGGATACCTTTGATTGGGACAATCTTTTTAGGAATTATAGATAGAGGTACTACTCTGCTACAAGTTAGGGCTACAACAGTTTGTAACTTAGATTGTATTTTTTGTTCAACTTCAACTGCTAACTCGGATTTTCATCCTTATTCTTTCATTGTAGAATTAGATTATTTAGTTGATGAAGTTAAGAAAGTTGTAAAGTATAAAGGCGATGTTGAAGAAATTAATATAGATTCTATGGGCGAACCGACATCTTATTCAGACTTAGTTAAACTAGTTGAAGAAATGTCTAAATTAGTTCCTAAAGTTTCAATGCAAACTAATGGTACTAACCTTACTAAAAAACTTATTGACGATTTAGTTAAAGCGGGATTAACTACTCTTAATTTATCTATTAATTCTTTAGATGGACCTTTGGCAAAAAAATTATGTGGAAAAACGTTTTATGATGTTGGTAAGATTGTTAAGAATGCTGAATATTTGTCTACTAAAGATATTACTTTAAGATTATGCCCTGTTTGGATACCAAAATTAAATAATGAACAGGTGGAAGGAATTATAAAATTAGCTAAAAAATTAAACGCTTCTATCGGAATTCAGAAGTATGAAATTTATAGGTATAGTCAAAAGGTTAAAGGTATCAAACCATTAAATTATTGGAAGTTTTATGACCAGTTAAAAAAATGGGAAAAAGAATATGATATTAAGTTAAAACTTACTTCTAAAGATTTGGAAATTAAAAAGTCTAAACGTTTACCAGTTGTGTTTAATGTTAAAGATAAACTGTATGTTGACATTGTATGTCCTGGTTGGTTAAACGGTCAAATGGTAGGAACAGCTAAAGGCGTTGCCATAACTGTGAATAATTGTAAAGCTAAAGTTGGTGATAGGGTTAAGGTAGAAATTTTAGAAAATAAAAACAGTATTTACGTAGCAAAATTTAAATAGTTAATTATTCTCTATATAATAATTAAAGAGGTGAAGATGCGTTTTGTTAAAGAGGTAACATTTAGTATAATTAGTTTAATTCTTTTAATCACTTTAGTTTCGTCTTTAGAAGTTGCAGATTTTGATGAAGCCTTGAATGTTACTAAAAGCGGAAACTGGAGCCATATAGCGTTAAATGATTCTGACATTATTTGTTTTTGGAACTTTGAACCTGATTTAGTTGATACAGTACTTACTAACCATTATGATTTGAGTTATAGGAATAAAGATGGTCTAGGTACTGGTGGTGCTTATGTTAATGCTTCAAATTGTTTTAATGATAAATGTGCGCACTTTGACGGTATTGATGAAAATATTAATGTTGGTAATGTTATTACATCAAACAATACTTATACAATTTCTCTTTGGGTAACGTCAAGAGGTGATACTTCGAGTGGAGATAATTTTGCTTCTATAATAGATCAAGAAACAAGTTCTGCCGATAGAGCTGTTTCATTGATACAGGCTTATGATACGAACGGACTTTATTTTCAATTTTCTTCACCTAATGGTTCGAACGATTGTTCAGCTATAAAATCTACTTATTCTTTGACTGTAGATATTTGGTACCATTATGCATTGTTATATAATGAGTCAGGTTGTTATTTGTTTGGTAATAGTGTTCTTTTAGCTTCAGATACAACAGTAAATGAGGGACCTAACGGTTTAACAGCTGATATGGTATTTGGTTCTAACACTGCAGGATTAAGAGAGTTTAATGGTTCAATAGACGAAGTAATAGTTTTTAACAGAAGTTTGACCGAAGCAGAGATTATTGATTTATATAATAATCAAACTAAATATTTTAAACCTGCAGCTGAGTTAGTTTTGAATAACGGTTCTAATTTTAATTTTGCAGCTGGTTATACGCAAGCAAATTTTAGTTTTGGTGCGAATAACATTAATGCTGGAACTAACATGACGTTTATCTTTTCTTATTATAATGTTTCTTGGTTTCCTTCAAGTGTGACAATAGTTAATGATACAGATTATTACACTTTTACTTTTCCTGAAACTACAACGAATTTAAGTTTAAACATAACTTTTAATACTGAAGATGAAAGAGATACGCCGTTCTTAAACCATACAATTACGTTTAATGTTTCAACAGATTCTTCAAGTTATTTTGTTTCGTCTAGTGGCGACGGGACAAACCCACATTCTTGGGACGGTGCATGGCCTAACTTAAGTGTTGTTCAATGGGGTGACGGTTTTGGAGAAGTTGGTGCAGGAGATATTTTATACATTGACGAAGGAAGGTATCAAGAACCTTTGATTGTTGGTGCGAACGGTTCTGGGTTTACTAGGATTGATAATTCTACTTACTTAAATCTGAGTACCATGACTAATGATGAGTTAGCTGCTGATGGTTGGGTTGTTATTACTGCAAACGCTTCTGATGGTACCTTAGATTCAGATGTTCTTATAACAGGTTCAGAATTGTTTGGTAAGACAACTAACGGTGCTGTTAACACTGGTTTTATTCATAATGCAACTTTTAGTGAAATTTATCAAGCAACTGGAACGATGGCAGCAGATGATACACGTACTTTAGCAAGTTGTAATGTTACTAACATGTCTTTACAAAATGCTTGCAGGTATTTAGCGAAAATGAATGATACAGTACAGCAAGCTAATGATACTGATGGTAGTTATTATTTTGATAATTCAACAAAAATACTTTATGTAAATCCTTTTGGGACAAATGTTAATATTACCAACGGTACAGTTGATTATGAGTTAGTTAAAACTTCTAGATATTATATGGACTTGGATGATAAGACTGGTGTTGTTATTGATGGTGGTGAAGGAAAATTCTTACAGTTTAGGTTTGGTAGTACTGTTGTGGCTAATGGTGTAATAAAAACAAATAATATGGATGGAGATATAATTTTTAGAAATCATAGACAGTTTTATTCTGATAATAGAGGACATATTGCCCATATTCTAACGACAAGATTAATATTTTATAACATGGTGGCAGGAAAAGCTGCTGGTAATCAAGCTTATTCTCATTCGTTGATTGATGCGGCAGACATTTACGGTTTTGTTTTTAACTCTACTATTTGGGACGGTTGGGAATCTCACGGAAATACTGACGACCGTAATCCTATACAAGAGTATATTGTTAAAGGTAATACGTTTAAGCATGAACTTCATGGCGGTAACACTGATACAGGAGATTTAAAATTTTTGAGTTATTATTTAGGTGATGATGGTTATATTATAATTGAAAATAATATTTGGTATGGTTTGGAAGATTATTTTCAGGGAGCTGGTGCATCTTCTGCAGCGATAGGTATTTTGCCTCAAAATATGGGTCCAAATTTAGGCGGTAAAATTTACATTTACAATAATAATATTACAATAGATAACAGTGTAGGATTTTCAACAACTAATGGAAAAGGTATTCTTATTTACGATTTAAATGGTACACAATATTTTATAGAAAATAATACATTTAGAAACTTTAACGGTACTGATAGCAATGCTCATTCTGCATTATACTTAGGTGGAGATATATATAACACAATAACTTCTGATAATTGTATTGTAAGAAATAATAAGTTTATTAATAATATGCAAAGCATTTATTTTTTATCTGATAATACTAATCGAAGGTTTAATTTGTTAAACTTAACAATTTCAGATAATTTCTTTAATGGTTCAGATAATATTAATGAGGGGCATATAGAACTAAGTGAATGGGCAGTTACAAATTTGACAATAAAAAATAATAGTTTTAACGAGATAGGTTCTTCTTCGAGTAATCGTGGTTTAAGGTTATACGCTTGCGATGGAGTGAATAAGGTTGAAGGGAATTCTTTCAATGGTAATGCAGGAGGAATTATTTTTTATGAAACTGCTGATAGTACAACTGGAAAAATTCAGTTTTTTAACAATATTTTTTACCAAAATGCTGAGTCAATGAGGTTATTTAATCTTGATGAAGGGACTGTGGAAGTTTTTAACAATGTATTTTATAACAATGTTAATGGTCTTGATTTGGAAAGTGGTAGTGCAACTACAAGCGATGTTATAATTCAAAATAATATCTTTACGAATAACACTATCGGAGTTGTTGATGGATCTTCAGCAGCTAACACAATATTAAATTATAATCTTTGGTATGGTAATACTGCGAATGTTAGTGGGACTACCATTGGTGCAAATGCTGTTGATGGTGATCCTTTGTTTATTCAGCCTAATATTAAAAATTTTACTGTTAACATTAGTTCACCTGCAATAGATGCGGCAAACAGTAGTTTTTCAGTTTCTTATGATAAAGCAGGGAATAGTAGAGTTGATGCCTTATGGATTCCTAATGTTGGTACGGGAGATTTTGATTATTATGATATTGGCATATCTGAAATTCAAATGGCAGAAACTGTACCACCTAGCATAAACATCAGTTCTCCATTACAAAAAACGACTTTTACTTTTGGTGATGTTATTAATGTAACTTTAAATGTGAATTCAACTGATGATAATGAAGTTTCAGGTTACTGGTATAATTTAGATGGTGGGAATAATGTTACGTTTAGAAATGGTACGGTTGGTCTTACATTTTCAAGCCCGAGCGGTTCAACTGTAACGCATGTTATATATGTTTTTGTTAATGATTCATTTAACAATATTAATTCAACTTCTGTTTTAATTTATTTGGATAATGGCTTATCAAACACTGATCAAAGTTCGGATAGTTCTTCTGGTGGAGGTTCAGTGAATTATCCTGTTACTCAAGAAGAAATACCTGAAACTGAAGAAGAAGTTTTAGGGGTTGATGAAAGTGAAAAAGGAATAGAAGATAGTTTAGGTGAAGAATTAGAAGAAGAAATTGTTGAAGAACAAGAAAAAGAGCCTTGGTATTTGAAACTTTATGTAGTAAAGTTGTTTCGATTTATTCTGGACTGGATTATTTTAAAGTTATGACAAATTTTATAAGTAGTAGTTATACTCTATTATTGAATGAAATATATAGCTGTAACTTTGCCTGGAATTGAAGATGTTTTAATTAAAGAGATTAAAGAAATTCTTGGTTCTAATGCTAAAAAAATTAAAAAGGGTCGTGTAATGTTTGAGACTAAGGATATAGATAAATTTGTTTACATGTCTCGTTCTATGATTAAAGTGTATGAGTTTGTTCACAAGTTCAAATTTCAAACCTTAAAACAAATTGAGGAAGAAGTTGAGAAATTAGATTTTAAGTTTGAACAGCCTTTTGTTGCCAGATGTGTTCGTAAAACAGATTTGTCTTTTGCTACGCGAGAGATTGAAGAAGCTGTGGGTGCGATAATTTTTAAAAAAGGTTTTAAAGTTAATTTGAAGAAACCAAAAACGACTGTGCTTGTTGAACTTTTGGATGACGTTTGTATAATCGGTTACCTGAAATATGATGATTTGCATAAAAGAGATTATCGGATTAGGTTTCACAGGCAATCTATTAACGCTTGTTTAGCTTATGCAATGGTAAGGTTGGCTAACTGGGATAAGAAAAAAATTCTTCTTGACCCTTTTGTTAAAGATGGAGTTATTGTTATTGAAGCTGCACAATATGCAAAACAGGTCCCGAGAGGACATTTTGAAAAAATATTATCTTTCCCTGGTTTAGATAAGAAAATTCGGGATGTTAAATCTAATATATATGGTTATGATAATTTGCTTTCTGATATACGTAACACTGAGATTAATATGAAGCTTGCTGGTATTAGGAAAGAAATTAATTTGAGTAAAACTTCGATTGATTGGTTAGATATTAAGTTTAAGGAAGAGTCAATTGATTGTATTGTGACAAATCCGCCGTTCCCGTCGCCTTCTAACCCTGAAAAGAAAGTTAAACATTTGTACGAAGATTTGTTTAGACAAGCTGAAATGATTTTGAAGAAAAAAGGTAGGATTATTATGGTTTCGCCTAAGAAAGAACTTCTTTTATATTATTCTAAGCAGTTTAAGAAAGTTGAAGAACGAGTGATTAAAATAGGTGGACAAGCTTATTTCTTGATAATTTGGACGAAATAAGCCTTTAAACTCTATATTTGTCGAAAAATTTAAATACTGCCGTATTTTTACTCATTAAAGATATTATCTAACAATTTTAAGGAGGTAAATGATAAAATGGCAGATTTAGTTGTAGTAAGAAGCAAAATTAAAGAACATGCTGATGGCATGAACGTTTCAAGTGATTTTGCAAGTGCTTTGAGTGATGAAGTAGTTGGTTTAATCCAAAAAGCAGCAGCAAGAGCTAAAGCAAATAAAAGAAGCACAGTAAAGGCACGAGACCTTTAATTTTTTTATTTTTTATTTTGAATAAAATGGTATTTGAAAAACAAAGTAAAAATGTTTTAATTCTTGAAAATCTTAGGAACTTTCTTTTATGATTCAACAGATTTTATATACTCTTTTGCCTTTCTAAAATAATATGTCAAAAGTGAAAGGTAGTAGGGCGGAAAGAGAATTGTTTCATTTACTTTGGGACACTCAAGAATGGGCAGTTGTAAGATCTGCTGGCAGTGGCTCAACCCAAAAACCCTCGCCAGACCTTATAGCAAGTAACGGTACTAAAACTTTAGCTTTAGAATGTAAAGCTATCAAAGATAAAAAGAAATATTTTAACGCAGAAGAGCTTAACCAGTTAAATGAGTTTGCAACAACGTTTGGCGCTGAACCGTGGCTTGCGGTTAGATTTGATAATGAAGGTTGGTTTTTTGTACCGCTTGCGGAAGTTCCTAAGTCCAAAGGTAAACATTTTGTTTTAACTTTTGATTTTGCTAAGAAAAAAGGTTTGGCATTCAAAGAATTAATCGGGGAATTCAAGCAAGAGCGTCTTGTGTAAGTGCTAAATCTTTTAACAATGTATAGTTAGCCAAATATTCTTGTTCTTTTTCGTTTAACTTATGTTTAATTCTGAACATGTAAGTAAAAGGTAGTTTGTCTAATAAACCGGATTCTTCAAGGATAGTAATAATAATCTCATCCTCTTTATACAAAGAAAAGCTTGCATAAACATTTTCTTTTTCGCTTTCGGCTTGTAAACATTCAAAACAAACTTCTTCTTTAGTTGTGAAAATGTCAGTGATTAAGTTGTGGATAAAACCTAGTTTCATGTCTAATGTTATTTCATATTCAGAAATTGTATCAAGATTATTGCCGTATTTAACATGAGTAGGCCATTTTGTTAAAATTATAACTTCTTTCTCATTTATTGTAACAATAGTGTGCGGTTCATCGTTAGCTGTCACATCCATGTTTAAGAATTTTACAAAATCGTTTGTGCATAATGGTAAATATTCGTCAATATAGTTACTAATTTCTAATTCTAAATCTTCTTTAATTGAAAGGTTAGATTTTTTGTCTAAACTTTCATCATCAATGACAACAGTTTTGCCTTCCTTTGTTATGAAAGTAATACCTTCAAGAGCAGTATTTTCTATACAATCTTCAACAAAGTCTTGCACTAATTCTGAGTAAGGTGAGATTTTTTCTTCTTCATCAAAAAAATTTAAGACTGAAAAGATACCTATTTTCAAAACAAGAGCTGAACTGAATGTTAAAAGGAGAATTAGAATGATTGCAATACTAATCAAACGTACTGTACGTTTCTTCATGATAACACATTTAGTAATGCAATATAAAAACTTTTCTTTATAGAAAATTTTAAATATGAAAAAGTCATAGATCTATTTGCAGTATTGGTGGGAGAATTGAAGTGGATATAGATATCCGGTTGAGTGGTCTTCGGATCATGACGCCTTTCTGTTGAAGCTTAGACTTCGGACATCAGTATTATATTTTTTTAACTATCAAAAAGCTTAAATATTCTCCTATTCATGTGAAAAACCATGGTTCTTGACCCTAAACAGAAACATAAACTGAAAAAGTTCGTACGTAAACTTGAAAATATTCGTGGTAGGCATACAGAACTAGTTACTGTATACATTCCTGCTGGTTATGATATTAATAAAATTATTAATCATTTAGGGCAAGAGCAAGGTACTGCTACTAATATTAAAGATAAAACTACACAAAAACATGTTATTGATTCTCTTGAACGGATGATTAGGCATTTAAGGTTGTTCAAGAAAACTCCTGACAATGGTCTTGCAGCGTTTGCAGGGAATGCTACTGACAAGGAAGGTAAGCTAGATGTACAAGTATGGAGCATAGAACCGCCTGAAGCGATTAATAATCGAATCTATAGATGTGACCAAACTTTTCAGTTAGACATTTTACGTGAAATGCTTGACGTGAAAGAAACGTATGGTTTGATTGTGGTTGACAGGCGTGAAGCTACTATCGGTTTGTTGAAAGGTACGAACATAGTTGAACTTCAAACTTTGACTTCGGGTGTGCCTGGTAAAACTAGGGCAGGTGGGCAGTGTTTAGCATTTGACACTGAGATTGCAATGGCTGACGGTCAGTTTCTTTCTTTGGAAGAAGTTGAAGTTGGTGATGAAGTTTTAAGTTACGATTTTGAATCTAAAACGTTGAAACCTTCCGAAGTTTTAGATAAATGGGTTAAGCCTACGGAAAACATATACAAAATTCATGTTGAAGAAATTGTTACTGCTTCTAAAGATCATTTGTTTTTCTTGTTAGACGGTTTGACCAAAGCGAGTGAAGAGTTGCAAGTTGGTGATTTATTGTTGGGCCGTGATGGTTCTGGTAAAGAAATTAAAAAGATTGAAGTTGATGAACAAATTAAGATTAATCTTATAGACATCTCTGTTGCTAACAAAAACTTTGTTGCTGAAGGTCTTATTGTTCATAACAGTGCGCAAAGGTTTGCTCGTATCAGGGAAGGTGCAGCTAAAGATTTTTACAAGCGTATAGCAGAGACAGTACAAAAAGAGTTTCTTGAGATGAAAACTTTGAAAGGTATTTTGATTGGCGGTCCCGGGCCTACCAAAGAAACTTTTTACAATGGCGATTTTTTGAATAACCAAATTAAATTAAAAGTCTTAGGTTTACAAGATTTAAGTTATACTGGCGATTTTGGATTGAAAGAGCTTGTTAACAAAAGTCAGGAGATTTTGTCCAAAGAGGCTATCATAGAAGAGAAAAAGATTTTGGAAAAATTTTTTAAATTGTTGTCAACTGATGATAAACGTGTTAGTTATGGTAAAAAACAAGTTGAAAAAGTTATGGAAATGGCTGCGGTTGAAACTTTATTATTATCTGAATCTTTAGATGAGGATTATATTGAAAAAATGGAAGATGATGCAGAGAATTCTCGGACCGAAGTTAAAATTATTTCTACTGATACAATGGAAGGTCAGCAGTTAGAACAATTAGGTGGGATTGCTGCTATCTTAAGATATCCTATTGATTAGTTTTTAATTATTTGATTTGTGGATAAGATGCATAATATTTTTAAAGATAACTTTTCCAATAATAAATTATAATGCCAAATCGAGAGAAATTTGTTGATGGATTTAAATTGGCTCATAAAATTTTGACAACGTATCGCAGCCATAATTGTGATACAATTGACTCTTTAGATTTAGAATCTTATGGGAGTGATATAGAAGAATATCAAAAAAATGGGATTAAAGGTAATTTAGGTTTTGTTACTTATACACTAATATATCCATCACAATTATTACATGCAGTAAAACTTAAAAGTTATAAAATTTTTAGAGAATTTGTTGAATAATTTTTGTCCACTAACCAGTAGATTTAAACCCTTCAGCCGAAGGCAAAAACCTATACTAACATAAACTTTAAAAACTGTTAGTTCTTTAATCCTTACATATGTCTGACGTTGTACAAAAGATTGAAGCTATCTTATTCACCACAGGCAGGTTTATGAGTGTTGAAGAGGTTGCTGTATTATGTGAAATTGGATCAATTGGTATAATTAAAACTTCTTTGAAGATTTTGATTGAAAAATATAAAGAATCTGATTCAGCTTTAATGGTTTATGAAGATAACGGGAAGTATAAGTTAGGTTTGAAAAAAGAATATACTTATCTTACAACGAAATTGTTAGATAGTGCAGAGCTTGACGGCCCAACACAACAAACATTAGCAATTATTGCGTATAAGCAACCAGTTATACAAGCCGACATTATTAAAGTCCGAGGTTCCGGCGCTTACGATCAAATTAAAACTCTAAGAGAAAATGAGTTCATAACTGCTGAAAAGCATGGCCGTACACGAATTTTAAAACTTGCACCAAAATTTTATGATTATTTTGATGTTGTTGATGATAGGTTGCAGTCTAAGATGGAAGAAGTTGTTGGCAATGTTGGGAAAATTGAAAAGCAGGAAAAGTTAGAAGATGATAAAGAATCTATTGAAGAGAAAGGAAATTAAGGTCCTGATCATAATTTTTTTGTTCGCATTATGTTTTAGGTTATTCTTTGTTGTACAATCGCCGTTTTTCAGTTCTGATCAAGCTTATTTTGAGTTAAGGAATGTTGAATATATTCATGATAACATTGGTTTAATGGTTTATGATAATTTAAGTTATGGTGGACGGTTTATTTTAACACCATTCTTATTTTATTATTTGATGGCGTTGTTTACAATGATTTTGCCGGCAGTATGGGTGTTAAAGTTTTTTCCAGAATTGTTAGCCGCATTTTTAGTATTTGTAGTTTATTCGTTAACGAAGCGTATCACACATAATAACACTGCTGCATTGTTAAGTGCGTTCATTGCAGGGTTTTCGCCAATTTTTATCACACAAACTTTGAACCAAGCATCAGTTTATTGTTTGATTGTTTTAGTGTTTTTCTTTTTGCTTTACACTTTTTTCGAAATTAAAAATTATTTAACATATTTTATAATTGCATCTTTTATTTTACCTTTGATTAATCCAATGGGTTTTCTTTTGCCAATATCTTTAATATTTTATTATCTTTTGTTAAGCCTAGATAATTTTAAGTTAGAGAAAATCAAAAATGAAGCTATTTTGTTTTGTGTGTTATTAATTCTTTTAATTAATATAATCATGTTTAAAAATATTTTTTTAGAATATGGTTTTCAAGCTGTCTGGCAGAACGTACCTTTAGAACTTTTGGTAGATTATTTTGGTGAAGCTACGCCGTTAGGTATTGTAACTGCTTTAGGTGTGATACCTTTATTGTTTGGCTTGGGTGGGTTTGTTGTAGGGTTTTGGCTTAAGAAAACTAAAACAGTTTATTTCATGAGTGCTTTAGTTTTATCTGACTTAGTTCTTATGGCTTTGAAGCTGATTAATCTTAATGAAGCTTTATTGTTTTTAGGTTTGATTTTAGCGATAATGTCAGCTTTGACGTTAGATGTTATAACAAATTATTTACGTTTAACTAAATTTTATGCGCATAAAAAAGTTGTCTTATATTCAGTGTTTGTTATCCTTTTGATAGGTATAACGTGGCCAGCTTATATTCAGGCGAGTCATTTAATGGATAATACTATTAACCAGGATTATTATGATGCTATGTTATGGATCAAGGATAATACTCCCGAAGATGTTGTTGTTTTGGCAGACATATCTGAAGGACATTACGTAACCTCTATTGCTGAAAGGCAAAATGTGGGTGATACTTATTTCCTTTTTGCTCCTGATAGGTATTCGGAGATGCGTGACGCTTTGATAACAGAATCTTTAGTTAAAATGCGTAAGTTTTTACACAAATATAATGTTGAATATGTTTTTGTTTCACAAAATATAAGAGAAATGTATAATATTAATGATTTGAAATATATAAATGACAAGAGGTGTTTTGATGAAGTTTTCAGCAATGAAGAAGCAACAGTCTATCTCTTTGAGTGTTAACATTTTCATAGTACTGTTATGTATCTTTGTACTATCATCTATGTTTTTGTTTAGACCGTTTGATGGAGTTTTTCCTGACACAGAGTCTTATTTGAATTTGCGCGTTGCTGATGATTTTAATTTTTATGATGGGTTAAGTTATGGGGGTAGAATAGCTGCGTATTCGTTAGGTTTACCTTTTATTTTACAATTGGTACCTTGGTTTGATTTTTTGTTACCTTTACTGTGCGGTTTATTAGTTTTGTTTTTGTTTTGGAAGATTTTGTTAAAGTTTAATTTTGTCACGCAACTGTCTAAGGTAGCAGTAGTTGTACTTTTATTGTCTCCACCTTTCATTTATTTGTTTACAACATTGAATCAATATTTTTTCCCTCTCTTTTTATCTTTCTTAGCATTTTATTTGTTGTTGTTAGACAAAAAATGGACAAAGTACTGTTCAGTTGTTTTAACTGTAATCTTGCCTTTGTTTAGTTTGGTTATTGCTATCAGTTACTTGACCTTGTTAGTATTATATGTTCTTTACAAAGATAAAGAAAAACGGCAATTATTTTTATGGATATTAGGTTTAAGTTTTTTCATAACTTTACTCCATTTCATATTGTTAATGATCTTTACAGGGTTGCCTGAACGGTTTTTGTTTTCGTTGAACATTTTTGGCGTAACTTCAAAGCTGTTGATCTCAGAGTTTGGAACCCATTATGGTTTAAGTTTGTTTGGATTGATTGCAGCCATAGCAGGTATAGTAAGTGTTTGGAAAAGTAAATATGATAACTTGTTTTACTTTTTTTTGATTTTAGCTTTAGTAGTTTTAACTTTGCTTCGAATAGAATTTATTTATGTTCTTAACATTTTTATTTGTATTTTTGTTGCTAAAGGTATTTTGTATTTTTGGTATAAACCTTGGGCGGCGAAAACTTTGCAACATTTTGTTATTTTAATTCTGTTTTGTGGTTTGTTGTTTTCATGTGTTGCACAAATTGATAAGCTTGTTGAAACAACTCCTAACTCTGAAATAATTGAAGGTTTAAACTATCTTGAAACTTTAGATGAAGGCGTTGTATTTTCACATTATTCGCGTGGCAATTGGATAACTTATGCGGGTCATGCTAATGTGATGGATGAAAATTTTCTGTTTGCACCTAATGTAAATGATAGGTGGGTTGATTCTAATGCTATGTTCGGATATAGGGATAAAGCGAGTGTTATGAATATTATAGACAAATATGAAATAAAATATATTTGGATAGATAATGAAATGAAAGATATGTTATGGGCTTCTGATGAGGAAGGTTTATTATTTGTACTTAAGTATGATCTTACGACCTTTAACAAAGTATTTGAAAATGATTATGTTCAAATCTGGATGGTTGAAAATTGATTCTAACTTTCTTTGATCTAGTATTGTTTGCTTCTTATTTTTTAGCACTTTTTTTTTCTATATTTTGGATTTTGGTGTTAATTACTCACCCTCAAAAAGAAAAACCTCAAAATCTGAAAGATTATCCTTTTTTTTCAACGATTGTTCCGGCATGGAACGAAGAGAAATCTATTATTCCAACTTTGAAATCGCTTATTTCTTTGGATTATCCTAAAGATAAAATGGAGATTGTTGTGGTTAATGATGGTTCTACAGACAAGACTGCAATATTTGTTAAAGAATTTATTGAAGATAATAAAGATTTTAACATTAAACTGATTAATCAAAAAAATAAAGGAAAAGGTAGTGCACTTAATACAGGGTTAAAACATATTAAAGGAAAATATTTTGCATGTTTGGATGCTGATTCTTTTATCAGTTCTAATGCTTTGCAAGTAATGTTGCCTTATTTTGAAGAAGATTCACAAGTTGTGGCAGTTTGTCCTTTAATGAAAATTCAAAAGCCGAATAGTATTATTGAAAAAGTTCAGTGGTATGAGTATGTAATTAACATGTTTTATCGTGACCTTAATTCTAAACTTGATTGTATACATGTAACACCTGGACCGTTCAGTGTTTATCGTACGAATGTAGTAAATAAACTCGGTGGTTTTGACGAAAAAACAATAACTGAAGATTTGGAAATGGCTATAAGGTTACAAAATCATCATTATAAAATTCTTCAAACTTTTGATACAATTGTTGAAACTATACCTCCTAAAACTTGGAGAAGTCTGTTTTATCAGAGGACCAGGTGGTATAAAGGCTCAGTTGATAATACAATAAGGTATCGTCATTTACTTTTTAACAGAAAATATGGAGATTTTGGATTTTTGCGTATGCCTACAATTATTCTTTCGGGAGTACTTGCAATATTTTTAGTTTTCGTAATCATAAGAGAATTATTAAATATAACAATTAGTTTATTTTCTAAATATTCAGCAATAGATTTTAATTTAATTCCATTGATAACACAAACGAATTTTCAAATTGATATTTTAGATTTAAACTTTGCGAAACTTTTCATAACTTTAACAATTGCTGCAGTTAGTTTTGGGATTATGCTTTATTCGCATAAAATTATTAATGAGAAAATAACTCGGCATGGTAAGACTTTTTTTTCTTTGATAACTTATCTTTTTATTTATTCTATATTTTTAACATTTGTTTGGATATACATTCTTTATTTGTATGTTCGTGGAAAAGTGGGGAAATGGCGTTGAATTATTGTTTAATTACATAACGTTTATAAATTATTATACATTCTTTTTAGATTAAGACGGGAAACATGGCAAGAAAAATTAGTGTTAAATTGTATCTTATTGCGGCGATTTTAACTATCTTTATTTTTTTAATGGGAACTTTTTTAGGTTTAGTTCTTGAAAAAGAACGTTTGCAAGCAACAGAAAATATTAATGCTGAACAACGTATACAATTGACAAGTTTACAATTGCAGCGATTATATTTAGATGTTAGTGACCCTAATTGTGATGCTTTGAATGAAATTTTACGTTCTAATACAAACCAACTTAATGATGCTACTTTAAAGCTTATAGAATATAGTAAACGTTCGATTATAGATCTTAACAATTTTGATTTGACATTGAGAGAATTCTTTTTGACAGAAATTCAATATATTCTTCTTTCAAAAGAGATTCAGAAAGTTTGTCCGAGTGATACTGTAGAAGTTTTATATTTTTATCGGTCTGATGAAGATGAAACTCAAGGATTTATTTTAGACTATCTTAAAATTTTGTTTGGTGATCGTTTAATGGTATTTTCTTTTAATGCTGATTTTGATCAAGAACCAATGATCAATGTATTGTTAACTAGTTATGGTGTTTCAGATTTTCCGGTTGTAATAGTTGAAGATCAAGTTTTTGAAGGTTATACTTCAAAAGATGAATTGATAGAAACAATTTGTCTTGAATTTAATGAACTGCCTGAAGAGTGCAACTTAATTTAAATCGTATAACGGGGGTTGAAAATATGGTAACGTGTGAAATGTGTGGGACTGAAGCTAAAGTTTCAGACGCTATTGTTGAAGGTACAATTCTTTCTGTATGTGCGAATTGTGCTAAATATGGTAAAGTAATACAGTTGAATAAGCCTGAACCTGTCATAAGAATGGTGCAATCTGTTAAAGAAGATGCAATTGAAGAGATTATTCCTGAGTTTGCTAAACAAGTTAAAAAAGCAAGAGAACAAAAATATCTGACTCAGGAAAAGTTGGCTAAAGCTATTGCTGAAAAAGAATCTGTTATACAAAATATAGAAAGTGGGAATTTGAAACCGTCGTTTAAGTTGGCAAAAAAACTTGAACAGTTTTTAGGGACAATCTTGATTGAGACTCTTGAAGAAGATGATAAACCGCATGAGCCTAAAGACTTTAACTTGACTGATTCTTCGTTAACAATAGGTGATTTGTTACAGTTAAAAAAGTAAAACCTTTTAAATTCTTTTATTATTTTAATTTGCTATGAATCAAAAATCGTTAGCAGTTATTCTTTCAAAGATACAAGTATTTGTAAAACCTAATGTTAAGTTAGAACAGTATGCAACTGATGCTGACATTGCTGCGCATTGTTTGTGGAATGCTTACATGCAAGGTGATATCGAAGGTAAAGTTGTAGCTGATTTAGGGTGTGGTCCTGGTATTTTGGGTTTAGGTGCTTTGCTTCTGGGTGCGAAAAAAGTTTATTTTGTTGAAGTTGATGAAGATGTGATTAGAATTGCTAAGAAAAATAAAATTTTTATTGAAAAAGAAACTGATAAAAAGTTTGATGCGATATTTATGGTTAAAAATGTAAAAGATTTTTCTAAAAAAGTTGACACTGTTATTCAAAATCCGCCGTTTGGTGTGAAAAAGTCTCATAGCGATAAATTGTTTTTGTTTAAAGCAGCTGAAATTTGTAAAGTGTTTTACACTTTCCATAAATTGTCTACGAGATATTTCATTGAATCATTTTCTAAAGAGTTAGGGTTTCGACACCAGTTATTGTTCAAATCAAAATTTCCTTTACGTAGAACGTTTTGGTTTCATACGAAAAAAATATCTTACACAGAAGTGGGATGTTGGCGTATGACTAAACAGCCGTAGGCACGACCCGAAACCTTTATAAATAATCCAAATTCCTTAAAACACAATATGGAAATAATTGTCTTAGAATCCACAAAAACAAGGTTAAAATTCGAGCTTGTAGGCAAAACTCATACTTTAGGTAACATTCTAGCTAAAGAGTTGTGGCAAGATAAAGACATTGAATTTGCCGGTTATCATCTTGAACATCCGCAAACGAAAAATGCTGTCCTAATTATTGAAGTTAAGAAAGGGGATCCTAAGAAAGCTTTAATTGATGCTATTGCTCGTTTGGAAAAACAAAATAAAGAGTTTATTGACCTTGTTAAGAAAGCTTTGAAATAACTAAATCTTTTTATATTATTTATTTGAAATTTGTATTTATGATGGGATGTTCTAAAAGATTACAAATGTTGCGAAGGTTAAAAGCTAAGTCTTTAACAGGGATGCAATGGGGTGACGAAGGTAAAGGCAGATTAGTTGACCTTTTAGCAGGAGAGGTAGACGTAATTGTAAGATGGCATGGTGGAGCTAACGCTGGCCATACTATTGTTGTTGGTGATACAAAAGTTGTAACGCATTTGGTACCTTCAGGTGTTATGCAAGGTAAGATGGGTTTGGTTGCACAATATTGTGTTGTTGATCCAATCTTGGCTATGAAAGAGCTTGACGATTTTGTTGACATGGGTATTACACCTCAAGTTTTTTTTGATAATCATACTAACATGGTAATGCCTTGGGATTTTGCTTCGGATGCAGCCAAGGAAATTAGGCGTGGTGCCAAAGCTATCGGTACTACGGGACGTGGTATTGGTCCGTGTTATGGTAGCCGGGTTGATAGGTCGTCACGGTTTGTGTTTTCTGAAATGTTAAATGTTGATAAGTTTGCTGAAAAGTTTGATGAAATTAGGGATATGAAGATACGTGAGCTTGAATCTATTAGACGTGCAATGCCAAAGAAATATAAGTCTAAAATTACTGAATTGATTAACAAAATGTGGGCAGTACAACCTGATCAGTATCTTGACGAAGTTGGTCCCAATATAGGAGACTATCTAGTAAATGTTGTGAATGTAATCTCTGATTTAACTCAGCAAGGAAAATCTATAGGGTTTGAAGGTGCGCATGGTATGTTGTTGGATGTTGATTATGGTACAAGGCCGTTTGTTACTTCATCTAATATAATCCCGTTAATGATCCCTGCAGCTATAGGACGAGCTATTTCAACATATAATGTAGGTGTTTTGAAAGCTTATCAAACGCGTGTTGGTGAAGGTCCAATGCCTACTGAACTTTTTGACGAAACTGGTGTATACTTACAACAGAAAGGTGGCGAAGTTGGTGCTACGACTGGTCGTAATCGAAGATGTGGTTGGCTTGATATGGTTTTAGCTTCGTACACTGCAAGTTTTGGTATTCATAGTTTGGGGATAACAAAAGTTGATGTTTTATCTGGGTTAGATGAAATTAAACTTTGTATTGGTTATCGTGCGTCTGACGGTGCTGAGTGGCGGTTGGATGAAAATTCTGGCATGTCTGTACGTGGTTGGGACAAGTTTGACATTACTAAGCTTGAAGAGTATGAGCCGATCTATGAAACGCATCCTGGGTTTGAAATGGATGGTAAAGATTATTGTTGTTGTCGCGATTTGCCTGAGAACTTAAGAAGTTATATTCATAGGGTAAGTGATTTGCTTAATTTATCTGTCGATACAATAACGTTTGGACCTGAACGTAGCCAGTACTTGGATGTTCAAAAATGTAACGTTGGCAGGAACCCTTGCAGTCATGATGAGAAACATCAAGATTCGTCTGGTGGTTGCAAAGATTGTGGCAATTGTTCGTAGGAAAGTTTT
>JBDRJY010000006.1:0-118315 GCA_043814545.1 archaeon | reverse complement strand
TTGGAGAAGTTGTATGGGTTTGTTAAATGACTATTTTTTCTTTGAATATATTATATAATTATTTTCATCAATGCATTTAGCCAAAGTACGTCCTTTAACTCCTTTCTTAATCCCATTATATCTTTTTTGCATATAATCGAGGAACTCTAAATATCCATCAGCAGTATTTTTAAAATGAGTATGACGTTTACGATTCTTTTCACTCACCTGGCTTTTATTTCTTATTGCATTATCCCACATAACAAATAGTTCAGGATTTAACAAATGCATAACTTTTGAAGCTCCAGTATATTCAATACCTTTTATTTTTGAAAAAGAACTATAAATTCTTTTGATTTGACGTTTTATTTTACTAAAATCGGCGGTTGCAAATTTTTTATTTTTAAGTTGTTTGAATAATGGTTCCGTTGTTTTCAAGGCAAGCTCTAATTTAGATAAAATTTTAGCTTTATTTTTAGCTGTATTAAAACATCTCGAATTCCAGGTTGCTAAAATTATTATACACGCCTGTAAAGGATGTTCATCAACAATTTCCATTGCCAAATCATAATACCTTGCTTTTTGTTCTATTCTATAAAACTTTTTACAATTTTTTTCAAATAGTTTTGGAGTTATTTGTTTCATGATTTACTTTCAATAAATTCTAAAATTGGATAATATTCTTCGATTCTTTGTTTTATTAATTTTAGTAATTTTACCTTATTAAGCAGTATTGGGTTCCCTCGGGGAATCTCTTGGGAGATTATCAAACCAGGATATTTAATGCGCTTAATAAATTTAAGCAAAAAATCAATAGAATCAAGATTAATTTTTTGTAACTTTAAAGAAATTACTGGATTCCAATTTTCACCAGATTGAAAAATATCTACCCCTTTCTTGGTTTTAGCTTTAGCTTTTCTCTCATAAATTTGAAAAGTACAGGTGTTTTGAATATTTTTTACCAACTTTAAAAATTCTTTTTTATTATTTTCAACTTTTTTACAAAACTTTCCAATGGGCATTCTTTTATCATCACTTCGACCATCGCGAATTACAAGATTCACGCAAAAGTTATCACGATTCAATTCCAAGGAGAAATTGCAATGCTTAAACACATCTTTCTTTTTTTCTGATTTTTTAATGGCAACCCAAGCACACTTTAATTCATCATAAGATTTTGAAATGTTACCTGTTTTAATTTTAGAATATTTTTTCCTAATGTTTTTATTTAACCTACTAAAAGACAAATCACTCAACTTTTCAAGTTTATTTTTCAAAATTGGTGTATATCTTTCATAAGGTTCAATAAAATAATTAAAATCTTCATCTTTAAATCCGTTGAATTGAGTCAAAGCATTCACCTCCAAGTAATTTGTAAAATCTTTAACTAACAATTTAAGTAGTTCTTTGTTGGATTTATTAATGTTTTGAAAAAATCGATGAATCCTATCCCATGTAGTGAATTTAAGCCTTTTATCTTTTATATCATCAAGAATTCTTTTATCTTTTTCTTTATCAGTGATAATTAAAAGATTATCTTCTATTTTAAGAGAACCAAGATGGTTTTTAATTTGCTTTCGCTTCAAAGGAGAAGCGAGTTTAGATTCAATATAAACTGTTTTATTCTTACAAACAATTGATGCATCTGGTTGACTTTTTTCTTTACGAATTTGCAGTTGATACCCGAGAACTTTGCGGCAATTCCTGATTTTGTTGTTTTTTAAAAATTTCAACGTAATCCCGGGAGAACCACTTTTGAAACAGAGTTCCAAAACATTAATCAGGGCTTTTGTAGTATTATCTTCAAGTTGAATATCATATATTTTTTGTTTCTTTTTTTTACTAGGACCCCTATAATAATAGAATAAATTCTGGTGAGGATTGTTCATTCCTTTACCACCCTTAATATATCCTCAAACTTATTAAGATAATAATCAGCAACAATTTTATCTTTCTTTTTTTGTTCAGTTCCGTAAAGTGCAATACAAGTCTTCATTCCCATCTTCTTTGCTCCTAAAATATCCCTTTCCCTTAAATCCCCTACATGCATAGCTTCTTTAGGTTTTATTTTTAATTCTTTAAGAGCTTTTTTGAAAGGTAATTTTGAAGGTTTTAGCCTAATACCTTTACCTACAACAACATCAAACAAATCTGCAATCCTCATTTCATCCAGTCTCATATAAGCTTTCAGTCTTGGGGCATCAGTAACGAGAGCAAGCTTGTACCCTTTTTGTTTTAATTTTTTTAAAGTTGGTTTTACTTTAGGGTAAGGTTTGAGACAAGTATATTTTGTTTTAAGATATGCGTTAATGCCTGCAGCCAATATTCTTTCGTTGTAGTTTTTATGTTTTTTTAGGAATTTTTCAAAAGGATCATTGGATTCTATGCCGTAGTTCAGATAGAAATTGAAAAGGTCTTTTTTTGCTTTTGCCAAAGGCATGTTTAATCCTGCTTTGACCATAGCTTTTGCTGCGGATTCTGAAGCTTTTTTTTTGAAACTTATGAAATCTATCAAAGTCATGTCTAAGTCAAAAGTAATTGCTTTGAGCATGTTTTGTATTATTGTCTAGAATTTATTTAAAGTTAACTGAAAGAAAGTTTTAAATAAAATAAAATCTATTTTGTATATATGGTACAAGCTAAGATAAAACTCTACGAACCCAAAATTCCAAAATTAACCTCTGGATTTGGTTCCTTAAATTCTAAAAAACGGAAAACTATAAGTAAAAGTTTGCGACTTCAAGTTTGGGAAAAATATATGAAAAATAAAATCGAAGGTAAATGCTATTGTTGTAAAATCAGAACAATCCATTATACCGATTTTCAAGTGGGACATAATAAAGCGGTTGCTAAAGGTGGAAACAATCATATCTCCAATTTGCGCCCAATTTGTGGACTATGTAATCGTGGTATGAAAACTAAGTCTATCGAAGCGTATCGTAAAAAACATTTTAGTAAACCTAAATTGAAAATTGCTCCTAAAAGAACGAGTAAAAAAATAATTAAAAAGAAACCTTCTAAAAAGAAACCTAGAGATGCGTTTCAAAATCTTCTAAGAAAACTTCCACAATAACTTTGTATTCAGCCGAAGGCAAAACCCGAAAAGAAAATTTTTTTTAAAATTCTAAACACATTCACTTAACAACAGCATACAACAAATTGTCAAAATACTTACCATTTTGAAAATGATCTTTACGCAACCGTCCTTCTAACCGATAACCAGACTTCTCCAACATACGTGCAGAAGCTTTGTTAAAAACATGTACATGACCAACAACACGTTTCAATCTATACACAGAAAAATAAAGCGAAAACTCCAAATACATTTCTATTTATCTATAGGATGTACAACTCGTTTTAATGGTAAAGTTATTTTTTCATGATAAGTTTTAGAAAGTGGTGATGGAAAACTTATCTGTTTATACAGTTTTGTATACCAAACAATTTCGTATTTAACAATAACATTTTTATGCTTTAATAAAATTTCATTTATCATTTTTTTTAATTCTTCAGTATTTTTTACTTGGAATAAGAAAAGAAAGTCCCATCTACTGTTGCAAAGTGCTAAATAATAACAATTTTTATGGTTTTTAATTGATTGCACTACTCTTTTTTGTTCTTCTTCTGTACCATACAATCTAATAAGTAAATCATATTCTTGGTAACCTAACTTTTCTGTATTTAAAACCAAATTAAAACAATAAAGAATTTTTTTCTTAATTAAACTTTGAATTCTATTTTTGACAGTCATTATTTCAGAATTTGTAGATTTAGCAAGGTCTCTTAAAGAAATTCTAGAATTCTCTTGAAGCAAATCAAAAATTTTTAAATCTAATGAATCTAATTGGCCATTTTTTAGAGTAGGACTTTTTTGTTGATATGTCTTTTTCAAAAGAGATTGGAAAGAACCACCTTTATCAATTACATTTTTAAGTTTAATATCTTCTCCGTCTAAAAAGAAAAGGCCAGGTGCATAATTGTCAGTAAGTACATCCACAATTTCGTAATCTAATAAATCCAAACCACAGATAGTTTTAATTTCGTTCAGGATTTTGCGTAAATGTGTTTCATTTTTACAAAGGGGACGCACATATAAATTAAATGTTCCTTCGCACCCACTTACAATAATAATATATTTATGTTCGCACAATTTTGAAGTAATTTCTTGCATTCGTTCTTGAGAGACAATACCTAATTTCATAAAAATATGCGGCATAAATTTAAAACCAATTTTTGTCCAATTCAATGACATTGTAAACTGTTCAATAACACCATTCTCAACCAATCTTTTAATACGATAAGTAACAACTTCCCTTTTAGTACCAACCATTTTGGCTATGGCTGAATAAGAATATCGGGCATTCTCCATAAGAGCTTTAAGGATTTTCTTATCTAATTTATCTAAAGTATAAACTTTTTCCATAAATCTTACGGATTTAATGAATTTTATATAAAACTATCTATTTTCTGTAAAAATTTGAATAATAACTTATATTATAAAGATATTAATATTTTTTTCATATGAGACGGAAAATTATTCTAATGGGTGGAAAAACCCATGTAGTTAGCCTGCCTGCAACCTTTGTCAAAACTAACAATATCCGGAAAGGTGACGAAATTAATCTTGAAGTTGATGGTAATAATTTGAAGCTAACAGCTGAAAATGTTTCAAAAGACAATGAGGTTACTATTGAAATAACTGATGAAAATATGATTGAACCTTCATTAAATTTATTTTATACTTTAGGGGTTGATCAAATAAAAATTCTTTGTAATCCTGAGCTTTTAGACTATATTAAAGAAATGCTTGAAGATTTTTTTGGCTTGGAAATCATAACTGAATCTTCGAAAGGTTGTATAATTAAAAGTTTGGCAATAATAATGCCAGATATTGATAATTTTGTTAACCAATGTTTTTTCAAAGTTGCTTCAGCTGAAACGCCGCAAAAAGTTTTGGCTGCAAAGAAAACTATAAATTATTGTTTGCGTGTCTTATCAAAAATGCAGACAAAGAAAGCATATTCTTATCTACGGATTTTGTCTTATCTAAAACAATCTTTTAACTTGGATAAAGAATTAATAGAAAATTTAAGAATATTAGCGTTTAAGTTTGATTGTGGTGAAGCGTTAAAATTACGTTGTTCTAATATTCCTAACTCGGCGAAAGAACTTTTAGATGTTATCATTGGTATGAATGTTGCTGGTTGAGAACTTTGTATTCAGCCGAAGGCAAAACCCGAAAAGAAACTAAAACACAACATAAAAACTTCTACCTAACACAACCATAAACCAAATTGTCAAAATACTTCCCATTTTGAAAATGATCTTTACGCAACCGTCCTTCTAACCGATAACCAGACTTCTCTAACATACGTGCAGAAGCTTTGTTAAAAACACGTACATGACCAACAACACGTTTCAATCTATACACAGAAAAAGCATACTTCAAAATAATCTTGTGCGCTTTAGTACCTATACCTTTACTTCTAAACCGTGGATGTACCAAAGAACCTGTAACAGCTTTGTGTTTATACCTAATATCATGTAAGGAAATGAAACCTGCAAATTCACCATCATAAATAATTGCAAAAGTTTCTCGCTGACGTTCCAATCTAGGAACACTGTAATGAGTTATTTTCTCTTTTACTTCTGCCTTAGCATCTTTAAATGTCTTAGGTACTGACCAGAAGTTTTTCTTAGCCTCTTTATCATGACATGAATAGTAATCACTAGCATCAGATAGTTTCAAATGTCGTAACACCATCTTGCCTTGTTTTAACATAGCTGTATTCTATTCCTATAGTTTAAAAGTTTAATGTGTTAGAATTAATTGTTATTTAGATATAATGAAATTGCTTCTTTTGTTCTCTTCATTAATTTGTCCAAGGATTTTGCTTGTGTATGACATCCAGGAAGACTAATTACTTCAGAAATCAAATAGCCGTCCTCACCTTGTTCTATGATAATATTGAATTCTTCCATTGTAATAAAATAATAGTTTTTTCTTTATATAAATATTTGTAGTTAAGGAATTTTCAATATTTAATTTTAACCCCGGTCTTTGCCTTCGGCTGAATACAGAGTTTTCCAACATAAACCTTATATACGTTTTTTGATATTAACGGAAATATTGCGAAAAAATACCAATTAATAATTTAAACTTCGTACCAGACCTCTGTGTAAAGGAGGTTAAGAGGTGTAAAATGGAATATGTAAGAGTAAAACTGAATAAGTCAAAACAAAACAAAGCTAAAGGTTTTTACATACTGGCGACAAATTGCGAGACTCATTCAAATAAAAGAGATGAGTTTATCATTGAAAAAAAGTTTGTTAAGTTATTAAAAAACAATAATATTTCGTTTGAAGAAATTCCTCTTCATGGGTGAATGACGCATTTTAAGGTAGAAATCCAGTTGCCCTTGTACTTTAATCCTGAGAAAGGTATAAGGGAGAAAGTACCATTAACTTTGATTCATGAGACTTATTATGGATTATTAGATTTAGCTGGTGGTATCAATGTTTCACCCCAACCAATATTTGGTGCGTGGAAATGTCCTGAAACTGATAAAAAATATTTTGATAAATGTTTGGTGTTTACTGTTCTTGTTGAATCAGAAGATAAAATGACCATATCAAATGTGGAAAAGGTTAAACAACTTATATCTTACAAGAAGGTTTTGAAAAAACGGTTCAAACAAAAAGAAATTTTTATGGTGGCAACAAGATGTATCTGGCTTTAACCCGTAGGGAAAACCCTGATCTTTGCCTTCGGCTGAATACAGATTTTTATTAAATCCGAAAATTCAAACGAAATTTCTTAATTAAACATATAAATCTAAAACAATTCTATTTCAAAGGAATGAATAAGAATATTTATATACCTAATAGACATACACTTATATCAACAATGACAAAAACAGTACTCCATTCCCCTACACTGAACACCGTTCTTATGGTTGAGAAAGTGTTGAAAGACGCAAACGAGCTCATGTCTGTAGCTGAACTTAAAAGACAATTACCAAGAAAAGTGATGCATCAAACTTTAACGCAAATCCTGGATTATCTGCAGGAAAGCGGAAAGATCCTAATAGGTACAAAAGGAATACTTTGGATATATGCAGAAAGGAAAGAATTAGACGAACTGAAAAAAAGAGGTATGGAAATTTGAATAAGGATGTAGGAGTGATTCTTCTGGATGAAGCAGAAGCGGAATATAAAAGATTGAATGAAATAATCGGTCAACAAATAAAAGATAAGAAAAAGAACACTCCTGAAATGCAGTTATTAAAATCAATTAAGCAGAAAAAAGAATTGATAAGATTAAATCCGTTTTACGGCGACAATATTCGGAAAAAGAATATTCCAAAAACCTATAATGTGCAAAACCTTTGGAGGGTAGAACTTACAAATTATTGGAGAATGTTGTATACTGTTAAAGGAGATCAAATCGAAATAATTTGTTTTGTGTTAGACATTCTGAATCATAAAGAATATGATAAAAAGTTCGGTTATCGTAATAAATAACTTTGTATTAACCCGTAGGGAAAATTCAATACTTTTTAAGCAAATTAAGAAAAAACTTCAAATCTTTTTTCTCGCCATAATACAGATAATAATCAGGTTTTATCTTTAACTTCTTAATCAACCTTTTCTTAATAATATCTTTATCTTTAACATCAGGTTTCCAATTCTTACGCAATTCTTTGGGAAACTGTTCTAAATCAATTTTCTTCCTAGCTTTGAAACCTCTTTGTTTCATTTCTTTCTTAATCCTATTAAACCTCTTTTTAATATATTTTAACTTGTTTTTGAAAAAGATTATATGCCCCTTACCTAAACAATATCTGCATGGCTGTTCATTTAGTTTAGGAAATTTTTTAACATATCCTAAAAATTTTAAAATCTCGTTATATTCAGCAATCAAATGTTGGTCAGCCAAAGCTTTAGGATTTATCAAATTGATTCTTACCATAAGTTAACTTAAATCAAAACATTTATAAGAATTATTCGCTTTTGTTAAGAATATAAAAAGGAGGTGATTTTATGAAACAGTTGAATGTACTTGACTGGATAGCGTTTGTTTTAGTTATTGTAGGTGGTTTGAACTGGGGACTAGTAGGTCTTTTCGGACTTGACTTGGTAGAAACTATCCTTGGAACAATACCATTCTTACAAACAATCGTATATGTTTTAGTAGGTGTTGCAGCATTGTATCTGATTTATTATCTAGCACAATGAAACGATATCTTTTTTTTATTTTTTTTATTATAATTTTATCTTCCTTAGCTTTAGCTCACCAGCCAAGGATCCCAACACAAGATTATACAATAGTAAACAATCCTACAATCTCCCAAGCATTTTACACTGAATTGCAAGGTAACGAACATTATTATGAAATCAGTTCTGAAGAACCGTTCACTTTATACGTTTCATTATTAGTTCCCTTGTTAGAAAATATTGAAACTGATTTAACTTTAGAAGTTTTACATAACGAAGAAATAATCTTAACTTTAAACGGATTAGAATATGAATGGACTGAATATTATGAAGAACATGCAGGTGATTATTATCTTGAAGGTCCTGACGAAGAACTTGAAGTTGAACCTGGAACTTACATTGTAACCATTTCCTCCGGAGACAACCAGGGAAAATACGTTTTTGTAACTGGTAAAGAAGAGTCATTCCCGTTTAATGAAATCCTGAAAACAGTAATTATAATGCCGAAACTGAAAATGTATTTTAATAAATCTCCGTTACAAGCTTATACAACACCTACAATGCTTTTATTTCTTTTACCTGTGTTAACAATAATAGCTTTGATAACTTTAGCAGTTTATTTCTTAGTGAAAAGAAAATAACCCGTAGGGAAAACCCAAAACTTACTCTCAACTAGTAATAGTAAATTTTATAAACTATTTATTTATCTCAAAAATTAAGATGGCATTTTTTAAAGCTACAAAAAAGCATGCAGAACCATTACCTGAGGAAAGTCGAGGTTGGGGTAAAAAAGTTGTTATAACGCCTGACAATGCTGAAAGGTTAGGTTTTGAAATTTTGTTAGATGATAATGGTGTTTATCAAAGAACTGATGATGGTAGGTATGTTTCAAGGCGCATTCACGAAAGATTAACTAGTGTTGGATATTTTCCAAACTATTCAAACTCAGTTGAAGAACATGTACAAGAAACACCTGAAGATTCGCATTTAATCACATTACCAGATGGTACACAATGGGACATGATTAATGAAAGATATACAAAAGTAACGTCTCTTATAAATACCCATAAACATAAAATCGCTTTTGCAGATAATACACTCCTTCCATTAGGGACAAAACAGTTACAAGAGGATATTATTTTGTATTTAAATTATTTTCATCTTGGCGCAAGAACAATGAATCAGAACAAAATTAGTAGTGTTTTGTATGAAGAACTTGCAACAGGTGGGGTGAAAATGTTAGATTCTCTTTATTTTTACACTTGTAATATACAAGCTGATGACCCTTTGGTTAACATTAAAATGATTGGTGGGGATGAACATGGGTGGAGATTGTCGCTTTGTTTAATGGAAGTTAAAGATAGATCTGATTGTCTTTACCAAGTTACAGCTGGTGCACCAAATTTTCACAGTTCTCAAAGGCATAAATGGTTGCTTGGCGCAGGTTCTTTAGATGGTTATGGTGGAAGAACTGATTATGCAGAGTTAGACTTTTTTGATAAGCATCGTCGAAAGTTTTAATTAAAATATCCTTTTAACCTGTAAGGCAAAACCTCGGTTTTTGCCTTCGGCTGAATACAAAATCTTTTATACTAATGTAAAATAAGTTAATTTTTATGAATGAGTTTAATCATGTTGCAAAAAATTTGCAGCAAGAAAAAAAAGTTGTTTTTACTGCCCAATCTTGTAAGAACTTTCATCAAAGAATGTTAATTTGTAAACATGCTTTTAATCTCGGTGTTATTCCGGTTAACCCGTTTAATGTTTTTGGTTATTATTTATATGAATTGGTTGAAAGAGATTTGATAAGAAATGCTAACAATAATCTTATGAAAAGATGTGACGAGTTATGGGTTTATGGAGAAATTAGTGACGGTGTTCTTGCTGAGATTCAAATTTTTAAAAAGTTAGGTAAGCCTGTAAGGTTTTTTGACATTTCTAATTTACCTAATGAAGTTAAAGAGGTTTTTAAAAATGAATTGGTGTTTGAAGATGAAATTAAAGAATTTATAAATACTGTTTAATTAAAATATTCTTTTTACCTAAGGCAAAATTCTAACTTTAATGATATAGAATGTTTGGGTAGTAATATAGAAAAAATAATAAAATAAAAAAAGATTGTCTAGAAAAGTTTCAAAAATTATACACTTAGAACTTTTTGTGCTTTCTAAAACAGTCTTTACAATAAACCGGTCTGTCACCTGATGGTTTAAATGGAACATCACATTCATTTCCACAATCAGCACAAACTGCTTTATGCATTTCTCTAGGGCCTTGGTCATCTCTAAAATTGCCACGCCTATCGTCTCTTTGGCCTTGGTTTCCTTTGAAACCGCCTCTCCGATTATCCATTGTTTTTTTACTCTCCGTATTTAAATCATAGATTTAATGTCTATGCTTGATTTTGATAATCCTACACTCTTTATAAAGGTTACCAATTAGTTTCCGGATTAAAATTGTCCTTAACGTACATGTGTTAAGTGAGAAGCGCTTAACTTTTGTATTAACGCGTAGCGAAAACCCGAAAACAATTTAAACCAATAGAAACTCAACATAAACAATGAAATTGACCAAAGATGTTGAATTGTTAAATGTTCTAAAAAATAAAGAACAAGATGTTGACTTATTACCTGATATAAAATTTTCTGAAATTGAAGAATTCCAAGAAATAAAAAAATTAAGAGATAATATCTTTAAACAAAATAAGCTTTAATTCTTAAAAATAAAAAAGAAAGTTAATCTTCTTTGTTTTGACCTTTAGCTTTTTCGTTATTATCATTGTCTTCTTCAGACTCATCTTCTTCAGAATCGTCTCCTGATTCATTATCGTCATACTCGGACTCTTTATCCTGACTTTGACCTTTATCAATTTCCTTAAGCTCAACTTCGTATTCTTCAATAGATTCAAATTCAGTTACAATTGAATCAATTAAAGCTTGGTCTTCTTCAGAAATATCACCTTTAACTTTAATTTTTATAGTATTAGTAACTTCATTGATTTGAATTTTCATCATGTCATACTGTTGTTGATATTGTTCTTGCACTTGTTCATTTTCCATACTTTGAACTTCGTTTTGTATTTTAATCATGATACGTGCATGGTTTTCTGAAGCTTTTTTCATTGATGTATAATCGCCGTTTTCTGCCATAAGTTTAACTTCTTCCATACGTTCGTTAGTAATTTCTAGTTCTTTACGAATTCTATTTTCTTCGTTAAAGGAAAACGCAATAACAATATCGTCCCAAATAACATCAAGGAAATAAAATGGATTATCTGGAGTTAAACCAGCGTCAGTTTCTTCAGAACTTTCATCAGTTAGAATAACTAATTCGTCAGTTTCGTCTTCCATAATAACATAAGTACTGTCGGCGTCGCTCCTACCCTCGGCGAGAACAGGAAAACTGCATAACAGAACTAAAATAATTAATATGTTTGTAAATTTCATAAGAAAAAAATGTTTTCAAGGTTTTTAATAGTTATTATTTTTAAAAAAGAAAAATTTTAATTTTTATAAAATCGTTTCTTTAATCTTTGACTTTCTTCAAAAGAAACGTCTCTAAACTTTTCCAAAATGAAAAAAGTAGGTGGTATGATTGGTGTATTCCATCTGTAAAATAATGTTATCGGTAAAACGTGTGCTTTACCTAAAAGTAAATCTGGGTTACCTGGTTCAATTTCAACAATATAATCTAATAACCATTCTTCAACCTTTTTATTTTTGAGAGTGTTATAGTCCAATTGTAAAGCGTTAAGATAACGGTCTTGGGCAGACGTAACTTCGTAAAAGCCAAAAATTTGAGGTTCACCGTTAACAAGTTTCTTTTCCCATGTTTTGTTAAAATGGTTTTGTTGCATTAAAACATTATAACCAGTGAAATAATTTCCATCTTGTTTTTGGAAACCTTTCCTAAACTTTTGTAATCCGGATAATAGGGGGAGAAGGCCCATATTCCAGCCGTTGTATTCTTTTTCAGCTAACTCAGTCATGTTAGGTTTTTTACCCTCTTGCATTAAATCTTCAAGTTGGTTATTGCTCATCTGGGATAAAGTTTGAAAATTCATTTTTATTCTTCCTCAACACTTCTTCTACCAACATCCCATATATAATCTATAACATTAGTTACTGCTAAGGCAACTAAATATTCTTTACCTAAGTTCTCGCCGTAAGCTATCATTGCTAAAGGAGCATGTACTGTTACTACGCCAAAACCCTGGCCACAAGAATTTATAAGCATTTTAACAGGTTCTTTAAAACATCCGAAAGGTTTGTCAAAGTTTTCCTTAAATTGTTCTCTTGCATATTTTATATCTTGTTTGGTATGATGTAAACTTGTGCTAGCTAAGAAAGGAGTGTAAGCGCCACGACCGAAACCAATCATAGCAGGTTCAATAATGTTCCATGTTATCTTGCCAACAGTTGTTATATCTTTTGTAATAATATCTCTTACTCGTGCCATTTTACAAATAATACTTTACATTTGATATAAAAGCTTTATGATATTAACGCATAGCAAAAAACTCGAAAAGGTTAAACATAATAACTCTTTTATATATGTAAACCTACTATTAAAACGTGAAAGAACTGGATGATTATCATATAATTGAAATTTATATTGTAGATGATCCTGATGATGTTTTAAATTTTTTACTTATGGATTATTTTTCACCATTAGATTTTAAAGATTCCATCGATGAAAGATATTTTTTTACTAAAGGTGGTTTGTTTGAATCGATAACATATTATATGCAAGAGCCAGGATATGATTTTACGCCTGAGGAAAAAGGGTATCATCAAAATTTTGGGGAGCCTAAATCTTCTATAGAAATAGTTTTGGAGACGAGCAGTAATAGAGAGTATATGGTTCTGCGGGAAATTATAGATTTTTTTAGAGATAAAGATATTTCATTCTATGTGACAGTTTTTAGTGAAATTGACGGTGAAGAGGATTTTATCATAGGGAGTACGCCTTATTGTGAAGAGTTTTCGTTAGATTTCTATGATCTTATACCTGATCTATTTGAATGAAAAATCCATAACACATATTAACCATTCGTATTTAACTTATTCTTGATGGAACGTTTATGGGAACATGTGCCAAGGGAAATTTACCGTTTTGACAATATTGACCAAGCTTACGAATTTTTGGATAATTGGTTGGAAAATTCTCAAGAATGGACAGTTGGAAGATTATGAAGTTTTGTCGGGTACTGTGTATTTTAGGGAAGGGAAACCGTTTTCTGTATCGTTGAGGTATAAGTTAGATTTACGAGAACATGTAAGGTCAATAGTGCCTTCTCTCTTAGAATTTCCTAAATATTCTGAAAAGTTTACAAGGGAATTTTGCCTGCTGAAGAAATTGCTGACAGATTTAGAACGTTTCGCTCATACTAGTTTCGCAAAAACATTTGCATTGGTCGTTGTTACCGCAATGTTTTGAACCTTTAACCAAACATTTGCCGTTGTCAATCATGTTATCAGTTTTTTCTTCTGGCCATAAACATGTGCCTGAATCGTAGCTTTTTTCTATGCAAGAATCTAAACATTTGTTATAATCAATACTTTTACCACAACCTATTAATATAATTAAAATGAAAATTAATATTAAAACTTTTTTCATAGTTTAAACCTTTGTAAAAATAATATAAAAATGTTTAGGTTTATGGTTGGTATTTCTTTTTCAACGTTTGCTTTTGTTTTGTGTCAAAAATGTCTAACTGGCTAGCAATTTCTAATCGTTTAGGATCTTCAATCTTTAACGCTAACTTGTACCGTTGTCCGACAGATAACCTTTGATTAAATTTTACAATGTCCAGGATTAAACCGTCTTGTTCAATTTTGTCAGCTAAGGTATATAATGTGTTAGGTGAAAAGTTTTCATTTCCCTTTATCAAATGTGAATAGTCGTAGTCGTCAAGGTCTTTGTCGACTGCATCTAACATTGCCAACCGTTCCGAGTCATTTAACTTAGGCAAATTTCTTGCAGTTAAGAAAAGAATATCGTTGTACCATTCTGTATCATGTGCTTTGATTTTTCTTAAATGATCTTTTGTAATACGTGTGTTATGGTGCAGTTGTAATGTTTTGTAACCGTAATCGAAAAAATGTTTGGAAAAACTTATGTCTGAATTTTGGTAAACATCTTCAAAAGTTACGTTGTGTAAAGCGTCTTCGAGTTTCATTTTATTAATAGATTTTAGATGAAGTTTATAATAATTGTGAAGGAGAAAGGTTTATATTTGAACTTTATTTCATTTAAATTAATGAATCCAGCATATTTTTTGAATGATTTAACATTTTCAGAATTTCACATGTATAAACAAATGCAAAACAAATGTTTGCATGCGACGTTTGTTGAATATAAGAATCTTAAAGATTATGCGCCTAACGCGTTTAGCCTCGAGTATAACCTTAATGGTCTTGATATTGATGAAAGTGAAGGTTCTTTTGCTGATCATTTGATACGGTATACAAAACTTATTTCTAAGTTAAAGTTTTCTTTAGATTTTAGAGATGAAATGAAAGAGTTTTCACAAAATATTGAAAATGAAAATGATGCTAAGCTTTATTTTATTAAAAGCGCAATAGAATTGTCTCCACAAAAAACGTTTGAGCGTGGTGGTGAAGGTAATTCGTTTGCAATCTTGGCAACAACTTATATGCGCCATTTTGGGTTTCCTACACGGTTAAGGTTTATGAATGATAACCTTTTCGTTGAAACTTATACAGGTATTGGGCCTTTAGAATTAACTTGGCGGCAATGGTTCCCGCATAAAGGTAATATGTTTGTCAAACCATTCCAGGAGCAAGAAGATGCTGAAAATTATGAAAAAGTGATGTGGTACATTTTAAACGAACCCTTGCTAAGAAACCTTTTCACGCTTTAGCGAAAACCCGAACCTTTATATTCTTTAAAATTAATAAAATTTTATGGCTATAGATCCTACATATCTCTGGCTTATACCTTTAGTAATCTGGTCGACAGTATGGAAAGGTTTAGGTCTATGGAAATCTGGAAGAAATAATCATTTAATTTGGTTTATTGCAATGTTTATTTTGAACACTGCAGGAATTTTGCCAATAATCTATATCTTCCTGTTTCAGAAAAAAGGTAAAAAAAAGAAATAAACCTTAAAGTTTATAAATAACTTCTTTTAAACTTTTATTTAGAATGTACCATCATTTATTCCTTAAACCGTTGAAGTTAAGTGAAATTGTTTTTTATGATCAATGTACTGAAAATCTTAACTTGGCTATTGAAAATGTTTTACGTTGGCAAGTTAGGACTGAAGCTCTTGAAACCGAGTTTGTTTTCCCGAAAGAATGTATGCCTGACATGGAAGATTTTGATGTGGATTTTCTTGGTGTTTACAAACAATTAATACAAGGTTTAGAATATGATGAGTTTGCTAATGCTGAACTTGTGCCGTATATGAAACCTGAGACTGCGAATGATTTTTATCTTTATTTTCACAAATTATGTGAAGTTTTACAACCTGCAAGAACTTTTGAACGCGGTTCTGGCGATGTTTTATCCTTTGCAATCCTTGCAACATCTTTTATGCGTAGCGTGAATCGTCCGACACGGTTAGCACAGGTGTATAATGGTATGGCTGTTGAAACAAGTATGGGTCCTGAAACAAAGGACTGGTTCTGGCTTACATGGGACCAGATGTCTGGAGATTATCTTAGACGAAATGTAATGCGAGAACATACTCCTTTTGAAATGGAATATGAAGCTTTCATGTCAATTGACTGGAACACTTTCATTCTGCCTAAAAATAATACGCCGCAGGCTTAATAGACATTAGGATTTAACATTCTTTCAAAATTACGGTAATCTATAGAACGTTTTAATTTAATTTCTTCAGGAGGAAGTTCTTTTTCTAAAAAATATTTTCCTAAATCAATCAAAGTTATCTTGTCAAAATCTGGAGAAACTATAAAGTTAGTTCTTTTAATATCAAAGTCAAAAATTCCTCTGTTATGAAACTCTGTAATTAAATTCGCAACTTGATATTGTAAACATGCAGTAAAATCTTCTTGCCTAAGGTCTTGAAGTGATTCTCCTTCAGCATATTCTTTCAAAATTGCTGTGAAAGATAGGCTGGAAATTGCTGTATTCTGATAAAAAACTGTACCATAATCATGTACCAAATGTGTTATACTTTCAACATCTTCCAAAGTTTTTAGTAAAGAAGCTTCACGTTGTAAATGTGTTTTGCTGAAACTTGTGTTTTTATCGAAAACTTTTAGAACAGATTTTTGGTTGTTGCGTTCAACCTGGTACACTGGACGGTCACTAAATTGTAATTCGCGTACAAATCTTAAAGAAGGGTCTACTATGTCCACTAACCTTTGTTTTTGTAAATTTCCGTATCTTTTTAATGCTTGAATTGAAATATTCATGATTTTTGGGTTTAGGGGTAAATTTATAAAGATTAGGTTTTTGCTTTACAGCTTAAATCGTTGGTTATATTGACCCGAAAACGATAATCTTTTTAAAGCAAGAAACCAAATTTAAGTTGGTATTTTTAAAAGGTATAAAAAAATGAAAGTAAATGAATTGAAAGATAAAGGACAAGTTGACGAAATTATTCTGAAGATTACTGCAAAGGAAGAGCCTCGAGAAGTTCGTGGTGGTTCGTTAAAAGTTTGTAATGCTACTGGCGAAGATGATACTGGCAAAGTTGTTGTTGCTTTATGGAACGATGATGTTGATAAAGTTACAGAAGGTGTCACTATCAAGATTACTAAAGGCTGGTCACAGAATTATAATGGTAGTATGCAAGTATCTTCAGGGCGTTTTGGAAATTTAGAAATTGTAGAATAGAAAGGTTTTTATATTTTTAATTTTTCTTTTAATGATTATGTTAATAAACAAATTAAGTGATTATCCCTGGCAATGTTAACTTTCTTTTAGATTTATCTATATTTAATTGGCGTTTTTGGTTATAGATACTTCTCTCTTTGATGTTTCATTGGGTTAAATTCCCAGAAATGTCTTAAACCTATGGAGGTAAAAACAAAATGGAAAAAACAAACAAAGGTGGTTGCCTCTGGCAACTTTTTAAATAGACATAAGTATGAAAGAATCTTTAGGCCTGATCGCAGGTTTAAAGGGAACGAACGAAAAGAGTTAGTAGACAAGTTAACTTCAGTTGCAAGCGATGCGTTTGGTATGGTACGCAAACGTGATGACGTTGAACAGCATGCGTTGAATGTTGACATGTTATACTTAATCCAGTGTAAAGATGTAATAACCGGGTTTGCGACCTACGATTTCTTGTACTCAGGTGGAGAAAAAGTTTTGTACCTGAACGGAATTGTAGTTCAGCAGTGTTGTCAACAAAAAGGAATATTCTCTAAAGTAAATAAGTTGGCAATGAAACAAGATGATTTTGATTATCTTGCAATGCGGACGCAAAATCCTGTAGTGTATGCTGCAGCTTCTAAAATTGTTAGTAAGTTGTATCCTGGTACAACAGGTATGCCTGAAAGAGTGAAAAATGTTGGAAGGTATCTTGCGCAACATTTGGGTTCGAAGAATTTTAATCTTGGAAGTTTTGTTGACAAAGGTACGTTTGGAATGTGTTTTTATGGCGAAGTTCCTGGGCATAAAACTGCAACATCGTTTTTTACTGATGAGTTAAAGATGGATTTAGAGGCAGGAGATACTGTGCTTTTAGTGGGTGAAAAATGAAAGTTGGTATTGTAAGTTGTGTGCACGGTAACGAAACGTTGGGTAAAGAAGTTGTTGATAGAATGGTTTCCTTTAATCAAGGTAACCTTTTTTTTATTTTTGCTAACAAGAAAGCTTTTACTCAACAGAAACGGTTTGTTGACAAGGATCTTAATAGATGTTTTCCAGGTAAAAAGTTTGGGTGCCATGAAGAAATGTTGGCGTACGATTTAATGTTTAAATTGAAACAAGATTTTGTTATTGACATTCATTCTACAACTGCGAAAACTGAAAGTTTTGTAATTATTACCAAGATAAATGATAAGGTGAAGAAACTTGTACGTTGTATCCCTTTAGAAAAAGTTGTTTTCATGGAACCGCAAATTGCTAATGGCAAAGCTTTGATTGATCATGTTAATTGTGGGGTGGCAATCGAGTTTGGTTCAGATGTTGATGCGTTTGATGTTGTGTTGACGACTTTAAAGAATTTAGGAGTAGTAAATGGTAAGAAAAAGTTTGTTGAGCAAAAGTTTTACAGTGTGTATGGTGTGTTAAATGGTAATAAAAAGTTTACAAATTTTAAATTGAGTGAGGATAAGGGTAAATTGTTTTATCCGGTTTTACACGGTGAAAAGCACTATGGGTTCACTTGTATGAAAGCTAAGAAGATCGAATAGAAAACTTTTATATATTCTATCTCATTAATGATAAGATATGGATTATAAGAAATTAGGTTTCAAGTGCGGTATAGAAATTCATCAACAGATTGATTCTAATAAACTATTTTGTAATTGTCCTTCCATAGTCCATGATTCTAACCCTGATATTTTTTTTGAACGTAAGTTACGTGCTGTAGCTGGCGAAACAGGTAAAGTTGATATTGCTGCTAAAGCTGAAGTTGAAAAAGATCGTGTTTACAAATATGAAGCTTGTTCTTCTAGCGCTTGTTTAGTAGAGTTAGATGAAGAACCGCCGCATGAAGTTAATAGGGAATGTTTATTGGTGGCTTTAGAAGTTGCTAAATTGTTGAACATGACAGTTGTTGATTGTGTAGAGTTTATGCGTAAGACTGTTGTTGACGGTTCAAATGTTTCTGGTTTTCAACGTACAGCTTTGGTTGCTATTGACGGTTATCTTGCAACTTCAAAAGGTAAAGTTGTTATTGACTCGTTATGTTTGGAAGAAGAAGCTGCTAAGAAAGTTAATGAGAAAAAACATGAAGTTACTTTTAGGTTAGATAGGTTAGGTGTTGCACTTTTAGAAATAGCAACTGATGCTTCAATTAAAGATGCTGAACATGCGAAAGAGGTTTCTTCAATCTTAGGAATGATTTTACGTTCTACTGGTAAAGTTAAGCGTGGTATTGGTACTATTCGTCAAGACGTAAATGTTTCAATTAAAGGTCATCCTAGGGTAGAGTTAAAAGGTTTTCAAGAGTTGCGTTATATGCCGAAGGTTGTTGAGACTGAAGTTAAACGTCAACAGAAAACTAAAACAGGTGAAAGTCATGTTCGTAAGGTTAATCCCGACGGTACTTCGATTTTTATGCGCCCTATGCCTGGCGCAGCAAGGATGTATCCGGAGACAGATGTCCCTCCTATTAAAATTACAAAACGAATGTTAGATTCGATTGTTTTACCAGAGTTAATCGACGAAAAAGTTTTACGTTATGAAAAAGAATATTCTTTATCTCCAGATTTAGCAAGGGCTTTAATTAAAGAAGAAAAAGATTTTGTTTCATATGTTCAACAGTTTAAAAATATTGAACCTAATTTTTTAGCACAAGTTATTGTAAGTTATCCTAAAGAACTGAAGACAAGGTTGAACATTAAAAATGAAGTGTCTGAAAAACATTTAAGAGAAATTCTTTCCGAGTTTAACGAAGGTAATATTGTAAAAGAAGCAATATTAGATTTAATGTCCCAAGCAGCCGAAGGCAAAAAACTAAATTTTAAACAATTTAAATCTTTAGACGAAAAAGATCTTGAAAAAGAAATAATTCAAATAATTAACAAAAATAAAGGTGCACCGTTTGGTGGTATTATGGGTGAAGTTATGAAACAGTTCCGGGGTAAAGTCGACGGTAAAATTATTTCTGAGTTAGTTAAAAAACATTTTTAAATTTCTATTTTTAAAATATATTTCATAAATATTCCTAAACAGGAAGATGCTGCAATGAAAAAGAATTTGTTGTATGGTAAAGGTTTTGTAATTGGTTTAAATTTTCTTTCCTTAACTGCGTTGATTATTGAAGGAATGTTTTTCTCTGCATCAATTAACATGTAAGAATAATTCATTTGGAATGTCCAGTGTGCGTCGCTTGTCGGTATTAAAGGTTTGTTAAATAGTTTTGCAACCTTAACTGCTTTTTTGTTTCTGTTAATTGGTTTAATATAAAAATGTGAATATTCTATTGCATCAAACTTGTCAATATGTTTTATCAAATCATTATCTACACAACAAGTTTTTAGAAAGAAAGGATGTGCTGCCATTACTATACAATCTTTAGGTAGTTTATGGAAATCTTCGTAACTTTTTATTTTTGTAATATTATCATTAAAATTAATCAACACTACGTCTCCAGATCCGGGTACTTTTATTTCTACACCCGGTATCAACAGTATATCTTTTTGTTTAGCATAATCTTTGTAATCTCGGTATGTCCGTAAAGGGTCTTTCCGATAAGGGGAATGTGAAGGTTTTTCCGGCCAGTAATGTTCAGTTATACAGATTGCGTCAAAGCCTAAACACTTTGCCCTGTCTATTAACTCTTTAGGAGAATGTTTGCCTTCCCATCTTTGAACATAGTTAGTATGTGTATGAAAATCTACTTTTAACATCTCGTTAAAACTATAACCCTTGTTTTAAATAAATTGTGAATTAACAAAAGTTTTATAAACCTGAATTTTGTCCTAAAATGGTATATGTGGGGGTAGCAAAGTCTGGTCAAATGCGCAGGACTTAAGTCGTTACCTATGGACATACAAACATGGGTTTGTAAGATATCCTGTCCCTTAGTGGGTTCGAGGGTTCGAAGCCCTTCCCCCACACTTTTTTGCCTCTGTGGCTTAGCGGTATAGCACTACCTTGGTAAGGTAGAGGTCCCGGGTTCAATTCCCGGCAGAGGCTTTCTATTTTCATTTTTTATCTATCCACTAACTAGTTGAATTATGGATAGAATACATAAGGCTTTTAAATAAATGATAATCTCCCAATAAAATTATGGCCAAACCAAATCATATAATTGGTACATCATTAAAAAAATCTGAATTCAAACATAATTATGATGCAATCATTGTAGGTTCAGGAATTGGTGGATTAACTACTGGTGCAATTCTAAGTAAGGAAGGCAAAAAAGTTGCTGTTTTGGAAAAACATTATACTGTTGGCGGTTTTACGCATGTGTTCAAAAGAAGAGATTGGATATTTGAAGTAGGTGTACATTATATTGGCGAAATGGAAAATCCTGAAAGTCTTATGAGAAAAATTTCTGATTATGTAACAGATGGAAGGTTAGAATGGCATTTGTTTACTGATAATTATGACCGAGTTGTTGTGGAAGGTGAATCTTTTGAATTTCCTGCAGGTAAAGATAATCTGCAAAGTGAATTAGAAAAAAGATTTCCTGAAGAGAAAAAGGCAATTGCTAAATATTTAAAAATGATTAAAAATGTAAGAGCTGCATCCGGACCTTATTATTTAGAAAGGACCTTGCCACGTAACAGTTTGTTGAGAAAATTATTGTCGCCATTGATGCGAAGAAAATTCTTATCTTATAGTACGAAAACAACTGATGAAGTTTTAAGCAGTTTGACTGATAATGGTTTGCTTAAATTATATTTGACAGGATTAGCAGGTGATTATGGTCTTATGCCTGCAGAATCTAGTTTTGCAATACATGCACTGACAGCTCAGCATTTTATTAATGGCGCAAATTATCCTGTTGGCGGTGGTTCTGCAATCAGTAAAAACATTGTTGATATTATTGAAGAGAACGGGAGTCAAGTAGTAACCAGGGCTGGTGTTGAAGAAATTTTAGTAAACAATGACAGAGTTGTAGGAGTACGTCTTGAAGATGGTCAAGAACTTTTTTCAGACATTGTAGTAAGTAACGCAGGCTTGACAACAACTTATAACAAATTATTTTCTAAAGAAAATAAGCAAAAATATGGACTGGTAGAACAGTTGGAAGGACTTGGACTTTCAGAAACTTATATGTGTTTGTTCATTGGTTTGAATGGAGATCAAGAAGAACTTGGATTAAATTCAACAAATCATTGGATTTATGGTGGTGTAAATCCATACGAAGATCTTAAAAAATTTCGAAAAGATTATACTTCAGATTTTCCTATACTTTATTTAGCTTTTCCTTCAGCAAAAGATCCGCAATGGAAAGATGATTTTCCAGGAAAATCAACCGCAGAAATTATTTCAAGTGTTCCCTATGAAATTTTTGAAAAATGGCAAAACACGAGATTTAAAAGAAGAGGCGAAGATTATGAAAATTTAAAAGAATATTTTAGTGATAGACTGCTTAAAGAATTTATTAAACATCATCCGGAACTGGAAGATAAAATTGCTTTTTTCGAATTATCGACACCTCTTTCAGTTGAACATTTTTGTAATTATGAGCAAGGCCAAATTTATGGTTTAAATCATAAACCCGAACGTTTTTCATCTAAAAATTTCAGTTTTCATGGTCCTATCAAAGGATTATACTTGACAGGACAAGATGCTCTCAATGTAGGAATTGGATCAGCTTTTATTTCGGGTACATTAGCAAGCTTAGCTATATTAGGTCCAAGAAAAGGAAGACATCTTCTCTCTTACTTTAAAGATCTTTAAATCAACTAAATTTTTGGTAAATATTCTCTTAATTTTGGATTAAGCTGAAAACAAAAAGCTTATTAACTTTTTAAAATTAAATAAAATTATGAAAAAAGTTTTAATTCTAATCTTGGCTTTAATTCTATTAACAGGCTGTGTTCAAACATATGAACCTTTTACATGGGACGGTGAGAATTGTGAAACTTACACAGAAACGTGTTGGTGTTTGGGCTCGTTGTTAGTAATGGAAAGTTATCCTATGCAATATAATTGTAAGGGTATTGATTATTGTAAAGATATAGAAGATAGAGTAGACTGTAAATAAATTTTACCCCTCTCAAATAACGAAAACTTTATAAATAACCTGTTTCTTCCAAATTATATTGTTAATTTAGGAATAAACAAAAAATGAAAATTAACGATTATATTCAACAAGTAATAGAAAATGATTATGTAGTTGGTATGGCTGTTATTGTTTTTAATATGGTTAATATTGCATCGGCTCAAATAACTTATACTGATAGTCAAGGTCATGTTTATCATGAAAATACAATTTTGCCTGCTGACAGAAAATTTGCTATGGATGTTTTGCAACAAAAAGCAGATAGGTTTGACGGTTTAGTCAAACGGATAGTAATAGACGGACATTTTGGGAGTAAAAAATGATAGGAAATACATATGTACCGAGTACAGAAGATGATCGTAGTGAATTAGAAAAACAAATTTGTGATGTTCAATCAACTACAAATGATTTGATTGAAGATAGTATTCAATATTATGTTGGTCTTGTAAAACAAGTTTACGATTTTCTTTTCAAATAATTTTTTTTAAATTAAAAAATAAAAATTAAGAAGAAGTTATTTCTATAATTTTAAATTTAAAGTTTAAATTTTTGCCTGCTAATGGATGGTTCAAGTCTAAGGTGACTTCTTTGTCTGAAACATCTTTAACAACTGCAGGAAATTGTTGACCTGTAGGTGTAGATAAAACTAAAATCATACCTTTTTTCATTTCTTTTTCCTTCGGCATTTGATCTTTTGGGATTTTTTTGATCAGTTCTTCCTTAGGTTCGCCGTAAGCATCTTTAGGTTTGATTTTAATGTCTTTTTCTTCGCCTTTTTCCATGCCTATCAAAGCTTCGTCAAAACCTTTGATAACTTGGCCAACGCCAACTTCAAACTCTAATGGTTGTTTTCCTAGAGAACTATCAAAGATTTTACCATCGTCAAAAGTTCCTGTATATTCGACTTTTATTTTATCGCCTTTCTTTACTTTCATATTAAAACAGCTCCTAATATCTAATTTTAAAAAATAAAAATGTTATATAAAGTTTTCCTTTGAGTTATTTATCTTAAGTAATAAGTTCACATAACATAAATTATATATATTATAAAATTTATTGTTAATTAGGAGATTATGGATATTACAATTTTTTTGGCAAGATTTTGGGGAAGTTTCTTTATTATTTTTGGATTATTATTTATTATAACAAGACAATTGGGTAAGACAATAGAAATGACTGATGATAAAGCTTTTGTCATATCTACAGGTTACATTACATTACTTCTAGGATTAGTCACTGTAATTTTGCATAATATTTGGGTGGCTGACTGGAGAGTTATTATTACTATTCTAGGCTGGTCAACTTTAATCAAAGGAATTATGAAAGTAGGATTTCCAGAACAAATTCATAAACAAGCTCAAAGATTTAAATATAAACAGTGGGTTAGTGCTTTCTTTATAATCCTCTTAGGTGCATTCTTAATTTTTATGAGTTTTAATTAAGAATTACTTAATTTTACCCTTTTGCCATAAACGTAAAATGGTTCGTGCCATTCTGTCAATGTCGGGTCCACCGCCTTTGATTAAAACATTTTTTTTCAAAGCTATACGTTCTAAAACTTTTGCAGGATCCTTATGAGGTTCAACCTTAAAGTATTGTTCTAATAAACCTTTATGGGCTTGAAGAATATATCTGACAACGTCTTCAGGATCTTTTATTTTAGATGGATCAATGGAAGCTGTTAGTGCATGTTTGATTTCATCTTTTTCCATATACGGTAAAACTCCAGGCGTGTCTAAGATTGAGACTCTATTGTTAATTCGTAACAATTGTTTACCTTTTGTATGACCGCTTTGTGAAGATGTTGATGCCGAAGCTTTTCCTTTTAAAGCGTTGATGACAGAACTTTTGCCTACATTAGGATAACCTAACACTCCTACCACAATTTCATCTTTTTGACCAGTTTCCATAATTTTATGTAACAAGATAGTTGTGCCTTGTTTCTTTAGAGAAGAGATGAAAATAGCTCTTTTGAACCGGCGTTTTTGTTTTTCCAAATAAGACCGTGGGACTAAATCAGATTTGTTGATAACATATATTAATTTTTTATTTGCTTTCTCAACTTTATCTTCAATTTCTTTGTTACGAGTTTCATCTATTACTCTGGCGTCTAACACTATCAGTAAAATGTCAGATTCTTTGATAACTTCGTTAACAACTTTCCAAAAGTTTTTCATTAGCAAGATTAAGTATAGAAAAAATTATTTAAAGATTGTTATTTGGTGATTTCAATTCTAATCTTCTTAGTCTGAGAATCAGTTGATTTTAGGTTTTTTAATTCGTAGTTTTTAATACCTTGCGTTTCTGCCCAATCTTTAGCTGCTTCCTCTGTTTTGAAAGTTTTTGGCCTAAGAGCTCTCTTACGATTTAAAGGTCTAATTTTCCTTAAACCAGGTGGTGCACGAACGTGGCGTTTTTGCCTAGTATGAATTTTTACCATATCATAGTTTTGGATTTATGTTAATATATAAATGTTTTGTTTTAAAAAAGAAATTAAATGCGGGTTAACTTTGCCCGCAAAGACTCTAATTCTGTTTGAAGTTTATCATAGTGCTGTTTAGGTGCTGCACGCGGTTTAGGTTGGGAAACCGGACGTTTTTTACGTTCTTTTCGTTTCCTGCCTAAATTTTCAAACATTTCTTCACCTTCAAGCAAGTGTTCGTTTAGTTTTAATCGAGCTATATAATGACGTATTGAACCAATAGTTTTACGTAGTTCTAGAATTTTTTCGCGTTTCATCTTTCTCAATTCCCTGAAATGTTTTATACGTTTTAATATTTCTAAGGATTCGATGGCTGATTCAACAATTTCGCGTTGCATCGGTCCAGGATTAAATATCTGTACATGTACAGCACTGCTACGATGGTGTGTTGGTTGTTTTTGTATAATTCTTTTTCGAACCGTTTTTTTTTGTTTATACGCCACTTTTATTCACTTACTCAAATAATACTTGGTCAATATGCATAAGCTTCTCTTTAATCATTTCTAAGTCATCGTGCCATTCGGCAAGTTCTTTATCTTCTTCTTCTTTAATCCTGTCAAGATCTCCTAAAATTGTGCCTGCTTCTTTAAGTTTAGTTTTTAGGGCATTTAAAGTGTCAATAACGTCTTTGTATTCATCGATTCTGACGAATAAAGGTTGGTCATAGTCCATTTGTGCTGGCGTTTGCGCGAATTCTTCAGGTGCGAATTCTTGCGGTTCTTCATAATATGCTGGCATTGGCTGTGGTCTTCTTGACACAGGACTTACGGCTTGTTTGATTGTTTTAGCTTCAGAAGGAGCGATATCCTCAGACTCGTAACTGGGAAATTCAGTTTTAGGGAGTTCTGGGAATTTTAACGGAGGAAGTTCGCCTTTTGATGCCTTCTTTTTAGAATCAAATAATCCCATTTTTATTTTACACCTCCAGTGTGAATAGTATTTTTAGACTAATTTATATACTTAGGTTTTAGCATATATAAAACTTTTCTTTTTTGCGTTTGAAATAAAATTAAGAAAAAGAAACATTTTTATAACTTAGAGAATATAATGTTCAATATATTTATTGAAGGTGATATGAAATGAAAAAAATTATATTTATTTTTACAGTTTTGATAATTTTATTTTCTACTACTGTTATGGGGGGTTCATGTTCAAAGTATGAATATGAACTAGACGGTACTAAAATTAATATGCCGGAGTTAACTTATGACGAAACCTTGCCCGGGAAAATAGCTGCTAATACTTTTATTCCGCCTCAGAACGCTAATTTTTATGATGAATGTTTAGATGCGTCAACCCTTAAAGAATATTATTGTAAAAGAGATGTTTTCCTAACAGCTTCAATTCAGGATTTAATTCTTACAGAAGATATTGATTGCGAATATGGGTGTGTTGAAGTTGAATTAGAAATTCTTGGTGAAGTAGTGGGATATTGTGCAGGAGAATTTATTGACGTGGGTACAATTAGTGTAATTGAAAATGATTGTAATGATAGAATTGATAATGATAATGATAATAAGATTGATCTTGGCGGTTGTGATATTAATAATAATGGAGTTTTAACTGATAATGAAGATTATCCCATTGCGGGGAATAGTTTTGAAGAAGGTGGAAGTTTGTTATCATCAGTTTTAGATGAACAATGGGTAAGAGGATATTGTAATCAAAATAATGGTAATTGGATTAATGCTGATACTGTTTGTGAAAATGCTTTTCAAGATGCAGACGCAATTTGGACTAGCACTTCGGATTGGCCTTGGTGTACTGAAACTCCATTCTCAAAGAAAGATTGTATTGTTAGTGAAAATATAATTACTGTAATTGAAACTGAATGTAATGACGGAATTGATAATGATAATGATAATAGTATTGACCTTGGCGGTTGTGATATGAATGGTAATCTGATTTTAACTGATGCTGAAGATTATCCAATTGCCGGGAATAATTTTGAAGTAGGTGGAAGTTTATCTGCTTCTATTTTAGATGAACAATGGGTAAAAGGTTATTGTAATCAAAATAATGGTGATTGGATTGATGCTGACGAAGTTTGTGAAACAGTTTTTCAAGATGCAAACGCAATTTGGACTAGCACTTCGGACTGGCCTTGGGATTTTGAAGCTGTTGAATGTGCTAATGGAGTCGATGATGACGGTGACGGAAAAATTGATTATAATAACGGGAATTTAGGCTGGTGTGACGTAGATAACAATGGTAAAGTTGGTGAAAGGAATGTTTATTCAGAGATTGCTGATGAATATGTTGACGAAACACAAGTTACTAAGGAAGAATGTTTAACTGATTATGGTGACCAAGATGGACCTATTGCAAGCGGTAAAATAAGACGAGCATTTAGAAATATTTTTGGTTTTGTTACATTGAACATAAATAAAGTTTCAGGTAATGCAGTAAGACTTGGTTTAGTTCAAAGAAATATAAATCTAACTAGAGATTCATTAGAAATTCAAAGACCTGATAAAGCAGCTGTTTGGTATAGTTGGGATAATGATTGTATAAACTCTGAAGATGATAGTGAAGCTTTTGTTCAAGCTATAGCTCAAGGATTAGAAGGAAACCCTGCAGGTGGTGCAAATGTTAGAAGGATGCCAAGGTGATGTTAAATTTTTTTAATTCAAAAACTTTATAAATACCTTATAATATATAATCTAACTAAACGATGGCTAAAAAGAAACTTGAGATTGATGAACTTATTTATTCTATAGTTGGACCTGATGTTGAACCTTTGGTCGAACTTTTGATTGGTAAACAAAACATTAGTGAATTTAAGTTAGCTGAAAAATTGAACATTACTGTTAATCAAGTTAGAAACATGTTGTATAAACTTTATGATCATAATCTTGTAACTTTTATTCGTAGGAAAGATAAGAAGAAAGGATGGTATATTTATTACTGGACCTTGAATGATAAAAATATTAAATATGCTTTAGTTGCTTTTAAGAAAAAACAACTTGAAAATTTTAAAAGTAGGGTTAATAACGAATCTGCAGGTACATTTTTCGTTTGTCCGAATAGGTGTTTACGATTATCTATTGAGAAAGCAATGGAACAGGATTTTAGGTGCGACGAATGTGGTTCGTTAATGGTTCAACAAGATAATAAACGTACTTTGGAAAATCTGAAACAACGCATTATAGAACTTGAAAAAGATGTTGAAGCTTTTGAAGAAGGACAAAGAGAAATTAAAATGAAAGTTCTTGCAAAGATTGAACGCGAAAAAAAGCTTGAAGAAAAACTTGAAGCTGAACTTGAAGCTAAGGTTGCAGCTAAATTAGAACTTAAGAAAAAACGTGAAGTGCGTAAAAAAGAATTAGAGAAAAAACGTGCTGAAGTAGCTAAGAAAAAAATGGTACTGAAAACTGTTGTAAAGAAAAAACCTGTTAAGAAAAATGTTGTAAAGAAAAAACCTGTTAAGAAAACTGTTGTAAAAAAAGAACCTGTTAAGAAAACTGTTGTAAAAAAAGAATCTAGTTCTACCCTGGCTAAAAGGCCGAAGAAAAAGTCGTTAATGAAAAAGTTTGTAAGAAAAATTACTAAAAAACGACGCTAAGTAAAGTAAATAAATTTGTGAAAACTTTGTAACCGTCTAAAGGCGGGAATGGTAGCATATTGAAAATGAATAAAATTTTGTTAATCTGTGCTGATAAAATAAATAATAAAAGAACGTTTCTTGCTAACTTGCCATACTTGATGAAAAGTGCACTGCTAATCCATAATATTAAATTTGTGAATGGTCCTGCAAAAGATATTAGAAAACCTTGTAATGCTGTAACACCTGCTGGAATTGAAACGTAAGCTGGTGCTAAAATTAAAAACGGTGCATTGATTGCGCGTAAAATTATTCCTAAACCTAAACCTGTTGGCCAAATATGAAAAGTTGCTTGAAGGCCGAAGGCCATTGCCACGAACTTGTGACCGAACTCGTGTAAGATAACAGCTGGCGCTGAAACAATTGCAGCAAATTTAATATTTTCCCAATCAAACATTTTATTTTTATATATTTCGTAAGGTGATCTAGGTTTTTGAATAAAACCAGAAAAAATGTAGCCTAATGCTGCTGTTAAAATTACGAGATAGAAAATTTCGTTTGCTGAAAGTAAAGTCATAAGTTTTTTGTTAATGTATGAGTATAAAAAATTTTTGTTAGCAAAAGAGTTATAAACCTATTTTCTTTATGTAGAAGTATGCTTGAATATTTTATTCCTTTAGTAGTATTGTTGGGTGTTTTTATTGGAGCTTTTTTAGCTAAAGTTTCTCCTGAAGAAATGAAACCAGGTAAAAAATATTTTATTTTTTTAAAAGTTTTGTTTTTCTTTATTATTTCAATAACTTTGTTTTATTTAGGATATACTCATGATTATTTGTTTTACATTATGTTCTTGTTTGGTGTTATTTTTAGTACTTTTGTACACTGGACATATTTTTACTTGGGTCTTGCCTTGGCAGCTAGTTATTTTACCCCCTATTTGACTTTAATTGGTGGAATGACTTTCGTATTTGGCATACCCTTCGGTACTTTACGTGTGATTAATAAGAAATTTAATTTGCGAAAGGTTCTATATATGGTTGGTTATTTCTTGTTACCGTTTATTATGTTATTGTATGGAGATCTTGAGGCAGGGTTGATTTTCGCTTTTGCTTCAGGAGCTTTATTTGTTAGACCAATTTCTGTGTTAAAATGGCTTTAGCTTGTTATTTCTTTGCAGTAGTGACAAAATAGAAAGGTTTAAATATGATTAATTTGAATTATTATATGGGAAAATGGTAGAACACTTAGATGATTTGGCGTTCGATCCGGCAACGCTGCAAAAAAAGAAAAAAGATGATTTGCCTAAACCGGACCCTATTCTTTATCAACCGAAAGATGAAGTTGTTGAACAATACTTAACGCAAAAGTCTGAATATTTTGCACCTGAACTTGTTAATCCTCAAGAAATGCAATCTTCTGCTTTGGAAGATGAACTTAGGATGCAAGAAACTAATAGAGAAATGGTTGATGAAAATTTTTTAAGATTAAAAGAACAAGAAGATTTTTTTGGAATGGTTACTAAAAAAGAAGAACTTAAATTTGATTATATTGCGTCAGCTCGTGAAGTGCCTGAAGCTCCTAAGAATAAAGTAAGTGAATTATTGTTTTTGTTTGAAACTGATAAGAGCGATAAAGTTGTTGAAGATTTGAAGAAACATTTTAAACTTATGTTGCAAGATCATGAACATGGTTTGGTTGACCAAGAGTTTGTTAATTCTGTAGTTACTAAACTAAAAGATTTGGATTTGGATGAAGAAATTGTTTTGGAGAATTTGAAAAATGCTTGAAATGGAATTAGATGCTGATGAAGTACTTAGAACTGAATTAACTAATTATCAAGATTTATCACATTATACTTATTTAAAAGGAAGGGATAGGAATGGAGTTTTATTTTGTCAAAGAGATAAAGATACTTTTACATATTTAATTAATGTTATTTGTCAAGATAAATGGGGTGAACTACCATCTATTATTGTTATGAAAAATCCTAATAATAAAACTTATGTTGTTTGGGATGGTAATCATAGGGTAGCTGTAGCTAAACGTTATAATTTGTTGTTAAAAGCTTACTTAATAGAAAACCAATCTGATTTAAATTGGGCTCGTGGTCAAAACAAATATGTTATGTGGCCGAATAAATTAGATCATTGTTTGAAAATTTTGGTGAGTTATTGTAAATGCTCTGGGGAAGAATCGTCTGTTTTAAGAGAAGAGTTATTAGAAAAAAATCCTCTAAAAGTTGATTTAACAGCTTAACCCGAAGGGGAAATACCAAAACTTTAAATATCAATCATATTTTAGATTTAAACAGAAAAATGGGACAAAACAATAATTATGGACCTATAAGGGAAACTAATCCTATTATTGAATATGGTGAACAGTTACTTAGTGGAGCCTTAGCTTTAGATTCCGCTTTTTACGGTTTAGCTACTTTAAACAGTTCTACATCAGATTATACTCTAAGTTCTTATAATCCTTCACCTAATATTGTACAGGTTGATAGGACTGAATTGTCTGATATTTTAGGCCATTATAGTAATGAACTTGAACCAACTTATGAAAATGTACCTGGTTATAAAAGTGTTATAAATCCTACATCTGTACCTTATGCTGATAATATTATGATGGGTGGCGATTTTAGTCTTTAATAAAAACTTATTTAAACTTCTTTTCTTTAGTCCTTGATTGTTATGGCAATAATTCCTGATAAACAAGTTAAATCTAATTTTCGTAAGATTGCTTGGAAAAATCCTGAAAAGTATTATGCAGTTTCTGTTCTTAAGAAAGAAGGGTTTGAACGTCGCATATGTTTTAAATGTCAAACTCCGTTTTGGTCAGTGGATTCGAAACGTAAAACTTGTGACGATCCTGCATGTAGCGGTGGTTTTCGATTTATTGGGCAAAGCCCTGTGAAAAAAGAAATGGATTATATCCAAGTTTGGAAGACTTTTTCTAATTTTTTTAAGAAAAGGGGTTATACTCCTATTAAAAGATATCCTGTTGTAGCACGTTGGCGTTCTGATACAGATTTTGTTCAAGCTTCAATTTATGATTTTCAACCTTACGTAGTTTCAGGCGAAGTTGAACCGCCTGCAAATCCTTTAGTAGTACCACAATTTTGTGTAAGGTTTAACGACATCGATAATGTTGGTTTTACTGGTTCACATTTTACTGGTTTTGTTATGATAGGACAACACGCTTTTGTTCCTCCTAAAGACTGGAACCAGAAAAAATATTTTTTAGATATTCACGAATGGCTTACGAAAGGTTTAGGGTTGCCTCCTAAAGAAATTACTTATCACGAAGATGCATGGGCTGGTGGTGGTAACTTTGGACCAAGCATGGAATTTTTTTCACGTGGTTTAGAATTAGGTAACCAAGTTTATATGATGTTTGAACAGACGCCTAAAGGGAATAAAGAATTGAACCTTAAAGTTCTTGACATGGGGATGGGTCACGAACGTAACGCGTGGTTTGCTAAAGGTACGTCGACTTCTTATGAAGCTACTTTCCCGACAGTAGTTGAAAAGTTGTACAAACAAACCAGTATGAAAGTTGACAAAAAAATGGTTAATGCCTTTTTACCTTATGCTTCTTATTTGAACTTGGACGAAATGTCAGGTTCTGTTGATAAAGTTTGGAAAAATATTTCTAAACAAACTGGTTATGATGTTAAAAAGTTACGCACGCATATTACTGATTTGGCTGCATTGTATTCAGTTGCTGATCATTCCCGGTCGTTATTGTTTACCTTGAACGACGGTGCATTACCTTCTAATGTGGGTGGTGGTTATAACTTGCGAGTTATTTTGCGACGAGCATTAGCTTTTATTGACAAGTATGAATGGGACGTGAGTTTGAATGAATTATGTCATGTACATGCAAAGTATTTGAAACCTTTATTCCCAGAATTAAAAAATAATCTTAAAGAAATTGAAAAAATTCTTGACGTCGAACGTGTAAAATATAATAATACTAAACAAAAAACAAAACAAATTGTTGCGAACTTGAAAGGTGACATTACTGAAAATAAATTGTTAGAACTTTATGACAGTCAAGGTATTGCGCCAGAATTAATTAAGGAACATGACCCTAAACTTAAAATCCCTGATGACTTCTATGCGAAAGTTGCGGAACGTCACGAGAAGAAAGAACAAGTTGCTGCAACAGTTAAAGAACAAAAATTGGATTTAAAAAATGTTGATGATACTAAAGCGTTGTACTTTTCTGATTATTCTAAATTAAAGTTTGAAGCAAAAGTGATTCAAATTTTAGAAAATAAATATGTTGTTTTAGATCAAACTTATTTTTATCCTACGTCAGGTGGACAGTTGCATGATGTAGGGGAAATTAATGGCGATGAAGTTGTAGATGTTTTCAAACAAGGTAATGTAATAGTACATGTAGTTTCTTCTAAACCTAATTTTAAAAAAGGTGATACTGTCGACGCTAAGATAGAAAGAGGACGAAGAATGCAGTTGGCACAACATCACACAGCAGCTCACATTTTAAATTCTGCAGCGAAAAAAGTTTTAGGGAACCATGTGAACCAGGCAGGGGCAAAGAAAACTGAATCGAAAGCTCACTTAGATATTACACATTATCAAAGCATTAGTGAAAAAGAATTGGAACAGATAGAAATTGAAGCTAACAGAATTATTAGTGAAAGTTATGAAGTGAAATGTAAATTTTATCCAAGAACTGAAGCAGAAAAGAAATTTGGCATGGCAATCTATCAGGGCGGCGCAGTTCCGGGTAAAGAATTAAGAATTGTTGAAATTCCGACGGTAGATGTTGAATGTTGTGGTGGTACACATTTAAAAAATACGTGTAACGTAAAACAAATTAAAATTCTTAAATCTAATAAAGTGCAAGATGGTATTATAAGATTAACATTCGTTGCAGGTAATGCGGCGCTTGCGCAAGATTCGAAAGTTAAAGATCTATTAAATGAAACAGCTGAATTGTTAAATGTTAAAAAAGAACAATTACCGGCAAGAGCAAACGAACTTTTCTGTAAATGGAAATTAGTTAAGAAAGCAAAAAAAGGTAAAAAAATAACTTGCAAAGATTTGGATTTAACTTCTAATCAAATAGAAAAATTATCTGATGAAGAACTTCTTAAAAAAACAGCAGAAGTTTATAACACTCAAATCGAACATGTATTATCTACAACAAAACGGTTCATAAAAGATATAGAAGAAGTTAAGAAAAAACTTTAGAACCACAAACTATAAAAGACTTTAAATCAACTTATTGGTTACAATGGAAATTAACCTTACTAGTAAACCAAAAAATCCTATCATAATCGAAGGTTTCCCAGGTTTAGGCCTGATTGGAACTATTTGTACTGAATATTTAATCAAACACTTGGATGCAAAATCTATTGGTACAATATGGTCAGACAAAATTATGCCAATTGCAGCAATGCATGAAGGACGTTTAATACAACCGTTAGAAATTTTTTACTCGCAAAAGTATAATATTGTTATTATACATGCTATAACTGATGTTAGAGGTATTGAATGGGAGCTTGGCAAAACAGTAGTGGACCTTGCAAAACAATTAGGTGCTAAACAAATTGTTTCCTTGGAAGGTCTGATGGGTCAAAACGCACAATCAAAATCTTATTTCTATACAAATGATTCGGCAGCTAAACAAAAAATGATTAATTTGAAAGTTGAGGAATTAAAAGAAGGTATTGTTATGGGGATTACAGCTGCTATTTTGTTAAAAAATAATAGTATTAAGACAACAGGAATTTTTGCTGAAACAGCTTCAAAATTGCCAGACAGTCGTTCTGCTGCTAAAATTATAGAAATTTTAGATGGTTATCTGGGGTTGAATGTGGATGTGAAGCCCCTGTTGAAAGCAGCTAAAGAGTTTGAAAGTAAGTTGAAAGGCTTAATGGAACAAACCCAGCAAACTATTGATCATAAAAAAGCTAGAGATTTATCATATCTCGGCTAATTTTTGTTATTTCTTTTTAGTAGTAACAAAACCGAAAAGTTTATATACAATTAGTTGAAGCTATTATATTAAAAGATGGCTCAAACAACACTATATACGCAGTATCCGACACTTTTTATGACTGACGTTGTAAAAGGTTTAGGTTTTGACAGTTATTTTGACATAGCATGCGGGACTGGCGGTTTTTCTATTGCTTTAGCTCTTATGGGAAAGAAAGTTTTAGGTTTAGATAAAAGCGAGAAAGCTTTGAAAATTGCTGAGTTTAAACGTGATAATCTTCATTCGTCTAAACAGAAATTGGTTAAACGCATTGATGATTTGGCTGAAAGGCTTGACCCTGAAAATAAACAATTTTTTACTACAAGAGTTGGCAAGAGAATTAGAAAAGCGCGTGAACAATATGGTGATGATTATGTTGATATGTGTTATCCGAAAATTGCTGGTGATTATGTTGAGCATGAAACTTATTTGCATGGCAAGTGTCAGGCTAAGCCCGATGTAAGGTTTGTGCAAGGTGATGCTTTGACTGATCTGTGGAATCTTGCTGAATATTATGATTGTATGATTACTCAGTATTTGTTTACTCATCTTAAACCTGAACAACATTACATATTTTTTGCTAATCTTTACAATCTTGTAACTGAAGGTAAAGGTTTGATTTTGACAATGTATGAAAAAAATCATAGTGAACCTACTGAAGATTTTTGGGACGTGATGGAAGATTTAGGTTTTGAACAGCATCCTGCAAGTGCTGAATTTTCTGTAAGAGTTAATGAGTATGCTCAGCCTTTAAGCATGGATGGTTCTCTGCCTACTGATCTTGAAACTTTTACATATAGTGATGAAGATCGTATGAATATTCTTTTTCGACGACAAATAAACGGAATGTATTGTGCTCCAGATTTTTGCAATCAATCTTTTATAGGTACTCGTGTAGGTTATCCTTCAAAAAAGGAAGCTGAAAAATTAATGAAAAAGTTTTGTAAAATATAATGAAACAAATAAAAATAGCTGGAAAAGAATGTTTGATTACGTCTGAAGGTGAAGACCTTGCTAGTTGTGTTGATGTTGAACAGTTTATTTCTAATCCTGATGAGTTGAGGAATTATGTTCATATTGGTGAAGGTATTGAAACTATCAGTAGGGGAGTTTATGACATTTCTGCTATTACCAGAGAACCTATCTTAGCTAAATGGGTTAATGATATTAAAATAAGTAAAGATGAAAAAAATATTGTTGATGCAAGAACAGGTTTTGAAGCTTTGTATAATATTAGAGAAAATGATTTACCTTTTACTGCGCCTTTACCTTACATTGCAAGTAAAGATGTTTTAATTCGTGAAATGTATCCAGCCGCTAGGCATGTTCCGAACTTTTTAACACAACATTTAGGGCAAAGACGTTTTAGTATCTTGGCATGGTTTTTGAAATCTTTAGCTAATGAAGAATCTAGAAAATTATTTATGATGTTTGAAAGTTATACAATGTTAGATTTGGTCGAACCTAATATACATCTTTTACCAAATTTTAATATAGATGAATTGACAGTTGCAGAAAACTGGTTCATTGTTAGTGATATTGATTTTAACTCTTATGATTTTGACTTTTCAAAAATGCAATATTCTATGGCTGATCCGAGGTTGTTAAAATGAAACTTAAAGTAGGTTTAATGAGCAGGGATACTGGAGATTTAGGTTCGTATACTCCTAGCAAAGATGGTGTTTATGGTTCTGCTTTGGATGATATTTTATGTTTAGTTGAAGAATGTGACGTTGTTGCTGGCCCTGAATGGTTATTTTTGCCTCGTGATAGATTACATGATACTTATGAGAAAGATAATTTAATTTCTAAATTGTGCGATGCTACAAAAGGTCAAACTAAATTAGTTCTTCCCGGTACAATATTTTGGCACGACGGCGATTATGCTTATAATACTTGTCCGATAGTTGCTAACGGTGAGTTAGTTGGTGAGTATCATAAGTACTATAGTGGTGGTGATGAACAAATTGTTTTTGATGAAAATACTCGGCGTGGTGAAATAAAAGAAAAAAAGTTTCATCAGTTGAGAAATTATTTACAATTAACAGGTCGTTCACTTGATGATATTTTTCCTGAACTTAAAAAACTTAAATGGAAAGCTGGAAATGAAAAAGCTTATAATTTTACTTGGGAAGGTTTGAATGTAGGTGCAGCAATTTGTGCTGACGCTTCAGGGTTACATCATAGATTACATTCCGAGGATCCGGAAGAAAAAATTGATCGTTTAGATTTACATTTTCTTGTATCTTGTGGTAACACTTTAGCTAATCATAGTCTTGCTTTGAAACATAATGGTTATGCTTTGTGCAGTAATGGTGTTAGTAATCCTGGACTTAGAGTTGAAGTTTTAAAATATGAGTTTGATCCTTCTATACATAGATTTCCTTCAACAGGAACAGTACCTGAAATTAAAGAAATTGAAGAACATGCTGAAGGTTTGATTTATGAAATTGAGGTTGAAGAATGAAACTTAAGATTGCGACTTTAGAATATCCTACTTCTGCAATGGGTACAAAACTTACGCAAGACCTTTTATTGAAAAGTTTAACTGATTTGTCTAACACAGAATTGAATGTTATTGTATGTCCAGAATGGGGTTTGTTTTTTGGTGGAAGAGATTATCCAAAATTAACATCTACTTACGAAAAAGATGATTTGGTCGGTCGTTTGTGTGATTTAACCTCCAGAAAAAGCAAATTAATTTTACCTGGCACAATGATGTGGGAAACTGGACATGGTGTGTATAATACTTTACCGATAATTGCTAACGGTGAATATCTTGGTGATTATCATAAATATACTAATGGTGGAAGTTCAGCTGCAGTTTCTATTGCACAAGAAGGCGAAGACAGTATAAAAAGAAAAGGATGGGTCCAGGGAGATAGGAAGGGAAAACATTTTCAATGGGAAGGTTTGGATTGTGGTGTTGAAATTTGTTCAGATACTGGTAGTATTAATTTAAATGATTCAATTCTGGCTTTAGATTTACAATTTTTGGTTTCTTGTGGGTTAGATATAAATAGATCTACTTTGAAATTAAAAAAACATGGAATTGGGATTTATGCTAATGGAAATGTTCGAAGAGATTTAAATTATGATTTGCCTAAGCAGATTTTTCAAAGACAAATTGATTTTGATGAAACTTTACTTAATATGAGAAAAAATTTTAAATTAGTTAAAGCATATGATTCGAAAGTACTAAACAGGTTTTCTAAAAATGAAATAATTGTTGTTGATATGTTTGACGTGGAGGTTGGACAATGAAACTTGCAATCTTAGATTATCCGACAGCGAGTTATGGTAACAATTGGACACTTGACGGTTTTTTAACAATCATAGAGAAATTGTCAGAAGAAAATTATAATCTTATTGCATGCCCGGAATGGGGTTTATTTTTTAGAGATTCTAACCATCCAAGAATAACAACGACTTCTGAAAAATCTGATTTAGTTGAGGTTTTGTGTGATTTTAGTAAAGGGAAAACCCAGTTAATCTTGCCAGGTAGTATGATGTGGTTAGCAAATGATACTGATGTGTATAATACTGTTCCCATAATTGGCGATGGTAAATATTTGGGAGATTATCATAAATATATTGATGGTGGAAGCACAAATGCAGTGTTGCAAGGAATGAGACGTGAACCTGGACTGAGTCAAAGGAAAGGGTTTGGTTGGAAACCTGGCAATGAAAAAGGAAAATATTTTAGATGGAATAATTTAGATTGTGGGATTGAAATCTGTGCAGATACAAATTCGTATCGTAATCTTCGAAAGAACATGTTAATCCCCAAGTTAGATTTACAATTTTTAATTTCTTGTGGGATGCCGTTAATTCCAGCTAACACAAAATTAAAGCGAGGTGGTATAGGTATAGGAATAGATGGCCATTATCCTATACAAAACTATAATTTTACAAAAAAACCGTTGAAACAATTTAGACTTATTCGTAGAAATCCAAACTTTTTTAGGTTTTTAGATTTAGATCTTAAGTATCAAAATATAGAATCTTACGAGATTGAACCTTTAACAGTTTCAAAAAAAGGAGATCTTGGAGTTTATGTTCACAAATTTGAGGTAAAAATATGAACGAACGTCCTTTAATACAAAAATCTTGGAATAAAAATATTAAACAGTTAGACATAGTTTATCCTAATAAATATTTTGGTGGAGTTTATTGTTTAGCACCTTTGATATTTTATAATCTTGTTAATAATAAAAATGATTGGATATGTAACAGAGTTTTTTTAGATAAAGGTAAATTGAATTCTAACTTAATAGGCTTTACTTTACAATATGAGTTAGACATGAAAAATGTTTTAGAACTTTTGAAAAAGAATAATGTTGGTGAAGATAAGATTTTGTTTGCAGGCGGACCTTGTGTAAATAAAAATTATTTACCAGATGTTTTTGATTTTTTTGTTTTTGGTGCTGTTGAAAAAGTTTTAAATCAAATATTAGATTTGTATACTGAAGATAAAAAAGAATTTTTGGGAAAGATCTCTAAGTTAGAAGGTGTTTATGTTCCGGGTTTGTCTAAACAAATAACTTATGCTAGATTAGAGAATTTAGATAATGTTGAATATCCGTTGTATCAACCTTTACCTGAACAGTTAGATGAAACTTTTGTTTTTGGTAATTCTTTTTTATTAGAAATTGAACGGGGTTGTCCCTTCGGGTGCAAGTTTTGTTCGATTAAATCTGTTTATGACCAAGTGCAACATCGTTCTATCGAGAGTTTAAAAGAAATAATCGACAGAGGCATCGCCATAAACCAAAGAAAAAAAGTTATTATTTATTCGCCGTCGTTCACTCACCCTAAACGTAAAGAGTTGTTAGCTTATTTATTAGAAAAAGGCTTAGAATTTTCTATACCTTCTTTGCGAGTAGAGTTAGTTGATGAAGAATTGTTAGAATTAGTTAAAAAAGGCGGACAAAGAACTTTGACAGTTGCGCCTGAAAGTAATGAAAGGTTACGTTTTGAAGTTACTAAACAAACCAAGGATGAAGATTTTGTTAACTTTGCTAAGTTAGCTTCTAAAGTAGGTTTTAAAAAAATTAAATATTATTTTATGGTAGGTTTGCCTAATACTACTGAACAAGATTTGATAGAAACTGTTGAATTAGTTAAAAAATTGAAAGATGCTTTTACTGGTAAAACTTATGTTTCAGTTAATCCTTTTGTACCAAAAGCTAACACTGCTTGGGAAAATAAAACTTTTAACAAGAAAGAAGTTAAAAACCAAATTAAATTCTTAAAAAAAGAGTTAGGTAAACTTAACATAGATGCAAAATTTTCTAGCGTGTCTACTGCAGAAAAAGTTTATTCTTCGTCTTCTTCAAATAATTCATCTGAAGATTCAGGTACAAACATTTGAAAAAGTTTTAGGATTAAATAAATACTAATTCCCGAAAATAGAATTGCTGCACCTGTTAACAAGTCTAGCTGGATGTTAGTATAAATTAAAATTATTGTAAAGTATGCTACAATGTTGATTGGTAATTTTGATGCGATTGAAAATGACCATTTTTTTGGTAAAACGTGGAAAAAGTTTAAACCTGTTAAAATTATACCTTCAAGAATAATTGCTAAAACTAAAGCTGTTTTAATATCGAAAGCGAATAACACACCTTGATAGTACAATTGCCGTAACAAATCAATGCTTACAAAGATTAAAACTAAACTATTACTGAAAGCAGTGTTCCAGCCTAACTCTTCTTTAGTGTAACGACCGAAGTAAAGTTCCATTAACAGCATATTTGCTACTAACGGGATTAAAATCCAAAGCATTTCTTGCGTATAATATGGTGCAGTGAAGAGTTCAATAGATCTTTCCCAAATAATCTGTAAAATTGGTATGAAATCCATGTTATCTTAAATGCTTCAAAGGTATAAAAACCTTACCCAAATATTTATTAAGTTCTGTTTTCATTATAAATAGTATGGCTGATGATCATCTCTGGAATGAAAAAGTTACAATTATTGAAGATGGCACTAAAATTAAAGCGCAAGGTACTTTTGACATTATGGATTTTTATCTTGAATTACATAGATGGTTTGAGCATAATGGGTTTACAGGGTGGTACGAAAGACAGTATCGGCAATTAGACAATGGCGGTTCGTTACAGATTGAAATTTGGTGGGAGTGTGAAAAACCTGTTGATGATTATACTAAATATTTGATTAACTTAAACATGCAATGTTTTGTTTCAAAGATTCCTGTCGAACAAACTGGCCAAAGTAATTACAAAGGTCTTATTGAGTTCAGGACAGGTGCACATATTTTAAGGAAGGCTGCAACATTTGGCGACTGGAAAAATAAATCTTTTCCTAAAATGAAAAAAAAGATTTATGATAAAGTTATTGCACGTGAAAGGTTTGAACAGCAAGAAGAAGAGCTTTATGTTACAGCTAACAGATTATACGACGAGATTAAAGCCTTTTTGGCCTTAGCAAAATGAAACGGTTTATTATAATTTCTGTAATTTTAGTTTTGTTAGACCAACTGACCAAAATTCTTTTCACTGGGAAACATTATGAGTGGTTAATCTTTGCAATAAATTATTCAGAAAATACTGGTATGGCTTTTGGATTTCTACAAAATTCAGTCTACCTCTTAGCAATATTAAGCATAATTGTAATTATTGCAATCATCTATTATTATAAACAATTGCAGTATAAACTTGTATGGATTGTACTTTTTGCAGGAGCGTTAGGCAACGCCATTGACCGAATTTTTTTAGGTCATGTAAGAGATTTTATCGTAATATATATTTGGCCAACTTTTAACTTAGCTGATATGTATACAACAATAGCAGTTTTAATTTTAATATATCTGATATTTATAGATAAAAAACTATTTAAAGTTACAAGGACATAATGTATCAAAGATGGGAAAGGAAAAGAAAAAGCCGTTAATTGCATCGTTTTTTTCTTCTGGAGGACATGAAGAAACTGAAGCTGAACGTATTGAGAAAGCTAAGAAAGATAATCCTATTATTGACGGCAAACCTTTAGATCCTATGTGGAGCAAAGAACGGCATGTTATAATAATGGAAAGCATGACTGCTGGTGTTGAAAAGCATTATTATTGGTCAAAAGGTTTTCTTCAGAATAAACCGTCGTTCGGTTTAGGTTATGATCATATGTTTAAAATTAAAGATGTTTTTGATGCTTCAGTGTCAAGCAGTTTTCATGGTACTATTGGTACGAAAATGTCTGCCCTGCAACAACAGCTTTCGAACTATCTAGCGCAAATTGGTCAAATGATTAAAACGATTTTGCCAATCCTGAGAGAAATTAGAATAATGGACGAACGTTTAGAACATTACAAAAAAAGTCTTGAAGGTGATGAAAGTTCTGAAATTGCTTTGAAATCCATTTGGATTGAAATGGTTGAAGGCGGAATGCAGTCGCCTAACTCTGTATATGCTTTAGCAAACAAAGTTGGGTTCATTACTTTACCAGATTTGTTTTTTCAGACTAATCCCCAAGGGGGTTCGCAAGGTGTTGATGCTGTTGTAAAACAAGTGATAAAAAATGGTGTTAACAAAAAAGTTGGTAATGTTTTAGCTAACAAACTTAAACAGTATTACATTTGGAAAGAGAAAACTTATGCAGAAATGCAGCATTCGCGTAATTTTCGGTTAAAAAATCTTCGGCAACATTATAACGTTATTAAATTGTATATGAACTGGTTACGGCCTTATATGAAAAATATTAAAGCTTTGCAAATGAAACAAGATTTCTCTGATCCTGACATAGTAAGTGCTTTTGAAACTAGTAAAGTTGAACTTGAAATCCTTGCAGTGCAAGAGGAAGATAAAGTGAAGAATTATACTTATAAAAAATATCTTCCATGCGTACGTGTACATTTTACTTATGTCACTATTCCGGACATGCATTATGATTATAACACAGGCCAGAAAAAACCTTCACACGTTGGTAAAACTACTATTATCATTGAACCTTATGTTCTGACTTGGGACCAAATCAAAGCTTATCAAGGTAAACAAACTGAAGATGATGTTGAGATGTTGGCTTCAATTGACGCTGCAATGATGGCTATGAAAGATGATTTGATTAAGTATCTTAAAGAAGCAGGTGAAAATATTGAAGAAGAGTCGGAAGTTCCGGAAGCAAAGAAAAGAGATTTGTCAATCTTTGAACCGTTCACAGCTATACCGGGAGGGTTTAAAGATTTGTTTTCACCTTTTACTTCGTTTGATTTAGGTTTTGGTCCGAAAACTCCTAAAAAACAATCTTATGCACATATGGCTGAAAAGAAAAAAGCAGCTGGATGGGCTAAAGTTTCTGCAACCGTTTTGTATGATATCTTTAAGAAAGCTAACGGGTTATTTGCACAGTAAATTTCGTTCTCAACCAGTAATGATAAGCTTTATATATGGGCTCTTTTTGGTATGGAAGCTTTAGTAAGGGGTCAAAGATATAGTCAGTCTCAAGTTGATGTTGATGCATTGACTGGCAAAGAAGTAGATTCGCAGTTGTTAACATATTTGCAAGGTGTTAAAAACGAAGATAAGTTAGCTTCATTATCTATTCTTTTAGAAGATTTGAGAGGAATGAATCTTGAAGATGTTGATCCTGAAGTTAGAGATTTGGTTGAAAACCATATGGGTTTACCACTTGGTGATGTTTCGTTGTTGGAACGAGCGGCTGAAGCTGTACATTATCGGTTAAGGGAAGTTTCAAGTTCTCAAAATTATAATGCTCATTTGGAAAGTCTTAAGACTCGTGGACAGATTAATTCTATAAGAAATAAGTTAACTGTTAATTTGGATGAAAGTTTTGCTCCAGTTTTTCAAGATCTTTATGAAGGTTTGGTACAACTTTATCCTGTTTTGTTAGGTATTGATGATATTAGTTTTACAACAAAATATGATAAAGAAAAACCTTTAGAAGGTGGTTTAAGTCTTGATAGTAATTTTGAATTAAAACGAGGAAGAAAAGGGCACATTAATATTGAAAGGAAATATTGGACTGGTTTTGTTTGGAGAAGTTTTATGATTGATTTTATCCCTAAATATTTTAAAGACGGTGAAATTGAAGATTTAAAAATTAAATTTTGGTTAGGTGAATATTTTAATGATTCTTTGAAAAAATATCTTTCTTTTTGGAAAAAAGGAAATCAGATTACTCCGAATGAAATGTTTGAGTGTTTAGAAAAAGCGTTTTATAATCATCCGCAAATTACAAAAAATGTTATTACCAGTATAAGAGCAATACCCATTGAACTTAATAGTTATTTCAGTAAACGAAAAAAAGAGTTAGAACAAGTTAACAAAGATATCCAAGAAGGTTCAATGGCTTCAAATGTTGAATCTTTAGAACAAGCACTTACTTCTCTTTAGAAACGTTTATTAACTTCTAATACCCATTTATATATAATGGTCAATTTTGGTAATGAGTACTGGTCAGCAATGAACCGTAACCCTATTGAGGAAGCAGGATTGTCAACAAAAGACATAGGTATTTCTTTAGGTTTTGGTGATGCAGTACGTAACGCTTTAAACGCTTCAATGGCAGGTGCTACAACTGTTGAACTTTCTTTTACAGGCGCTGGCAAAGGTGATATTCGGCAAGGTGGTACTCCTGAAACTTATGGTAAAACCAAGAGAGAAGATATCAGACAACTAGCTAAAATTAATGATATGCAAATTTCAACTCATGCTTCTTTAGCTGTTACAGGTTTAGCTGGTATGGATCAACAAGGTAGAAGCTTTAGTCAAAAACAGGCGCAGACTAACATGACTGAAATAAAAAAAGCAATAGATTTTGCAGCTGACGCTTGTGGCGGAGGCGCAGTTGTCGCACATACTGGAGAATTCCCAACAGTGATAGGTAGATACAAAGAGTTTGAAGAGTCTGATAGCGACGAAGAGATGATGCATTTAGCTAACAAAGAAACTGGCGAAATCATGTCTTTCAGAGTTAACCAAAAACTGAATGTTCCTAAATGGCAAACTAATAATCAAGGTAAATGGATTGATGCTTATGGTAATTCAACAACCGAACTGCATAAACGTATACCTGTAGTTGATGAAAAATCTAAAAAAATTATATTCGAAGAAGTATCGTGGAATGATATTCAAGAAAAAGTTAAGAAAATGAACCAAGGTCTTCCTAAGGAAGAGCAAATGTCGCCAGCTAAATATTTTTTCATACAACAACAGTCAGGTGACTTAGAACGTACTTTACCTTTTGCACATCATCATTATCAAAGGGTTGATCAGTTGCAGCATCAGCTTAAAGAATTTAAAAAATTACAAGATGATTATTCTGCAATGGAACAAACCATGCCAAAAGAACATCAAGATAGGATTAAAAGAGCTTTCGAACGTGAAGTTTTCAAAGATAAAGATAGGTTGCCTAAAGATATGAAAGCGTCTGAGTTTATTAAAAATAAATTGAAAGATATGGAATTAGATCTCCAACGAGAGTCTGAAGGTTATTACGGTTATTCTAAACAAATTCAACAATTAGAAAATATGAAGAAAAAAATGGTTGATATTGAAGAGGAAGGTGTCCGACGTTCAGCGCATAACATTGCTAGGTTAGGGATGTATGCTTATGATGTTGAACAAAAAAAGAAGTTAAAAAGAGATTTGTTCATTGCTCCAGAAAATTTATTTCCTGAAACTGGTTACGGTGCGCATCCTGAAGAGTTAAAAAAATTAATTTTAGAATCTAGGAAAAATATGACTGACATGTTAGTTCAGAAAAAAAATATGGATCGTGATAAAGCGCAACAAGTTGCAAGTAACCATATTAAAGCTACTTTTGATGTTGCACATGCAAACTTATGGCGTAAATATTTCAAAGGTAGTGATGAAGATTTTAACAAATGGATGAACAAACAAATTGATAATCTTAACAAAGACAATATCATCGGTCATGCGCACTTGTCTGACAATTTTGGTTATTCCGACGAACATTTAACTATCGGTGAAGGTAATGCGCCTGTAGAAGATTTTGTTAAAAAGCTTAAAGATAAAGGTTTCAAAGGTGCGATGATAGCTGAACCTGGTGCGCAAGGTGAAGCTGAAGGTGTTATGTCAGCAATGACAGGTGCTTGGGCACGGATTGCGTCCTCGCCGATGTATAGAATAGATACGCAGCAACGGTCGTGGAATGATCTTGATCAAGGTTATTTTGGTCGTACTGGTTCCCCTACAACGATTGTTGGTCCTTATGTTCCTTCAAAAGAATGGCAAGGATGGTGGAGCGAAGCTCCTATTGAATAAAAAAGAGGTGAAATTGGATGAAATTTCCAGTTAAAGCAAGGCAAAAAAAAGATCGTATAAAATATAATAAAAAAGATTTTGAAATAGCAAGGTTGTTTACTGAACGGTTGTATAAAGAGTTTGGTACTTTCATACGTGCAGTTGTTCTTTTCGGTTCCGTAGCTAAACGTAAACAAACGACGCAAGACATTGATATTTTAGTTGTGTTAGATGATTTGAAGATAAAGTTTTCCGATGACGTGGTGCAAACGTATCGTGTTATCTTAGAAAAAATTATTGCTAACATTGACCCACAACGGTTACATATTCAGTCTATGAAGTTTACGTCTTTTTGGGAGTATGCTCGTGTTGGAGACCCTGTTGCTATTAACATTTTACGTTATGGAGTTGCCTTGATTGATACCGGATTTTTTGATCCTCTGCAAGCCTTGCTAGATGATGGTAAAATAAGGCCTTCTAAAGAAGCTGTTTACACATATTTTACAATGGCGCCGGCGAGTTTACATAAGGCTAGGCAACATACAATGTCGGCAGTTGTTGATATGTATTGGGCAGTGATTGATGCGTCGCATGCAATGTTAATGGAGCTTGGAGAGATACCTCCTACACCTGAACATGTTGCTGATTTGTTGGATATGAAAATGGTTAAGAAAGGTTTGTTGAAGAAATCCGACGCTAACATTATGCGGAAGTTTTACAAACTGTTCAAAGATATTACACATCGGCAAATAAAAGAAGTCAAAGGTAAAGATTATGATAAGTTAATGAAAGAAGCTGAGTATTTTGTTAACGTAGCTAAACGGTTTTTAGAAAAAAGGAAATAAAAAATAGGAAGTTTTAGACTTCCTTATTGTCGAGCACCTTGTCCTCTAATTGCGTTTACTAATTGAGCTTTTTGTTGTGCTTCTTTTTCTTTCATAGCTTCTTCTTGGGCTTTTCTTTGTTCAGCTTGATTTTCCATCATTCGGATTACACCGAAAGCGCTAATCATTCCTGGAATTTCTTGAACATCTCTTTCAGTCATTTCTAAGTCGTATGAATTAAGTCTGTTTAACAAACCTACTCTTACGCCCTGAACATCAGCTTCACTCATACTATCAATAGTATTTTCGATAGCTTCATATTGTAAGGTTTGAGCTAAAGGTGCAGCAACTTCGCTGGTAAGTCCGACAATATCATCTAATGTAATATTATCTTTATTTTCGATTTTATCATTAATTTTTTTATCAGGTAGATAAAGTGGTAAAATTTTCTTTTCCCAATTTGTTTTTGCTCTTTTAACTGCGTCGTCACTCCCTTCAAATGTTGCGTTAGCTAGGATATTGGTATTTACCCAATCATAAGCTGCTTGGTATAAGTCAAAATTTTCTTGAGAAATTTTTCCGTTTTCGTCTTCGGCTTCTAAATAAGTTTTCATTAATGCTCTTCGGTATTGTTCAATAGTACCTTTAACAGCATCAACAGCGCCGTTAACTTTGTTATATTCTGAAGTTGTCATTTTTGTTTTATTTCCTTCTTTTATTATATTAATGTGTGTAACTACTCTACCAGAGTAACAAGGTATATATAAATGTTTCGGTTGTTCTAAAATTGTGTAAAATGTCTTAATTCCTACGTATTTTAAACTTTTAAGAATTAAATCTTTTTTAAGCTTTTCACTTTTTTCTAAAACTTTGCATCTAATTTGGGCAATTATTTTTATCTCTGATTGTATTTAAAATTGATAAATAGTTTCTTATTATACATTTCGTCTAAAACGTTCGGCATTCTCCGAATAACATCTTCTAAAATTTGTCTTTGCATTTTTTGTTTTTCTCCTACATTCTTTACGAATGTTTCATCTGTTCCGGAGTAGAAACAATATGCAATATAAGTTTAAGCCAAGAAATTTCGCAAGATTTTCGACGGTAACGGTAACTCTAACCAACTCGTCGTAATTTTAACAAAAAGAAACAAAATCTTCAGCCAAAGGTAAAAATCTAGAAATCAAAACTAGCTTCACTACCTTTATTAATATTAGACCTGGTTCTACCAGAATAATTTTCTTCTCGTAACTCACTATGGTCATCATGGGTTTGTATTAAAGCAAAACTTGCACAAACATTAGTCAAAGTTTTATGACGAGTAAAACGTATAGGGTCGTTCATCAAAAAAGCTTGAGTGTTAAATTCCATTATGCCTGAAAGAGGATCATAATCAAAATTTTTGTTACAAAAATGTGTTTTTTGTAAATAAATTCCGTACTGACGTTTATCTATATCACGATTAACTTCATAATAAAATCCGTTAATACCGACGAAAGCGTTAGGGTACACAATCTTGTTAGTACCTATAATTGGAGTTACACGTTGAAACCTATTGGGCATTTTAAGATTTTTTAATTTATACAACGAAGAAGGTTTTTTTTCTCCGTCAGGCCAGTTAGTGACATGGCCGTTAGGTGCAGCAACAACAGTATAATCAACATAACCTTCCGACATGTAACCAGGATTAACTTGTCTAGGGTCACGATTTTTTTTACCGCAAAGATTATTTTTATAATTTTCACATTTTCTTAACCTTCGATTATCAAGCCAGTCTGTCCAAAACTGTGTGAACCAGTTGTGTTTAGGTGTAGCCGCAAATAACCGCATTTCGAAATCAAATTTTAATTTATCGTTTTTAATTATTCCTGGTAAGACCCAAGCGCCTAAACCTTTAGTTGTAAAACCGTAGTTTTCATACGGTGCTAAAGTGTTAAAATTGAAACCTCTTAGTATAATTGCATATTGATGTTTGTCTAAACCGTTAACACCGCATAATTTAGCATCAAGTTCTACACTACCATTACCTTTACCATCTATCAGGTTTATAGTTGGAGAACGTCCGTGAAAAAACTTTGTAGTTTCAGTTTTAATAGGAGAATAATATAAAGAATAATCATATTTTATTTTTCGACCATGGCTGCCGCCTAGCATGCTTGGTTGTAATATACCAGAGACACTATTATTTGTTACACTGATGTTTTCGATACCAATACCTAGCTTACTTATTCGATGAGGTATCCATAACCATTCCAAGTTCCAACCGTTTAGAATCATGGTTGAATCTAAAAGTTTGTCTACTTCTGTGTCTAAAGGCATTTTTTTCTTTTTCAAAGTAAAAACCTCTTTTATAAATATTTAACGCTAAATCTATATTTATAGTGTTTGTTATTATTATTAAGTAGTTACAAAACAAAAGGTTTAAATAATAGTTCTTCCGCTATTTTGATAATAAAATATTTAATTTAAGGAGAATCAAAAATGACTGAAGAACAAAAACCGAATGCTTTGTTGCCGTGGGTGGCAGCTGGTACTGGACTGGCTTTGCTTTTGGCAGGTGCTGATTCAGACATTGGACGAGACATTTATATTAATTTTTCAGCTGACTTGGCTAACTGTGTTGGCGCTGATTTAATGCCAAATTATTACAATGTTACCGGGCCTGTAGCTTACTTGGGAAGAGCAGGGATTGTATTAGGAATAGTTGCTTCACCTTTCGCTTATTTGACTGATAAAGTCAGAGGCTGTTATAAAACTGAACAACAAAATGAGTAGACTAAGAGATATATTTTGGTATCCTACTAGAGAAGAATTTGATAAAGAACAAGATATTCTTAAGAATGGAACTTTAGAAGAAAGAGATTTTACTCAAAATAATATTAAAAATAGAAATAAATGGAATTTTTATAGAATTGTTGTTCCTTTTAGTGGATTTACTTTAGGAGTAGCGGATTTTTGTTATAATCATTTTTATTGGGTTCCTCAAGATCCAAATGCTTTTCAATATTCTAATCTTATGTATGATTTAGGAGAATCTTTTTTAGCAGGCTCTTTAGTTGCTTGTTCATTGGCTGTAATTCCATTTGTAGCGAAGGCTATTTATACACAAAATTTAAAGCAAAATAGAAATTTGGAGAAACAGGAATAAAATGTCAGATTTACTAAAAATATGTGCAATCACCACAGGTGTTTGCCTGGCAGCTTACGGTTTAAGTTATACAGATGTCTTATATGATATTGTAAATGTTTCAGGTCATCATCCGGCAAACCCCGCTTACCAAGCTATGCCTTATGCAACTAATACTGTAGATACTATTAGATTAATATCAACTCTAGTTGGCGTACCATCATTGTTAACCACACTAGTTTTAGGTGCTAATGAGCTATCTAAGCCTAAAAAGTAAGTTTTATAAATAACCTCTTTTTAACTTATTTAAATCACAACTTACACTAATGTCTTCATTACTCAAAAATATTACAAAATATGTGTTACCTTTGATAGCAACTTTGGCCTTTGGGTATAATGCCTTGGCAAATGACAATTCTGAAGATAACCTTAAACAAAATAACTGGGAAGTAGAATTTTCTCTCTCAGGAAGCGCTACAGGTTATACACAGTTGACTGACGGCTTCACGTTTGGTCCTGAAATGAGTGAAAATGGTAATATTACTGATCTTGTCGTGGAAAGTGAATTTTTGAGATCTAAATTGTTTGCTGGCGAAATTACTTTTGCGTTAAGTGAAGATTATGCGTTTGACGATCTTTTCAAAGATTATGAGTTTGAAGTTGATAATAATGGTTTAAATCATAATGTTTATAACAAGTTTGAGATGGGTCTGCAAGGTAATCTTGAAGCTAGAGCTTTCTTAGCTGTTAAAAATCATAACACTAACGCTGTATTAAGTCTTGAAGCTGGTAAATATGCTAGTACAACTTATAATGTTTCAGGCGAGTTAGGCATGGATTTGGATTTGTTGGAAAATCCTGAAGATGCGACCTGGCAAAATTTGTATTTGTCGTTTGGATTAGGTTCGTTTTTGCCTTCAGATTATACACAGTTTGGCAGTTTTGTAACTGATGGTGAAGCTTACCTGAACTATAATGACTGGGGTGAGGATAAGGAAGGGCACACGTTTTGTTTTATGGCTGAGAAAGATGGTATTAAAGGGGGTTTTCGAATTAATGATGGTTCGTTTACTCGTGGCAGTTTGCAGCAACGTTGGGTGCTGGGTTTGAATATTGAAGGTGATGCGTTTAACCCTGAGCTTGAAGTGCCGTTCGAAGAAACTTATAATAGCTTGACCTTGGAAGGTAATTATTTTGAGATTATTGGTCTTTATGGTTTTGAAAACGAGTTTTGGAACGTGATGCTTGAGGCTGGCGTAGGTATTGAACGGTTTGACATGGAACATTATTCGTATAGCAAGTCAACAGATTATGAAATTGGTTGGAACGAGTTAGGTTTTGACCTGTTTAATGATTCTGATTCGTATTACATGCCTTCTGATGATATGGTTTTTGATTATATTGAAAATTTAATGAATGAACATGGACTTTTCATGGTTAATGCTGAGCGTAAACTTCCGATAGCTGGAATTATGATGTTGCCTTATTTCGGTATGGGTTTTGAAGGTGCGCACGCAGGTATGACTCTTAGCTTTGATAAATTTGTAGCTAATTTAAATTATGATTCTAAAGAAAATTTTGACGGTGACTTAGTTTTGGTTTTAGGAGGAGATTCTGATGTTGTTGTTAACATGTTGCAAGACGAACGTTTTGCACGGTACACTTATTCGCCGATTTCTCGTTCTGCGTTGACTGATCATAAGTTAAGAAATTATTATTCGCAGATTCATCAGCCTGGTAATCAAGCAAGTGCTGTTGTACGTGTGCATTTTGAAGCGGATAAAGCTGATGTTGCTTTAGCTTTTGCCGGACCTGAAGTGTTTTTTGAAATTATGGCTGGGTTTAGTAAGAATGGTGGTTTTAGTGAAAATTATGGTGCTTTAACTTTTGGCGGTCCGCATGTTTTGGTGCGTACAGGGATGAGTGTTGGTCGTGATGAAGAGTTTTATGCTGACACTGAAAACTTGACTTTTGATTTAGGTTTTGCCTTGGGTAAAAACTTTACTGTTTATACTAAATCTGGTGTTGCTTCTGTTGAAGATGAAAAAGAAGGTATGGTTGGTTTAGGATTGCAAGGGAAATTTTAATTGTTTTAAGAGATTAATTCTTTTCACGCGCAGCGAAAAATCAAGAAAATTCTTAAATACATACCTTTATAAACTATTATCTCACGGAATTATATAGGTAGGGAGTTATCCAAATGTCGCGTTTAAAGTGAGGAAAGTCCGCCCACCATATAATCGGTCGCTTATAAAGTTCCGGAAACGGAAGGCAACCGTCCAGAAACGAAACGTCCTTTGTTTAGCAATGAGATGTGCGAAGCTTTCGGTGACGAAAGTGAGTTAACCCATCGAGTATTGGCAAAGGGAACGATGAAACGTGCGAGCCCCGGCTGGTGCAAGTCAGTAATTGACGCTTAGTTGAATGTTGGAACAAACCATTGCCCAAGGCAGGTTTGACAGAAGGCGGCTTATTTCTTCCTACCTTTTTTTGTTAACCAATGTAATAATCCTTTTTTAGATTCTTCTTCAATTTGTTTAGGCTCTTCTGTAACTTTAGAATCTTTATATCCAGGAAGGGATTTAGCAAGAATTTGTTGTTGTTTTTTTGGTGATAGCTTTAATATTTCTCTTAAATTATTTGGAAGGTTTCCATATTGTACAGCTGTTGTAATTGTTCCCCGTTGAGGATGTGAAGTTAAATACATTGATAATGCAACAATCCTTGCCCGTTCTTGTATTGAAAGTTTTGCAAGTTGTTTTCTGTTTGTTTTATATACATAGTCCGGACCAACGTTTAAAATATCTTCAGCTAATTCATGTGTCCAATTAAAACGTGAAAGTTCGTGTAACAAATGTGGAACATTTTCAGGTTCCGATTTTGAAAGTTTTAATAATCCATCTGCACCATCAGTTAAAACCATAGCATCTAAAAAATTGGGATTGTCTAATGCGTAACTTAAAATTTCTTCGCCTCTTGGACCATACTCGCCTGTTAATTCTAAAAATTGAGGCATACCTTTTGAATAATCGATTGCTTTACTCGCCCCTTGGCTAATAATCATTTCACTTACTGCTTGACAAATTTCTAAAGAATAACCGTATTCTTTTAATTTTGCAAAAACGTCTTTTGCTCCCGTCATTAAAGTTTTGTGTAGAGTTAATGCTTCATCTTTTTCAAAATGTTCTTCAGTCTGATTGATTGCATCAGTTAAACTGTAACCTAAATTAATATGATAAAATGAAGTTAATGCTTTGAATGCGCCAATCACATCTTTTTTTGTTTGTGTTGTTGAACGAAAAATTGTGCGTTTTGTATCTTTTGTATTTCTTAACAAATAATTTGCAACGTAAGGTGTAACATTGTGTAAATCTGTTAAATATTCTGTTGCAGTCATTGGGCTTTTAAGATATTGTTGTTCAGCTTCGTTAACAAGTTTAGTTAAGCCAACTAAAACTTCATCTTCGGATACATTTGCTGGAAGTTTTTTTAGAATATCAAAAATTGGTCTGCCTGTTACTAACATAGCTTCACATACAAACCTTCCAATACGTTTATCAGAGGTTTGATAACTTTGGCCTTTAATTAAATCGTTTAAGATATTATAATCTCCACAAGTATGAATTTCTACTGCAAAAGCCCCTGCCTCTTTTGCTAAAAGAGTACCTTGAAATTCTGGATTGTTATGTATTAATTCGTGTAGTAAAGTGTTATAATCTCCAGGACGGAAAAATACAGAGTTTGTTCTTTGACCTGCTAAGCCTAAAAAAGAAGCGTTGCCAGCATTACGTAATTCTGATCCTACTTCATACATTTGTTCAATGTCGTTTAAATTTGGAAATAAATCTTGAATACCTAAATATTTTAACCAGCTTTGAATTTGTTGTGTAAATTCTTGTTCAGGGTTTTGAACGTAGAAATTTTGGCCTATAACATCTGATTCATGTTCTATAATATTTAATTTTTCGGAATCTTGTTGATAATCGTCTTCGGGCATAGATGATGACTTTTATAAGTTGTTTATAAAGATTTTGTTTTTAGCTGGTAGTGACACTTGTCATAATATTATACAAGTTAATTGTTTCTAGCAAACTTTATATATATTAAAACTCTTTCTTTTGAGTTATGAAAATCCTTACTATTCACTCAGATCATTTAACTGTTGAGCCGAAGAAAAAAGCTATTAAAGATGCTGAAGAGGCAGATAAAAAAATTCTGAAAGAAAAAGAATGCCTTGTTGTGTTTACAGCTGTTGAGAAAACTGATGAAGATAATTTGGATTCAGTAATTAAACGTTATGTTAAAGAAATTGAAGATATTGCTGGACAAGTTAATACCAAAACTATTGTTCTTTACCCGTATGTTCACTTGACTTCAAAACCGTCTAAGCCTTCTGCCGCTAAAAAAGTTCTTGAAGAAGGTGAAAAACTTTTAGTTAAGAAAAAGTATAAAGTTAGTAAAGCACCTTTTGGTTGGTACAAGGGTTTTGAAATTAAATGTAAAGGTCATCCTTTGTCTGAATTAAGTAGAGAGTTTGGTCCTAGTGAAAAAGGTTCTGAAGAAAACGAAGCTTTGAAAGCTGAAGAAAAGTTAAAATCGTATTGGTATATTCTTGATTTAAAAGGTCAACTTTCTGAATTGAAATTAGATAAAGGTAAAGTTGTTGGTTATGATTTTTCTAAAAATATAAACTTGGGCAAGTTTACAAATTATGAAATGGCTAAAGTTCGTGTAGCTAAACAAGAACCGCCTCACGTTGCTTTAATGAAAAAGTTAGAGTTAGTAGATTATGAGCCTGGTTCTGACCCTGGAAATTTACGTTATTACCCGAAGGGAAGGTTTATTAAATCTTTAATTGAAACTTATGTGACTCAAAGAGTGCAAGAGTATGGTGGAATGGAAGTTGAATCTCCTATCATGTACGATTTTGAACATCCGTCGTTAAAAAGTTATATGAACAGGTTTCCTGCGCGACAATATGCGATACAAACACCTAACAAAAAAGTTTTTTTAAGATTTGCTGCATGCTTTGGTCAATTCCTGATGTTACACGATGCTAACATCTCTTATAAAAATTTACCATTGAAACTTTATGAAATGAGTCGGTACAGTTTTCGAGTTGAACAACGAGGAGAACTAACTGGGTTAAGAAGGTTAAGAGCTTTTACTATGCCTGATTGTCATGCGTTTTGTGCTGACCTTAAACAAGCTCAGGAAGAAATGTTGACTCGGTTTAAGTTTGCAAAAGAATTACAACAAGAAATTGGTTTTGACATGCCTAACGATATGGAGTTTGCAATAAGAGTTACTAAAGATTTTTATGAAAAAAATAAAACTTACATTAAATCATTAGTGAAAGAATGGGGTAAGCCTGCGTTAATTGAAATGTGGGACAAAAGATTCTTTTATTTTAGTATGAAATACGAATGGAACTTTGTTGATGCTTTAGACAAAGCTTCAGCTTTGACAACTGACCAGATTGATATTGAAAATGCTGAACGTTATGACATAACTTATGTTAACAAAGATGGTAAAAATGTAAATCCGTTAATCTTACACATGTCGCCGAGTGGTGCAATAGAAAGAGTAATGTATGCTTTCTTAGAAAAAGCTTACATGGATTCGCAAAATGGTAAAGTTGCACAACTTCCGTTATGGTTAAACCCAACACAAATCCGTTTAATTCCTGTTGATATGAAACAGCACTTAAAACATTGTGAAAAACTTGCAAAGGAATTAGAAAAAGATAATGTTCGTGTAGATATTGACGATAGAGAAATGAGTATGGGTAAAAAAATTCGTCAAGCTGGTACAAACTGGATAGCTTACACATTAGTAATTGGTGACAACGAAATGAAAGGTAAACAACTTGCAGTAAGAGTTAGAGAAACAAAAGATCAACAATTTTTTACAAAAGAGAAATTAGTAAAAGAAATTAAAGGTAAAACTAAAGGTTTGCCATTCCGCCCTGTACCTGAATCAAAATATCTTTCAAAAAGGCCAATTTTTTACAGTGCAAGTGAATAGTAAACTTTTTAAACAATCTAAAATCACATTTAAACAATGGCAAAAGATAACAAAATTTCAATGCCGTCAAGCGGCGGTGGATTAATACGTTACTTTGACGAGTATAAAAGTAAGTTTGAAGTTAAACCTGCTTACGTTGTAGGGTTTATAGTTCTTATCGCAATCATTTGGATTTGGTTGCATGCATTGAATCCTTTGGGTTTGTGATTTTTCCTTAAGAGAAGATTCAAAAGTTTTATAAATTAAAGATTTTAAGGAACAGTTAGAAAGGTTTGGTTTAAACTAATTTTTTCTTTTTCATTACTTTAACTCTAAGGGAAGAACCAAAATTCTTTTATATTATCTATATATTATAATATCCTTATGTTTCCAGGAATGAATCCACGGGATATGAAAACAGCTATGAAAAAGATGGGTGTTAAACAGGAAGAAATACCTGCTATTAAAGTTATAATCAAAACTAACGGTCCTGACATTGTAATAGATAATCCTCAAGTCATTAAAGTTAAAATGATGGGTCAAGAATCTTTACAAATTACAGGTCAAATGCGGGTAGTTTCGACAATATCTGAAGAGGATATTAAAACTGTGGCAGGACAAGCTAATGTTTCGGAAGAAGAAGCTAAAGTTGCTTTAGAAAAAACTGAAGGTGACCTTGCCCAAGCTATCTTAGATCTAGCAAGCTGATGGAAAAAGTCAAATCCTTGTTAAAAGAATCGAACAGTAAAATTAGGAGCGCTGACCATTTATTGACTATGACTTATCCAGTTATTCAAGACCCTAAAATGCTTGCTGTAATAACACAAAATATTTATACTTCGATGACATCTGGAATGAAGGCTTTATTATATTACGACAGGTTATACAAACGTATAGGACCTTTGTCAGGCGATTTTTGGCGTCTGATGGATGTGTTTAGGCGCGGATGTTGCAAACGTTATCAAATTGAAGATAAATATTGTAATGTTATCGTTGACTTGAAACAAATCATGGAAAAACGTCAGGCGTCGACAATGGAATTCGTACGTAAGGATAAATTTGTGATCTGTTCAAATGATTATAAAATGAGCGTGTTGAACGTGAAAAAGGTTAAGGAATACCTTTTACAAGCCAAAGAGTTTAACAGGAAACTGAACCTAGCAATAAAATGATGAACGACGAACATAATTCTTTGGATGAACTTAAACGTGTTGATCATCTGATTTTTGTAACCTTAAAGTATACTAGGACGGCTGATATTATTAAAAATGTAATAAATCGTTTAGTTCTTGCGTTGGATTATCAGTCGGAAGAATTTTTGCATCAGATCGTTAAAAAAGGTAAATTGGATTCTGTACCGACGGTAGCTTTACTGCGTGTTAAAAAGCTTGAAGAATTGTTTAAGAAAGATAAAGAAATTAAAGACATGGTAGATTTTTATGTTCTTCTGCGTAAGATTGACAAGTCTGAATATACTAGCCAAGAAGAGTATCGGAAAAATGTTGCTTTAATATCTGATAACATTATGGTGAATATAGAGGTTTTAAAATCATATGCTGATAAAACGAAAAAATATATAAACTATGTCAAAAGTCTAATGTAATATGACGCGGTTCATTGGTGTTCTATCTGGGAAAGGTGGTGTGGCAAAAACTACAACTTCTATTAACCTTGCTGTGGCATTAAATTATTTTGGTAAAGATGTTACAGTGATTGATGCAAATTTAACAACGCCTAACATAGGCGTATATTTGGGCGTGCCAGTTGTGCCGATAAACTTTCATCATGTTTTGCAAGGTGTAAACAATCTTGCTGATGCTGTTTACTCGCACCCGTGTGGTATAAAAATTATTCCTGCTAGTATTGCGCTAGAAGATCTTAAGAAAACTAAACCTGACAAAATGCCTAAGTTAATTTCAATGTTGTATGGTACAACAGATTTTGTTATTGTTGATGGTGCTGCTGGTCTTGGTAAAGAAGCTTTTGGTACGATAAAATCTGTTGACGAAGTTTTGATTGTTACAAATCCAGAACTGCCTGCGATAACCGATGCGTTGAAAACTATTCGGTTGTGTGAAGAGATGGGTAAAGAAGTTACAGGCGTTGTGTTGACAAAAACTCTCCCTGATAGTATAGGTATTTCAGCTCGTAATGTTGAAACGATTTTGGAAAAACCAATCATATCAATCGTACCTTATGATCCTAATGTGCGTGAAGCTTTACGTTTAAGAGATGCAGTTGTATGTACTCATCCTAACTCAGTTGCTTCTAATAGTTATAAAACGCTTGCAGCTAATATTTTAGGTGAAGATTTTATTGTAGAAAAGTCTAAGAAAGGTTTGTTTAAACGGCTTCGGGATCGGCTTTGGGGTTGATTTTAATTTCAGAAAAACTTTTTTCTTGTATCATATGAATCTTTTGTTCGTTTTCTAAATGTAATAAAGGTAACAAGGTTAACACTGTGTCCATTTTTTCTTTGCCTTTTACAAGATCATGGAAACTTACAAAATCTTTATCTTGAAAATGTTTGTTTAATTCTTCTAACATGTCGATTATTAATTGGTCAATATCAACTTTTCTTACTGGAATAGTAGGTCTGTGAAACTGTAATAAGGAATTCATTTTTAGAATTTTTCTCTTATTAGTTGTCAAAGCTTTTTCTAATGCCAAGATAAGGTCAGTGACTGAAACTTTACGTTTTCTAGGTTGTGGTGTTTTGATTGCTAACGGTGGAACGTCCATGGTTGGCCGTACAAATTCTATATCATCTTCGTAAAGATCTTCTTCCTCTTGATGGAATAAGTAATTGTCGAAGTCAGAAATGTCTTGCTCAATGAACCTATGTGATTTAATTCTTACTAAAATTGCTGATGCTAAGAGAACTTTTCCTCCCAGAAAAAAGTTCATTTCTTGTAAGTTTTTTAAGGTTTGAATATATTTTTGGGTTAAAACTGAAACGTCTACGTCCCATGGATCCATTTCTTCTGACTTGACTAAACCATAAATAATATCTTTCCAGCTAATCTCATCTTGTTTCATTAACATATCATATATCTTCTCTTGCATAATGATTGTTCCTTATTTTCTTGTTTATATAAATTTGGGTTTTTGCCTTGCGGCTGAGAATTAATGTCTTTAAATCAACTGGTTAATGGACAAAAAAATTAAAAAAGGGGTAAGCTTTCAAATCTAATCAAATTATAGAAAGGATTATATACTTTATATTTCTAAAATTGTTTATGGAATCCAAAGTTTTGGAGGCTATCAGGAAATTTATTTTAGAAGAACATAATGTGTATGAACTTTGGTATAATGCTTCAGTACCAAAAGATAAGAAATGGTTTAAATTAAAAATAGCTGATGAATTTGATGATGATTATCATCTAGTCTTTCCAGATGGTTCTGAATATAAGAAGAAAAAACTCTGTAAGACTATTTTTGATGATTATGGAAGTAGTAATGACTTTAAAATTAAGATTAAGAAACTTACTTTAAAAGAAATATCTAAAGATATTTTTTTAGCAAGATATCAAGAGTGGCAGTATTATGATGGGAAACGACAAAATAAGAGGATTACAGTATCTGTGTTAAAAATAGATAAAGATACAGGGAGAATTATTTCACTCCATACACACGAGTCTCCCATTGAATACACACCAGGGATGTAATCATTACTTATTCTCTAACCTAAGTCTGAGAACAGGAGAGTTTACTTCTTTGTCCACAATTCAAATAATTAAAAAACAATTTAATAAACGATATAATTCTCTTTACAAAATTTAACAATATTTTATGGACATTAATAATAGAAGAATCAGTTTAACCCGAAGGGAATTACCGAAAAATCAAAGTCTTAATGCTTTCTTAAGTTTTTCTTTATCAAAACCTACAATCCATTCCCCATTAATTTCAGTTACAGGAACGCCCATTTGTCCAGATTTCTCAACCATTTCTTTTGCAGCTTCACGGTCTTCGCCGACATTTATATCTTCAAACTCAATATTATGCTGTTTTAACCATTCCTTTTCAATAACACAGTAAGGGCAAGTTGATGTCGAATAAACTTTTACTTTTGGTTTGTCTGCCATGAAGGTTTTAATCATTGAAATACTATTTAAATTTTTTGTAGATAGTTAAGTATATAAATGATAAAATCCAATGTAATTATAAGATGAAAAGGGTGATATTCTTACTAATGATTTTGGTTTTATTAACTGGTTGTATAACTTATGTTGCACAGGAAGTTCCGGCAGAATCTGTGGTTGATGAAGAGCTAGTTATTGAGCCAGAACCTGAAGCTCAAGAAAGTGTTATAGACGAAGTTGCAGAAGTTGCAGAAGAAGATGAAACAGTTACCGGACCTCTATTACCTGAGAACCAGTATCGTGTATCTGATGGTGACCAGTTAATAATTAATAATCACTTATTAGTTGTTGAAGAAATTCTTGATAATTCAGCTTACCTGGATGCAGGTGGCGAACGGGCTAAGATTACATCAACAAATTATCCTGAGATTTTAGGTGATTTTCAAATTACAATAAAATCGTTTGATTATGTTCAAACCTCAATTTATGGTCAGAATTCGATGGTGATTGAAATCTTGCCTTTTGAGCTTGGCGATAATCAGTATAAATTGATTCGAGGAGATTTTATGGTATTGGAAAATACTAAGGTTAAGCTTGATGATGTTAAATCATCATATAATACTGAATATGCTTACATTTCAATCCTTGGAACTAATGTTGATGACTATCGGATTAAGAACGGAAAGCTTGAAACATTTAGGAGTTTAAACATTACTGGTAGTGGTATTGATGTGGTTACAATACGACCCTTGTTGTTATCTTCCAAGATTAGAAATTATGGTGTGTTTGAAATCATTTTAAACCCTGAATAAATTTTTTCTTTTTTTCATAACCTTTTTAAGTAGATTAAAAGTTCTAATTGAAGATGAAAAAGCAACTTATTAAATTTATTCTTCTTTTAGGATTTCTGATTTTATTATTTAATCTTTTATACTTAGTAGACTATTCTTTGTTTAAGGATGTTGAAGCTTTGAAAACTTATGTTTTAAGTTTTGGAATTTTTGCGCCAATATCATTAATCTTGTTGTATGCTTTGGCAATGGTTTTTTTAATCCCTGGTACGCCGTTTAACTTAGTTGCAGGTTATTTGTTTGGACCATATATAGGAACTCTTTATGCTTTGATTGGAGCTATGTTAGGGGTAAGTGCAGCGTTTTTCATTGCAAAATATATGGCAAGTGATTTTATCGAAAAACTTTTAGAGAAACAAACTAAAAAGTTAAATAAATATAATAAAAAATTAGAAAAAAAAGGTTTTCAGGTTTTGTTGATATTAAGATTACTTTCAGTAATACATTTTAGCGGGTTAAGTTATCTTGCTGGTATGACTAAGATGAAATATAGAGATTTTTTTCTTGCTACTTTAATTGGTTCTTTTCCAGCAACTTTCATATTGGTTAGCGTGGGTCACGCAGCGCAGAATATTTTTTCTGCAAGATTTATATTCTTTATACTATTATTTGCGTTAATGGTAATGATAACTTTTTATTATAAGAAAAAGTTGGATTAAACTCTCAAGGCAAAGATTATTCTTCAAAACTGATAGAAGCAAATGTAACAAAGTTAGTATGATCTTCTAACATATCACCAGAATTATAATAGTTCATTACATTAACCTTAGTAAAATAATTTTTTGAAATTTCTAACAAAGTAGCAATAGTACTTTGACCTTGAAGATTAACTTTTAGTTTTTCACAATGTTCTAAAAACTGTTCTGAATTTAAACTTTTAATTTTTTCAATAATACCTGCATCCATTTCTTCAACAGTTTTAAGAACATTAAACTTGAATGGGACATAATTGTGAAACGGACCATATCGAGTAAAATCAGTTGAAACTATAACACAAATGTCTTCGTTGACAGATAAAATCTTTTCAGCCAATTTTTGATGATCAGTATGGTTAGGAATAACTAAAGGTACAATCTTAATATAATTCAAATGATCTTTGTTAACATATTGTAAGAAAGGTAATTGTATTTCTATGCCTGGAGAATTTAAATTTTCTACAACATCTATAATATTATATTTATCTTTTAACTCTAAAATAAAACTTTTGTCAACTTGCACTTGGCCAAACATAGTTTGCCAATTTTGTAAACAACTTGTAGGTTTGTTGTATTTGTTTTCATTGTCAGAAGTAAGAATGATGTAGGTTGACGGAAATTTATGTTCTGCAACTTGTTTGTAAACCCAGGCCATGGCTGGACCAGAAAAAACATAACCAGAACAGGGTGCAATTATTCCAACTAATCTTTTTTTATTACGGCTGCAAGGTAATTCGCCGGGCCCATGTTTATTGTTAAAAGAATCTTCAATTTGTTTAGTTAATTTACCAAAATCTTTTTCATACAACTGGCCGGAAATTTGAGGCAAAATCATGTTAAATCCATTTATATGATTAACATGTATAAAAGAATTTAGTAACTAAAATAAGATTAAAACCCTGGGAAGAAACTCAGAGAGCTTCTTCCTGGGGAAAAAGAGGTGATAGTTTGAAAGAAACATAACTGATATATAAACCTTTCGATTTTGTCTTCATTTTAGAGTGACTACAAAATTATTCGATTTTTTCTTCTTTTTTCTTAAAATTTGTTAGTCCACATGTACCACAAGTTTGGCGATCTTTGTGATTGGCCATGAACATACCAGGACCACATTTTGGACATGTAGCCTTTTTCTCTAATTTATCGCCAGAAATAGTGTATTTAGTATGTTTAGTACTAGGAACTTTATTTTTAGGTTTAGGTTTTTTTGCCATTTTATTATTCAACTTCCTTTTTGGGCTTTCCCTCAGCCTTTGCAGGCTCTTCTGTTACTTTTTCTTCAGCTTGAATAGGTTTTTCTTCTTCCTTAGGTTTTTCTTCTTTAAACAAGCGTTTCTCTGCTTCAAGTAACTTAGCCATTTTTTCACTTTCGTAAATATGACTTATGATTTTTGCTTGTGTTTTCCCGTATTTTTGGTAAATATGGCGTATTGTCACTAATTTTGGTTCTGATTTAGTTAATTTTGCTATTTGTGGAATAAGATTTTTTATTGATGGAGTGCTTTTACCAGCGTAATCCGCTATTAAAGTAACTCGTTTTCTTGCCAATAATGGCATTACCTTTTCTTTGATTATTTTTATATCCATTTTAATTACCGTAATTTGATACTATATTCTCCTTTAGATTTAATACCCATTTTTTGGGCGATTTCAGATTTTTCAGCGTCAATGATGTTGATTCTACCTTTCCAATTTTCAGAGAACTGATTGCTTTTACAAATAGGACATTCAGGACCTTCAACAAAAATCTTACATTTTTTGCACGCTTTTTTTACCATTTTTATTTACTCTTAGGTTTTTTATTTTCTTTTTTAAGCTCGTCTTCAACCCATTTTAAAGTTCCAAGTCTATGTTGTCGCATTGTCAAACCAATTTTGGGATTGGCAATGTCTTTGTAACTTATAGCAATTATTCGAGCTCTACAAAGATCATTAACTTTTAGTGAACGATTAGTATCTTTACCTGTAAGAATATTAGATTTACTGAATGAAACAAAGTCGTCCATTGTTTGTGAAACATGAATCATACCGTCAATTGGACCTATTGAGATGAATGCGCCAAAGTCAGTTATGTCTGAGATTTTTCCCATAGTAACTTCTTGCATTTCAGGTTGGAAAGCAAGTATGTTAAAAATTGTTTCATAATAAGCTGCACCGTCGCCAGGGATTACTATACCTTCTCTTATTTCTTCAATTTCAGTTACACCTAGAACAATGCCAACTTCTTTAGAAATGAATCCATCAAATTGATGATTCAAACTTTCCATAACGGCCGTTTTTGTGTCTTTATCAAATAAATTAGGTGCTACACGAATATGGCCTTTGACTTTACGTTCATAAAACATTTTTTGTTTCCCACTCTAAATGGTTTTTTTGTCGAATAATGATAATTTTAATCCCTTTTTCTTTTAACCGCAACTTAAGCTTTTTGTCTTGAGTTATGACAATAAATTCTTTTGGATTTAATTTGCAAAGGGAATCGTCAACGTGTTTTAAATCGGTTTTAATGACTTTTATACCTTTGGTTTTTATTAATCGTAAAGCAAAGCTTGCGGCTTTCTTTTCTGGCAGTTTACCTTTATTTATAAGCTTTTCTAATTCTTCTATAATATTGCTGAGGGTATAAATTTTGTATTTGAAATTGCATACTCTTTCAAGCTCTGAGAAGAGGTTTAAATTAAACTGATTCATGCCTAGTAAAGTGTTTGTATCAGGAATGATTTTTAGCATCTTTATAAACAATTTTTCTTCTTATATAAAGCTTTCTAATCTTCTTATTTATAAATGTGAATTTTGGGAGTACAAGGCGTGATTCATTAGAATTTTGAGGAATTAACAATCGATACATTTATATAGTTCACAGGCTTTGCAATACTAGATTTAAGGTGATTATGGGGGCAATATTACCTTCTCAGATTCAGTATAAATTAGTGAGAACATAAGATGGAACAAAAGGATTATAGTGCAGAAAATATTCAAGTCTTGAAGGGTTTGGAAGCAGTAAAAAAACGTCCAGCAATGTATATTGGTAGTACTGATACTAGAGGTTTACATCATTTAGTTTGGGAAGCTGTTGACAATGCAATTGATGAAGCATTAGCTGGACATTGTGATAAAATTCAAGTTATTGTGCATAAAGATGGTTCTGTTTCTGTGATTGATAATGGTCGTGGTATTCCTACAGGTATACATCCTGTTGAAAAACGGCCGGCTGTTGAAGTTGTAATGACAATTTTACACGCAGGTGGTAAATTTGATAAAAATTCGTATAAAGTTTCTGGCGGTTTGCATGGTGTTGGTATTTCTGTTGTTAATGCTTTGTCAAAATGGTTAGAAGTTAAAATTAAACGTGAAGGTAAAATACATTTTCAACGGTATGAAAATGGCTTTCCAATGGGAGATCTTAAAGTTGTTGGTGAAACTGATGAAACAGGTACTGAGGTTAGATTTTTGCCTTCACCAGAAATTTTTTCTACGACTGAATATGATTATAAAATTCTTTTGAACAGGTTACGTGAGTTGGCATTCTTGAACAAAAATATTAAAATTGAAATTGGAGATTTACGTGAAGAAGATAAAAAAGAAATTTTTTGTTATGAAGGTGGTATAACTGAATTTGTTAAATATCTTAATCGTAATAAAAGAGTTTTGCATAATGATATTGTTTATTTTGAAAAGGAAAATAATGGACTTAGCGTCGAGATTGCTTTGCAATATAACGATGAATTTCGTGAAAATATTTTTTCTTTTGTAAATAACATTAATACTATCGAAGGTGGTACGCATTTGTCTGGTTTCAAAACTGCTTTGACAAGAGTCGTTAACAGTTATATTAACAAAATGAAACTTACTAACATTAAATTATCGGGAGAAGATACTCGTGAAGGTTTAACTTGTGTAATTTCTGTTAAAGTACCGAACCCACAATTCGAAGGTCAAACAAAAACTAAGTTAGGTAATCATGATGTGAAAGGTATTGTCGATTCTATTGTTACAAGTACTCTTTCAACTTTATTTGAAGAAACGCCGGATATTGCTAACGTGATAATTTCTAAAGCTGTGTTAGCTGCTAAGGCACGTGAAGCTGCACGGAAAGCTAAAGAATTAACTCGGCGTAAAACTGCTTTATCATTTTCAAATCTTCCAGGAAAACTTGCAGATTGTCAAGAAAAAGATCCTAGCAAATGTGAAATTTATTTTGTTGAAGGAGATTCAGCAGCTGGAAGTGCAAAATCTGGACGTGACAGGAAGTTTCAAGCGATTCTTCCGGTTTTTGGAAAAATTCTTAATGTAGAAAAAGCGCGTATGGATAAAATTATTAACAGTGATAAATTGCAAATGATGCTTACTGCTTTAGGAACTAATTTGGGTTCTGATTTTAGATTTGAAAAATTAAGGTATCATAGAATTATTCTTATGGCAGATAGTGATATTGATGGTGCGCATATTACTACTTTAAATTTAACTTTATTTTACAGATATTTGCGTCCAATCATTGAAAATGGTTTCTTGTACATTGCGCAACCCCCCTTGTATTTGGTTAAGAAAGGTAAACAAAAGTTTTATGCTCTTGACGACGATGAACGGAACAAGATTATTGAAAAAATTGGTGAAGAGGGAGTTTCTATTCAACGTTACAAAGGTTTAGGTGAAATGAACCCTGACCAACTTTGGGAAACTACTATGAATCCTGAGACAAGAGTGTTGAAACAAGTTACAATCCATGATGCAATAGAAGCTGATTCCATATTTACTATTCTTATGGGTGATCTAGTTGAACCGCGACGTAATTTCATTTTTGAAAATGCTAAGCTTGTAAAGAATTTGGATGTATAAAAATGGAAAATAAAAACATTAAACTTCAGCCTATAGAAGAGGAAATGAAGAAAGCGTACATAGATTATGCTATGTCTGTTATTGTAAGCAGAGCTTTACCCGACGTGAAAGATGGGTTGAAACCTGTTCACAGAAGAATTCTTTATGCGATGAACCTTTTAGGTTTAACTTCAAATAAATCGTTTAAAAAATCTGCGCATGTTGTTGGACGTGTTCTTTCAGAGTTACATCCACATGGCGATAAAGCTGTGTATGATTCAATGGTGCGTATGGCTCAAGATTTTTCGTTAAGATATCCGTTGATTAACGGTCAAGGTAACTGGGGCAGTGTTGACGGAGATCCTGCAGCTGCAATGCGTTATACTGAATGTAAAATGCAAAAGATTTCTGATGAACTTTTGGTTGACATTAGCAAGGAAACTGTTGACTTTGTTCCTAATTATGATAACAGTTCTACTGAACCTGTTGTTTTACCTGCTAAACTTCCTAATTTATTGTTAAATGGTTCGACTGGTATTGCCGTCGGTATGGCAACGAACATTCCACCACATAACTTGATTGAAGTTTGTGATGCAGTTCTTACTTTAATAAAAAATCCTGAAGCTGATTATTTAGAATTAATGGAAAATATTAAAGCTCCTGATTTTCCTACAGGTGGAATTATTTGTGGTACTGCCGGTGTACGTAGCGCTTATGCTAGTGGAAGAGGACGTGTAATTGTACGTGGTCTTGCGGAAATTGAAGAGTATAAAGGGAAAGAACGTATTATCATAACTGAGATTCCTTACATGGTTAACAAAGCTAATCTTGTTGAACAGATTGCCAACCTTGTAAAACGGAAATGTGTCGACGGTATTTCTGATTTGAGGGATGAGTCCGACAGAACAGGTATGCGTATTGTTATTGAACTTAAAAAAAATGTTAATTCTAATGTTTTGTTAAACCAGTTATACAAACATACACAGTTGCAAGATACGTTTGGTATCATAATGTTAGCATTGGTTGAAAACCAGCCTAAAGTTTTACCTTTGAAAAAAATTTTAACCTACTATTTAGATCATCGAAAAAATGTTATTATGAGGAAAACTAAGTTTGATTTGAAAAAAGCTGAAGAACGTGCTCATATTTTAGAAGGTTTACAAATTTGTTTAGAAAATGTTGACGAAGTTGTTAAATTAATAAAACAGTCAGATAGTCCAGTTGTTGCAAAAGATTCTCTTATGTTAGTTTATAATTTAACTGAAATCCAGGCGCAAGCCATACTTGATATGAAACTTCAACGTTTAACTTCTTTAGAAAAAGATAAAATCTACGACGAGCATAAACAGTTAATGGAACAGATTGCTAATTTTAAAGATATTTTGTCTTCAGAATTCAGAATTTTAAAAATTATTGAAGAAGAATTAACAGAAATTAAACAAAAGTATGGTGATGATCGTAGGACTAAGATTGAAGAAGTTGAAGGTGAGATTGAAAGTGAAGAATTAATAGAAAACGAAACTGTTGTGATTACTATAACGCATAGCGGGTATGTTAAACGTATTTCTATTGATGAATACAAACAACAAAAACGTGGTGGTGTTGGTGTTGTTGGAGCTTCAATGAAAGAAGAAGATGTTTTGGATCATTTGTTTGTTACACAAACTCATAATTATCTTTTATTTTTTACAAATAAAGGTAAAGTGCATTGGTTGAAAGCTTATCAAGTCCCTGAAGGGTCAAGATATTCTAAAGGTAAAGCTATTGTAAATTTGATTCGTTTAGACCCTGGAGAAAAGATTAGTGCTGCCATTCCTATTAAAGAGTTTAACAAAGATCAATACTTGTCGTTTGCAACGAAAGATGGTCTTATCAAAAAGACTAAACTTAAAGAATATTCACGACCAAGACAAGGTGGTATAATTGCAATTGTGTTACGTGAGGCTGATGAGTTGGTTAATGTTAGACTTACCGATGGTAATTTTCAGTTGATGCTTGTTTCAGCCAATGGTTATGCTGTACGATTTAAAGAAAAAGATGTTAGGTCTTGTGGTAGAAACTCGATGGGTGTTAAAGGTATTAAGTTAGGTAAAGATGATGAAGTTGTTGGTTTAGAAGTTGTTAAAGATGGCATGACTTTGTTAACAATAACTGAGAATGGTTTTGGTAAACGAACGCCTGTCGAAGATTATAGGTTGATTACTCGAGGAGGTAAAGGTGTTATTAATATTAAGACGACTGAACGTAATGGTAAAGTTGTTGATGTAAGGATTGTTAATGAAGATGATGAAGTATTTTTCATGTCGCAACAAGGTATTATAATTAGAACTAGTGTTAAAGGTATTTCTCAAATTGGTAGAAACACGCAAGGGGTAAGGTTAATGAAACTTAGGGAAAGTGATAAGGTTACGAGTTTGTCTCGCGTTGTTAAAGAGACGGAAGAAGTAGGTTCGGCCAAGGATTAAGTATATCTTCTGTGTAAGAATCTTCTTTGTAATCTAAAGCATCCATGAAAGTGATTAGATACAAAGCTGCAGTAATTTGTTCCATTCGTACACCTATGTTAATGTCGCGGTGACTGATCCAAGTTGTACCATCTCCATCAGTGTATTGTGTTTCTTTCATAGCAACAACTAAACCGACTAAGGTATAATTATGTTTTATTTCGGAACCTTTGACGTACATTTCATCATGTAAAATTAAACCGCCGGAGTTGCCGTGGCTTACTGATCCTTGGAAAAGGAACGAGTTGTCAAAATCGCCTGGGTATTCGACAGAACTTACAATTCCTTTTGTAACATGTTGAATGTTTAACTTAGAATTCCAACTTACAATCATTAAATCGTCGCCGTATTCTAAATCTGTTGTCAAACCAATTTTGTATGGGAACGGTTCAAACAAGTCAGGCTGGTCAGAACTGATAATGCAAAAGTCTGCTTGCGGGTCGTCGTGTTCTTTTTTTAATTTGACTTCATGAGTTTCGAATGTACCTGTTTCTTTATCAGTGCCAGGTTCATAGTTAGGTATTTGGATTTTAACAGAAATTTCTTCGTTGACAATTTTGTGATTTCTTAGTCTTAAGATTTCGTATCGGTTCATTCCTAAGATTTCAGTTTTTTTGTTTTGAACTTTAAAATTTTTGCCGTTAGGTGTGATGTATAAGTATTGACCATTATTTTTTTTTAATTCAGTTTCAAGATCTTTTTCAAGCTTTGCCCTTAATTCTTTTGTGATAGGATTTTTAGACTGATCTTGTGGAACGTTTTGTAAAGTAAAAGTGTTATTTTCTTTATTTTGGAAATAGTATTTAGGGAACGCTTTAATATCATATAAACTTTTACCAAAGATATGATGATTTGACACGAAATAAACTTTATCGTTTTCTTCGATGATAGGTGTTAATTCACCATGTTTGTTTTTTATATGGTTTGTTTTATACTCGGTACCAGTACTTGAATTTTTGTAAGTAAGTTCGAAAGTTATTATGTCAGTTGCGATTACTGGTAAAGAAACTATTTCTTCCAAAGATTGGTTCTCAATTATAGGTTCTTTTTTTGGTTCTTGCGCAAGCGCTGAAGTGGATAATATGGTTGCAGCAATTAATGGTAGAATGTAGCGCTTGAACATCTTAATTTTGTAAATTATGTTATGTATATAAACTTTAGGGAAAGGTTTATAAAAGAATTGTTTTGTTTTTGTTTATATGGACACTGTGAGTAAGGAGAAATTGGGCAAGTACTTTAAAGTTAGCTTAGAAGCTCTTGAAATGGCTAAAAAATCTGGTAATAGGTTAAGTATGGATTCTGAACGTGATGATTTCTTAGATATGATTGAACGGTATATTTCCGATGCTCGCCATTTTGAGTCTAAAGGCGATATTGTTAATGCTTTTGCAGCTCTTAATTATGCACACGGTTGGCTTGATGCAGGTGCACGCATTGGGTTATTTGATGTGCACGATTCTAAGTTGTTTACTGTTGATTAGAAACCTTTATTTATATAAAACAATATTATAACTTTAATGAAACCAATTGTAATTTCTGTTGGAGGTTCAATAATCAATCCAAAAACAGTTGATAAAAATTTTCTTAAACAATTAAAATTTTTAATTCTAAAATTCAAAACAAGAAAAATTGTTATTTGCGCAGGTGGAGGTTTCATTGCAAGAGATTATATTAATGCACTAAAAGATCAAAACGAATATACAAGAGATCTCGTTGGTATAGAATGTACTAGGCTTAACGCTAAATTATTAGCTTCTCATATCCAAAAATGTAATCAAGAGATACCAACTACTCTAGAAGAAGTAAAAGACATGTTACATTCTTACAATTTAGTAATCTGTGGCGGTTTAAGGCCTGGAACAACTTCTGATGGGACATCTGCTGCCATAGCTGAATATATTGATGCTTCAATGTTAATTAACATGACAAATGTGATAGGTCTCTATACTAAAGACCCTAACAAACATAAAAGTGCTAAATTAATACCTAAATTAACGCATAAAGAGTTTAAAGGAATAATAGATAAAGTTAAAGAACGTCCAGGACAACATTTCGTATTAGACTCTTTAGCTGCAAAAATAACAAGAAATGCCAACATTCAAGTCGCTATTCTTAAAGGTATTACCAATTTAGAGAAGTGTATCAAAGGACAGCCCTTTAAAGGAACAAAAATTCATTAAAATAACTTATGTATTTCTGTATATGAATATTTATAAATTAGCCTTGTTTTATATATATTAAGCAATTTGTAGTGATTTGCAAAGGGGGTATAGTAATTTCTTCATAGCGATTGGAAATCTTACATTTATACAAAAATGAGGTAAAATATGGCAAGGCAAAAAAATTCTGAAACAATTCAAGATATTGTAGACTCAAACCCTATGGTTTTTCCTGGGCACGATGATATTAGAAAAGTTGAAGCATTAAATTTAATGGAACAATACGATGTAATAACTTCAACAATGTTGCGTGATGTTTTAGATTTTAAAGATACGCGTTCAGCACAAAGAATTCTTGAAAAGTTAAGACAAAAATTGCCAGAGCATATTGGAAGAGTAAAAAAAGATGGTAAACAATATGTATACGGATTTAATAAAAACCTTGACGATTTTGAACCAGTTTTATCTTCGGCTTTGCCAGCTGAAACTTTGTCAGATTCTTTAGTTACCTCAAACTTGTATTTAGGAGAATTAGGATTTGCTACAAAAGCTTATGATCCGCGAATGATGAGAGGTTTAGCTTTTTATCTAAAAACCAATGATTATTCTGAACAGATTAGTAATGTTATGATGTTAGGTGGTTTAATGCCAAAAATTCCGCCATTTTATGGTGTTGCAAGTGCGGAAGATATGAGGTTTTTAGGGCAGAGGTCTGATAGTGATGAAGATGATGAAATTTCTACGCGTATCCAAGAAGAAAAATTAGGTATAGATGATAAACGTTATTTCGATAAGTATGTGAAAGGTAAAATTAGGAATAAACAAGATGCAGCTGCAACAACACGAGTTGAGTTAGAAGTTTTACTTAATGCAGTGCCACATGCAGAGATACATTATCATCATGGTGAAGAAGATGCAGAAAATATGAGGTATGATCGTGAACTTATGATTACTGAATTAGCTGAGTCAAAGCAAAGTGTAGAAAAAAATGAGGAAGAGAGATCTAAATTACAACAGAAGATTAAAACAATTAAAAGAGGAATGGATGTTCTTGAAGAAAAAACTAAATTGTTTGCGTATGTTGTTAATCAACGTTTAGGACGGTTGCAAACAGAAAAAACTGGACAAGAGTTAAATGATTATTTGAATACTATTGCAAGTGATATTGATGCTATGCACGAAAAATATTCGCCGGAAGTTAGTGAAGAAGTTACAAGTTTTTTAAGACAAAAACATAGAAAATCAATAACACAAGAACAGATAGTTACTCATTATGAAAAAGTAAGGCTTGCTGAGATTGATAAAAAACAAAAAATATCTGATATTGAGTCGGAAATGGATGAATGTCAAAGACAGATTGATGCAGCTAAACGTACTTCGGAGAATTGGGGTGCTTTCAGGTTTACAAAACGTGTAGAAATTTCACCGGAGGAAGAAGAAATTATTTTTAGAGTAGCAAAAAAACGTTATAATCATCTTCTTTATGATATGTTTGGTGACGAAGCTGAACGTATTAATATCCATACGAGTAGATTTAGACAAGTTAAAGGTGCTGAAATTAAAGGTGAAAATGAAGAATCTCCAATGGTTGTTAAAGATGGTAATCTTGTTTATTTGTTAACACATAACCCTAACGCATTAAATTCTAACACACCTACAAAAAAAGATTTAAGAATGCAAAAAGAAAAGGCAAAGTTACAAGTAAAACGTCTTCATGCAGGTTTGAGTCAACAAGCTGTGCCTGATGTGACAATTTCTTCACATGGTAAAGGCGGTTTTATGTGGCAGCCACAAACCAAGTATCGTGAAGCAATTGAAGAAGGTGTTTATGCTGATGCACCGGAAATAGTTATGCATTTTAAATTGCCTACTTTCCAATCGTCAGAAAGACTTGAAGATTTGGCTGGGAAAGGTTTAAAAAATATTCATACAAAAAGGTTTAATGAAGGACCTTTTGCAGCTGGTGCAGTGTTGCATACAATAAAAGAAAACGGTGTTCAAGAAATTGAATACATTGATGAAACTACATTGTTGTTAATTGGACAAACTTTGGAAGATTTAAATTATCATAGACTTAAAGAAAGTTCTGACCCTGATGATAAAAAGAAAGTTGATGAAATTGAAATTGCTTTGAAAGAAAGGTTTAAAGTAGAATTTGGTAAGGTTGAACCTGACGGTGATGCTCACTTAGGTGCACCAAATAGGAAAGGAAGGCCGTCAAATTATCAATATGTTGATGCAATTATAGAATATCAAAGAAAGAATGGGTTGCCTGAAATGTATATTGTAAATGAAGCTGTTAATGGTGCATTATTTGTTGCGCCAACAGGTATCATGGTTGAAGGTGATACAGCTGCAGTTGTTCAAAAAAATATTGAAAAGATTTTAAATTCAGGTGAAGGAACTGAGCTTGAAAGGTTGAAAGCGGTTAACCGGTACCAGAAAGCAAATCATCAGGCAAACGGAATTGGTCATGTTGATCTTCAAATTGCAGAATGGGGTAGTAGAATGGTGCCTTATATTACAGAACTTTTAGACAATGGTGCACATGTTGTATTTATGAGTGGAAATCATTATAATGGGACTAGTAAAGATGGAAGAGATGAAGCAACAGTTCTTTCAAGTATTATTAAAGCTGCCAGACCTGAAAAAGAAGATTATATTCACATTTTTGGAGCTTTTGGTGATAAAGTAGGTTTAGGTGAACTTTCAGGCGTTCTTCCAGGTGAAAGAACATTCTATGCAACGCATAAGTTTCCTGAACGAGGTAAGAATGAAATTGCTGGCGCTTTGGAACGTGTAAGAGAAAGTGGTATAATCGCTGACCAAGCAATGGGTTTTGATAGACATCATTGTGGCGGTGGTCATGGTGATGGTACAACTGTAACAATCGGTCCAGGTAAACAAACATGGTCTAATTATGTTGACCAAATTGGGAAGTTAAGCGGTTTGCGAGGATTGGTTAATGTTTTAATGGCACATTCTCCTGAATTGAAAGGTGTTACACGTTGGGAAATTGTGTTAGGTGAAGCATTAGAAAGGCCTGAATATATGGAATCATTAGAAAATCCAATACATGGTTACAGAAAACCTAAAAAATAATTTTTTTTATTTTAATATTTGATTTAAGTAGAATTCTATATTAAACATTCCTCGCCAGTCTTGAACTCTTGTTATAAGTTTATGACCAGTTGTTTTGTTCCAAGGGTAACTTAAGAGTAATGTAGGTATACCTTCTTCAGCCATATTTAAGGCAAGTTCGCCTGAGTCTTCAATACCAAGTTTAATGTCTAACGTTTTTGCAATTTCAACTTTGGTTGTGGAAAAATGTATGTTGTTTGAGTTAGGTGTAACGCCGTTAGATATTAACCATTTGCACGTAAGGTTTTCAATCCCTGGATACTGGTTACTGTTTCTAGTAGTAATGAAATGGTATTGTGCTTTATCTTTATATTGTTTTAAAGTTTTTAACACACCTTCGCGTACTTTTAATTGGCTTAAGTTTTCAGGTTTGTGAAACGCGTCCATTAAATCTAAAATTTTTTCTCTTTCAATAGGTAGATTAGGTGCATCTTTCAAATAATATGTTGTCCATTTAGATAAAGGAATTTGTTCGCCTGTTTGATTATATACGAAATCTAAGAATGCTGTTTCAAAATTATTGATAGTAACGTCTATGTCAATATATATAGGTGTAATCATGGTTTTCAGAGCAGAATCTGACTTTATATAGTTTTAGATGATAAAACGAAAACTATTTATAAAGAAGATTAAGGTATGATTTTAGAATGATAGTAATTGTATGCACAGGCACGCCTGGTACAGGGAAAACCGCTTTAGCTAAAAAATTGGCTAACGATCTTAAGTATGATTACGTAGATGTGAACAAGGTTATTGATGATAATAAGCTTATTGAAGAGTATGATGAAAAAAGAAATACATATGTTGTTGATGAAGAGAAGCTTTCTAAAATATTAATTATAATGATTGAGAGTGGGAAAAACTTGGTTATAGATTCGCACTTAGCACATTATGTACCTAAGGCTAATGTTGATTATTGTATTGTTCTAAAATGTGATATCAAAGATTTGAAAGAAAGGTTGGAAAGAAGAAAGTATTCTGTTGAAAAAATTAAAGAAAACGTTGATGCGGAAATTTTTGACGTTTGTTTGAACGAAGCTTTAGAGTTTGAACATAATATATTTATTTTTGATTCGTCTAAATTATCAGTAAAGGAGATTATTAAAAAATTTAAAAATGAAACCAGTCTTAACTGATGATGGATCGATGACCTTTTATTCTTCTGAGTTTAGTGAATGTTATCATTCTAAGTCAGGTGCTTTGCAGGAAGCTTTTGAAAAATATATTAAACCTTGTAAAATTAAAGATGGTATGGTTGTGTTAGATGTATGTTTTGGTTTAGGTTATAATTCCTTAGCTGCTTTGTATACTGCTAAAAACTTGAAAATAATTGGGTTGGAGAAGGATATTAATATTTTAAAACAAAAAGTTGATATGCCTTCTTATTTGGAAAAAGATTATTCTAAGATTATTGAAGCTTCTAAGAATTTGAAATATAAAGATGATGCGGTTGAAATTAAAATTCTTGTAGGTGATGCTTTGCAAACTATTGATACTGTTAATGAAAATTTTGATGCAGTTTTTTTTGATCCTTTTTCTCCTAAGAAATGTCCAGAATTATGGGCCTTAGATTTTTTTAAAAAAATTAGATCTAAAATGAAGAAAGGTGGAATCTTGGCAACGTATTCTTGTGCTCGTAATGTTCGTGATAACCTTCGCCAGGCAGGGTTTGAAGTTAAAGATGGTCCTTGTATCGGTCGACGTAGTCCGTCTACCGTCGCATTCGCTTAGTTTTGGCAATTGCGTATTTTGCTGAATATCTGATGAATAATATTATAAAAGTTAGTTCAAACGTTCCAGGTGAAACTAAGTAAATGCTTGTTAAGAAATAAGTCATTTTAGATTCGTTAGGGTTGTCGAGTACATATTCGATTCTAACTTTTAATTTATTGATGTCATCTTCAATAAATTCGTAAACTAAAGTATGTTGAACTTTTTCAATTAAATGTAATATTTGTTGTGCGTGTTTTTGGACAAGGTTAACATTTTTTCTGGTTCGTTCTAGTTCTCGTAACTCTTCTTGAATTTGTCTTAAAAGTTTAAACGATTTGTAAAACTTTTCTTTTTCTTTGTCAAACTTTTTTAATGGAGTATAACTATGAATATTATGTTGAATATTGTGTGCAATTTTACGGTTTAGTTCAATTTCTCTTTTGTAATGGCGTTTGAAAAGTCTGCCTTGGTGTAAGAAAAAAGTTTTTTTATTAAAACTGAAAGTATTCCTAATCTTGTGTGTAATAATTTTAGCGAATGTAACTTCGTTGATAAGTTTGTATTGTTCTTTTTCTATTGCTGTTAACTTCCCAATAGTTTCAACGATAGGTTCAATCATTTGTTTCTTAATTTTTTTGTTTATACGTAAATGATCTAATGCCCAAACTAACCTTTCTTTGTTTCTTAATTGTTTTTTTATTGTATCTTTTAAAGCATCGACGTTTTTATGTATGTTTGAAGAAGATTGTTCGTTTTCGTAAATCTTAGCTAACAGTCTATACTTTTTAGCGTCAAGAAGTAACATATGTTTTAAGACGTTTTCAAGTTTAGGTTTTTTCACTTTACTATATAAGAATTTTAGTTTTTTAAATGTTTGGTTTTAATTTAAAGAAAAAATTAAATTATTTGTCGTATAATGGAGCTGTTTGAATTTCTAAGATTTTTGTTAAGTATTCATCAAATTCTTTTTGTGCTTGTTCCATTATTGGTTTAACTGCTTCGTTATTAGAATCTGTACTATATTTTGTTCTATTTTCGCCAATAGTAATATAAATATAATTTAATTTAAAGTCTTCGTGTATAGCACAATATTCAATAAGGCTTCCATCTTCTTTTGTAACATCAAGATAATTATTTCCATTATTTGGCTCATAAAAATGAACTTGTTCGCCGTCAATCTCGCCTTTAAAATGATATTCTGGACTTTGCCAACAACCCATTGCACCTAAACTTAATGCACCTGCAAGTGCAACACCTGTTAAAAGATTTCTTATTCTCATTTTTTTCCTATACACCTCTTAATAAATTTTATTCCAACAATTCAATCTGAATGTTAACACCTTCAGGTATAGGTACACGCATAACCAACCTTAATGCTCTCTCATCAACAGCTAAATCAATTAACCGTTTATGGATACGCATTTCGTAGTTGTCAAAAGAAGCTTTACCTTCACCGTCAGGAGACTTACGTGTGGTAAGTTTTAACCTTCGTGTTGGTAAGGGAATAGGACCGTTTACTTTTACTTTTGTTTTTTTAACAATCTCATTAATAGAATTACTAATTTCAATAATTTTACCAATGTCTGGGCTTGCCAGTTTTATTCGTGCTTTTTGCATTTTTAAAAAAATAAAAATTAAGGCGTTAAGGCCTTATTTTTTCACCAAGTCAATACATCGACCAGCTGCTACAGTTTGACCTGCATCTCTGATAGCGAATGAACTCATTTGAGGTATGTCGCCTTGTTTCTCGATTACTAGAGGCTGCGTTGGTTTAATTTTAACAATTGCAGCGTCGCCGTTTTTCAAGAAGTCAGGATTTTCTTCCAAAGTTTCACCAGTAACAGGGTTTAACTTTTTCTCGATTGCTGTAATTTGACAAGCAACCTGAGCGGTGTGGATGTGGAATACTGGTGTGTAACCTACAGTAATCACGGTTGGGTGGTTGATAACGAAAATCTGAGCAGTAAACTCAGTTGCCATAGTCGGCGGGTTGTCAATTTTACCAAGTACGTCACCACGTGCGATGTCTTTTTTACCGATACCACGTACAGAGAATCCGATGTTATCCCCAGGGATAGCTTCTTTTACTTGTTCATGGTGCATTTCGATAGTTCTAACTTCGCCAGTTACACCTGTACCTTCTCGTCCAGGAACTATAATGATTTTGTCGCCAATTTTCATTACACCTGTTTCAACTTTACCGACTGGTACTACACCGATACCGGTGATGTTGTATACGTCTTGAATAGGTAGACGTAATGGTAATGTGGTTGGTTTTTCAGGTTCTGTGAAAATATCTAGCTGTTCAAGAATTGTTGGACCTTTGTACCAAGCCATATGTTCGCTTCTATTAGCAACATTGTCGCCTTTCAAAGCGCTGATTGGAATAAAAGGTACTTCGTCAACTTTGTAGCCAACTTGTTGTGCAAGTTTAGAAACTTCATCCTTAACTGCATTATACTTAGCTTCATCATAGTTAACTGTATCCATCTTGTTAACAACAATACCAACTTGTTTAATACCGAATGTACGACATAAAAACATGTGTTCTTTAGTTTGAGCCATAATGCCTTCACCAGCAGCAACAACTATCATTGCAATGTCAGCTTGTGATGCACCGGTAATCATGTTTTTAATAAAATCCTTGTGTCCAGGTGCGTCTATAATCGTGTATTCATATTTTTTTGTGTCAAATCTTTTATGAGCAAGGTCAATTGTAACTCCTCGTTCTCTTTCTTCTTTTAAGTTATCCATTACGAAAGCGAACTCAAATCCAGATTTACCTAACTCTTGTGCTTTTTCTCTTAATTTACGCATTGCTTGTTCGTCAATATTACCGGAGTCAAATAATAGTCTACCAACTGTAGTAGATTTTCCATGGTCAACATGACCTACAAATACAATGTTTATGTGTGGTTTTTCTTTAGCCATTCTAACGTCCTCCTTATTTATACGAAATCGTATAGGTTATCTTCATAGGGAAAATTAGTTTTGTTTATAAAGGTTTTGGTTTTATACACAATTGAATGATCTTTTCGGGTTAAAGATTAGAATCATAAAGATGTGGAAAAATTTTTTTTAGTTCTTCTTCAGCTGTTTCAGGGCTGTCAGAACTGTGGATAGCGTTTTTTGAACTATCAATCCCATATTTTTGTCTGATTGTTCCTTCTTGAGCTTTATGAGGATCTTTTGAACCAACAATTTGGCGTAAATATTTTATTGCGTTTTCGCGTTCCAATGCTAAAGCTACTATTGGCCCACTTGTGATATAATCAATTAGATTATTAAAAAAGAACATTCCATTATGCACAGCATAAAAATTTTCAGCTTCTTCACGATTTAAGTTGACTATTTTTGAATCAATAACATCAAAGCCTTCCTGAATTATATCATCAATGATTTTATTAGTATACCCTGCGGCTGTCGCATCAGGTTTAATCATTGCTAAAGTTCTTTCGCGTGTCATCTTTAGAGAAAAATAATTTTATAATTGTTTATAAGATTAACTTTTTACAAAGTCGTAGGCAAAAATCAAAAAAGAATTTAATAAAAAAGAAAAAAGGTTTAAGGTAAACCTTTACGTTGTTTAATTTGTGTGATTACTTTATGTTGCAGTTCCATCGGCAATCGATCATATCTTTGGTCAACAACAAAACTTGATCCTCGACCTGAAGTTGCACTTCGTAAGTCAGAACTTAAACCAAACATTTCTGCAACAGGTAATATAGCACGGGCAGTAACCATAATACCTTCTTGTTCCATGTTCAATAACTGTCCACGTTTGTTCTGTACCAACTTAGATAATTCGCCCATGTAATCAGACGGAGCCTCAAATTGTAACTCTTGCAACGGTTCAAAAATTACGGGGTTGCCAGTTAATATTGCTCCACGAATACCTTCACGGATTGCAGGTATCATTTGTGCCGGGCCTCTATGGATATTATCTTCGTGTAACTTAGCGTCCATTAAACGTACCTTAACTTTCAAACAAGGTTCGTGAGCTAAGCCGCCAGCTTTCATAATTTCTTCAAAACCGTCCATGACCATACTCATAATTTCTCCGATGTGAACAATACCACGTGTGTTATCAATCAAAACGTTACCGTTATAGACTTCTGCCCATTTCTTAGATTCTTTAGATTCAACACCTAACTCAACAAGCTTTTTGACAGTTACAATATCTTTTTTTCTAATACGACCTTCGGATAATTCGCCTTCTTTAATAGCATTGTAGATATTATCTTCTAATGGTTCAACAACAAAGTATAACCTGTTGTGTTTGTTAGGAGATTTTCCTTCAGCTTCGTCAGATCTTTTTGTAACAGTTTCACGGTAAACAACAATAGGTGGTGAAGATTTAATGTCAATACCTTTTTCAGTTCGCATACGATTTTCAATAACTTCTAAGTGAAGCTCGCCCATACCGCTCATTAAGTTTTCGCCTGTTTCTTCGTTAATTTCAATAGTAATTGTCGGGTCTTCTTTAGCAACTTGTTTCAAAACTTCAATTAATTTTGGCAAGTCAGCTGCACTTTTAGCTTCAATAGATTTTGTAACAACTGGATCGAAAATGTGTTTGATTGCTTCGAATGGTTCAATCTCTTTATCAGAAATTGTTTCACCAGCAAAAACACCTTTCAAACCTACTAAAGCTACAATGTTGCCAGCAGGTGTTTCGTCAATAGTCATACGTTGTGCACCTTTGTAAACAGAAACTTGTTGTAACCTAACATTTTTTTTAGCCATGTTCATATAAATATCTTGACCTTGCTTAACAGTGCCTGAAAACATTCGGCACGTTGCAACTTCGCCGGCGTGTTTGTCAATAATAATTTTGATAACTGAACCTGCCACGACTCCTTTCGGATCGCATGTTTGTAAAGATTTTCCTGTCTCTGATTCTAAATCGCCGTGCCAGATTTTAGGAATTCTGTAAAATTGTGCGTCTTTAGGGTTAGGGTGGTGGTTAACTACCATGTCTAGTACAACTTCGTGGATAGGTGCTTTTTTAGCTAGTTCTTTCCACGTGTCGTTTTCGTAAGCTTCAATAATATCTTTGAAAGTCATTTTATTTTTTTGCATATAATTAAAACTTAAGCCCCAATTGTGGAACGCTGAACCAAATCCAACTGAACCATCTTGAACACTAACTTTCCATTTTTCTTTGTAACCTTCAGGAGCAATTTGTTCAATTAGTTTGTTAACTTCTTTGATAATTTTAATAAAACGTTCAGACATTGCTTCAGGAGTAAGCTTAACTTCTTTGATTAAACGATCAACCTTGTTAATGAATAAAACGGGTTTAACTAATTCTTTTAAAGCTTGTCTTAGAACTGTTTCAGTTTGTGGCATGATACCTTCAACTGCGCAACATAAGACAATAGCACCGTCAACAGCTCGCATTGCACGAGTAACGTCTCCGCCAAAGTCAACGTGACCAGGCGTGTCAATTAAGTTAATTAAATATTCTTTGTCTCCAACTGAGTGTACCATAGATACGCTAGCTGAGTCAATTGTGATACCACGTTCTTGCTCGTCAGTGTGAAAGTCTAAAGCTAGTTGTTTACCTGCATGTTCTTCTGAAATCATGCCTGCGCCTGCTAACAAATTATCGGAAAAAGTGGTTTTGCCGTGGTCAATATGTGCAGCAACACCAATGTTACGAATTTGAGTTGGACTGTTACTCATCCTTGCAATCTTATCAATCATCTTTTCTGCCATTGTTTATCATACTCCAATTATTAGATATAATGTCTTTTGGGATTTTTTTAAGGTTTTTAAAGATTTTGGTTAAGATTTTTTTTATTTTTTAGAACATTTTTTAATCGAATTCTTTTTTCAGTGTTTTTTTCAAACAGAATTAATGCTTTTTGTAATTTTGTTTTTTTCTTATAATTAATCGATATCTTTTATATTTATCAGCTTTTTTTGAAATATAATCTGTAGGAATATCTATATCGTTGAGTAATTTGTATGTATCTTTAATTAATTTTTCACTTAGAGAATAAAGTTTGATATAATCATTTTTTTTTGCTACTGAGCCATTAAATATTAAAATTCCTTTTAACACTGAAATGAAATACATTTGACTCAATATTTAGATATTGATGGTGAACGTGTTAAGGACAATTCCGGTATTTTCCGTTCTGCGTTTGAAATTCGGTTTAAACGTTATGTTTTTAATAGAAATTAGGTTTTTGCCTATGGCTGAAGTGAATGAATAATTTTAAATACTATGACAAATTATTGAATCTTTGATTACGGGCCCGTGATCTAGTGGCTATGATGTCGCCCTTACAAGGCGAATATCCCCGGTTCGAGTCCGGGCGGGCCCACTATATATTCTTTCATAACTTTTATAACTACTAAATTTTTTAAACCTGAGTTAATGGTAAAAAAAGTTGTGATACCAGTTGCAGGTTTTGGTACGCGGATGCATCCCGTGACAAAAACTATACCTAAAGAAATTCTTCCAATAATTAATGTTCCAATAATGCATTATGTGATTACTGAAGCTATGGCTGCAGGCATGACTGAGTTTATTTTTGTTGTTAGCGAGAAGAAGTTTCCTTTAATTCAAGATTATGTTCAAACCCATTATCCTAACCTGATTACTAAATATGTAATCCAAAAAGAAATGTTGGGTCTTGCTGACGCTATTCTTATTACTGAAGAAGTTGTTGGGAACGAACCTTTCGCATTAATGTATCCTGACAATATAATTAAATCTAATATTCCTTGTTTAAGACAACTTGTTGATGTTCATGAAAAATATAACAAATCTGTCATGGCAGTTGCGCAAGTTTCTAATGCTGAGTTAAGTAAACGTGGTATAATTAGGCCTAAGGAAGTTGAAGATAAAGTGTTTCGCGTCATTGATTTTTTAGAAAAACCTAGCGAAGAACGTGCGCCTTCTAATCTTGCTAGTGTTGGACGGTTAATTTTTGACCCTGTTATTTTTGAATATTTAAAAAAAAGTGGTAAAGGCGACGGTGAAAATGAACAAATGGCTGTTGCCATGCGGATGTTGATTCAGGATAAAGGTTTACATGCTTTAGAGTTTGAAGGTACAAGGTATGATACTGGTAACCCCTACAATTATGTGCAAGCGTTCATGGCATGCATTGACGATTTTCAAGATTGTGATAAAATGAAACAGTACATTAAAATGAAAGTGGAGGAATGGTGAAAATATTTTATCAAAAAATTGGTGAAGGACAATATTTGACTCATCTTCCTACTGATCTTACTCAAGAAATTGAAATTAATTCTGTTCGGGCTAAACGTCCTAACGGTGGTGTAAAGCCTCATGAAAAAAATAAAATCAGTTTATTGAAAAGATTGTCAAGTAAGAGAAAATGTCCATTTTGCCCAGGTGTAGAATATTCGCAGTTACCGGAAGTTGTAAGAGGTATTTATGATGTTAACAGATATATTATTTTTGAAACAGAAAAAGATTTGGCTAAGTTAGAAGAACCATGGAGGATGCGTGCAATACCAAACATGTATGGTAATAAATTTTTGATTCCTGACGAAGAAGATTTGCGTATGACTCAAAATCCCTCTTATATTCGTAAACTTATGCATAAATATCAGAAAGAAAATTTAAATATGTCTCTTTCTGAACTTTTTGATTATTCTTGGTTAGTTTTAATTTGCACATCTGATCATTTTAATGCAAATAATCAAATTTTGGATATTACTGATTTGGGGCTAGAAATGTTTTTAGCAAATGTTGATATGGTTATGGTAGCGCATGATTTAGCTAATATTCAAAATGATAAGTTAAAGTTTAACACATTTTATGCTAATTTAGGAAAAAATAAAGCTGGACAGTCGCAAGATCATTTACATTTTCAAATAAGATCTTATGATCGAGTGCCGGGAGGAATAAGAAAAGAAATAGAAATGTTTGAGGAGATTCAAACTTTTTCAAGAATGCAAGGTTGGACGGTTTATTCTGATTCTGATTTTGAAGCTTTTGCTTCGCCATGGGCAAAATATCCAAAAATTGTTGTTACGCCACGAGAACCTACTTCATATAAATTGTTTGATTTGGATGAAGATTATAAAGAAAAGTTTTTGAGTATCGTTTACGATTGTGTTTGTTCAGTGTGGAACATGGGTTATGAATTGAATTTTGGTTTACACCAATCTCCGCGACGTATTAATTCTTGGAACCAAGTTCCGTTACATTTTAACATTAATGTGCGTGATCGTATCCCAGGAGGGACAGATGAGAATTATCATTGGATGCCTCAGATTGATCCTGAAACCTTGGCTAAAAGGGTTAAGGCTGGAATGAAAAATCCATCTCCATAATTCTTATATAGAAATATATTTTACCTTCATGTTTATGAAATTATATCATTCAGTTTTAGGAGCGCTTGTGGGCGCAGTTGCTTTAACTTCTGTTGGTTGTAAACCTAGTTTATGGAAAACTACTTTATCTCCAATGGCTGCTAATGTTGAAGTGACACAATATGGAGACGCAGAAATAGGAACAGTTGAAACACGATATTTTCCTTTAAAAGATCGTACAGAAATTATTGTTGAAAATTCTGAAGGTAAAGAGGTTGATGCTTTGCAAGGCTTGGCTAAATTAATTTGGGAAAATGGCGAACTTGATGAAGTTGGCAATGAATATAATGATAAAAAGTATGTTATGAAATGGGCAGAATTGTCTCTTGGCAAAGATGAGTTTACTGACCCTGCAGGTGAGACACATAATATTAAATATATGGTACAAATAAGCACAGGTTTTCCTGCTGATGAGGGTACTAAAGGTGAACCTTTGATGGTACAAGATTATATTGTCGGTTATGATATGATTGTGAACATCACTGATGGAAATGGTAATCCTGTTGAAATTGTGGCACCGATGAAACAGCTTTACGCAGAGTTTCATGATTTTAACGTTGACGGTTTATCGTTGAAAGATGGTGATAAGATTGTGTTACCCAATGAGATGGGGATGTTTGTCGAGTTTGATGTTGGTGATACGTTACCGATGAATATTGCTACCGAAGATGTGTTCAGTGATTATGCAACTGTTACTGTTAATGCATTTAAAGCTGCTGAAGAACAATTTTCTGACAAAGAAGAATCTGAATTAGAAGTTCAACCTTTAGGGGCAGATATTTCTTTGGAACTTAAACAAGAATAAATTTTATTTTTTTTATTTTTTCCTTAACAGGTTGAGAGAATTATTCTGCTGTAAAACTTTCTAAGCTAATAGTTAACTTTTTCTCGTCTTTTAACAAGCCTCTAGCTTTAAGATATTCTTTTGCAAGTATCCAGAACACTAAACCTAAACTTTTTTTACCTTTATTATTACAAGGGATTACAAGATCTAAGTTGTTACTTTCGTTGTTAGTATCGCATAATGCTATGATTGGTACGTTAACTTTGATAGCGTCTTTAACTGCGTTCTTGTCAGGCCAAGGGTCGACAACAATCATTAGTTTGATTTCTTTGAATGTTTCTAAGTTCGAATTGACCAAGTTTCCTGGTCTATATCTTCCTGCAATTACAGGAATATTAGTTAGTTTTGAGAAAAGTTTAACTGGTTTCCAACCGTTTTCACGTCGGCAGACAACCATGATTTTTTCAGGTTCAAACTGTGACATCATTTTAGCAGCTAGACCGATTCTTTCATCAATTTTTTTAACGTTAAGAACAGATAAACCGTCGCTACGTACTTTGTAAATAAATGGTTCCATATATTTAGTTCTATACTTGGTACCAATATGTAGACCAACTTTTAAGTAATTGTCCAAGTCTGTCAGTAACTGTTCTACTTCTGCCATAGGATTAATTAAAAAAGGGGGTGATATATAAAGCTTTTTATTTCGGCTAAAAACAAGATTTTATATAGAATCTATTTTTGCACTTAATCATATGATTACTTTAGAACAAGAGTTAGAACGAGACAGAGTCTTTGGCCATATAACACATTTATCTAAAGCTGAAGATTATGGTGCTAGAATTAACTATATTATAGATTTCTTGATTGATGAAGGCTTTGAAGAAACTGAAGGGCGTATTAAAATAGATAAACCTTATTTTTTTGTTCAAGAATTACCTGAGAAATGGCAAAAACGTGAAGGGATGCTTGCTCGTAATGTTGTTGCGATTGTGCCAGGTGAAAGTGATACTGAACAACTTTGGGTTGCGCATAATGATACAACTCAAGGTTTTGAACCGTTCAGAATATTTACTAAGGAAGGTTGGAAAACTTTTAGTAAGAATTTTTTTAATTTTGATAAAAGTCTGGTTTACCAATTGATTAAACGGAAAATTAATAATGAATCTCAACCTAAAAAAGATACTACACAATACGGTGCAAATGATAATGGATCCGGTTGTGCAATATTGCTTGAAAATGCAAAAGATTCTTTAACTTTTAATCAGGACAAAAAACAAGTTTACCTTTTCAGTGGTGCTGAGGAAGGGTCTGGCTCGAGATTGTCTGGTTTGTTAGGACCACTTGCATTAGTTGCTACGGGTTCTGCATTGTTAACAGGTGCAACTGATGCTTTATTTGCTGTTAATTTTTTCGAAAAGTCTACAGAGATTAGTGATATAGTTTTAAAATTAATAAATATTTCACGAACAGTTTCGTATACTTTAGGTGGTTTAGGTTTGTTGTATCTTATTAAACCTTTTGACAGTTTGCGTATCGGTATTATTGGTTCGAAACATTATGCTGATACGAATGAAGTAAATAATATTGAGTCGGCAATTGCAGTTGATATGCTTGGTGGCGGTGAATATATTGTACCAAAAAGTTGTATGGGTATGGAACCTTTGCGTTTCTTGTTTAACCGACAATCAGATTCTAAATTGAATGCAATAATTAAAGATGCGATTTATGAAACTGGTGGTTCGTTTATTGAACAAACATTAGGTGCGTCAGACCATGTTGCGTTTATTGAGAGAGGCATACCTTCGGCGGGATTGTTTACAGATATAAAAAGTTTAACAGATATTCATACTACAAAAGATACAGCTGAAAATATTAATCTAGAAACTCTTGCAAGTTCTTGTAAAGTAATATCCTTGGTTAAAAAACGTTTAAATGGGGTGAGAAAAAAAGATTTGAAAAAGTTAGGCGATTTTGCTTTCTTGTATGAAGATAAAATTAATGGTGAACAGTATGTTATGTTGCGTCACACTAACGATGTTGCGTTAAGTCAAATTTATCGTGTTGAAGAAAATGGTGGAAAGTATGTTATTAAAGATTTTGTGGATTGGACAGTTGATATGGATATGAAACAATTTTTTACAGTCAATGATTTACATCTTAAGAAAAAGAAAGTTGATGATTTTACTGTTGTTCACGATGGTAATGAAATCAGTTATAGGAAACCTTTTTTCTCTGAGCTAGTTAATGGTAAGGTTACTAAAATACATGGTTATGTGCAAGGAGATATTGCTGAACATTTAATTCCTTCTTTATTTTTAATGTATTGTGGATTTAGTTCAGGTTTTAGTTTGTTTGGTTTAATTCCTAGCATTGGCGGTTCGTTCTTTTCTGGAATTAGTGCAACTGTTGTATCTGCGTTGCAGTATAAAAAACTTACAACTGAAGCAAGAGAAAATACTGTTAAAGGTGATTCAAAACAAATGTATCATATCATTTAACTTTAGTAATCTTTTTTATTTCTTTTAATTTAGCATTAGCAGCGTTTTCGCCTAATTTAATTAGATGGTCAATCTTGTCAAAGTCCCATTCACCGATACCATTGGTATTTACATCTATAACAACATCAGGTTTACTTAATTCCAAAGTTAATTTTTCTAATTGATTAATCATAATATCAATTGACTGTGAAGGTATAGCAAAAATTTTAGGGATAGATTTAGGTTTTTTTAGAAAACGTAAAATAAGTTTTGGTTTGATGAAAAATTTTAATAAATTGTCTAAACCGAAAGGTAAAAGTTGGTTACTTTTCAAATAATCTCTAAAGTTTTGTATTTCTAATTCAATAATCTTTTTTTGAACGCGTTTCATGAACGGACTTCTAGCTTTAGGTGCAATGATTTTGTTAAGTTCTTTTATTTCTGTACTAATATCAATAACAATTATTTTGTCAACTTTATGCTGTTCTAAAACTTTTAACGGCATAGGATCTATTACGCCGCCGTCAACCAAAGTATATTTACCGACAATAACTGGGTTGAAAACGCCCGGTATTGCCATGCTTGCCCTGACTGCTTGCGTAACATCACCTTTTTCAAAAATTACACGTTTACCAGAATTAATATCGGTTGCGATAATGCTTAATGGTATCTGGAGGTCTTTGAATCTTTTATCATTAATAAGTTCGCGAATTTTTTTCTCAGCTTTTTCCCCGCTCATTAAACCTGTGTGTAAAGAAGTAAGATCCATTAAATCAACATAATCTGTTTCTTTAGCAATTTTTTCTAAATCTTTAGCATTAAATCCTGAAGCATACAATGAACCAATTATTGCACCAATACTTGAACCTGAAATTCTTGAAACTTTTATTCCATGTTTTTCGAAAACTTTTAGAACGCCAATGTAACTTATACCTTTCGCACCGCCTGATGGTAAACATAATCCTATTGTTGGCTTTCTCATTTTATTTGTTTTTCAATTTTAATTAATTCTTTGATCTTAGCAATACGTTCTTTACCTTTAATACCGCATTTGATATATGGAATGTTCCATGCTACTGCTAAATGTGCAATTGTTGTATCCATGGTTTCGCCTGACCTGTGAGAAATTACTGTAGTGATATTATTGTTGTGCGCGAAATCTACAATTTCTTTTGTTTTTATTAATGAACCTATTTGGTTAGGTTTGATTATTACACAATTTATACCTTTTTTAGCACGTTTTAATCGTTGCAAGTCTGTTGCTATAAGATCGTCACCACAGTTTAAAGTATTTTTTATATGTTTGAAACCTTTAAAATCTTCTTCGTGTAACGGATCTTCAACGTAAATTAAATCATAATCTTTTATTAATTCATTGACAAACTTAATTTGTTTCTCTCTGTTTAATTTCATTATTTTTTTCTTTTTGTTAAAATTTTTGTAAACGTAGTAAGGTTCTTTGTAAAATTGTGACGCAGCCATGTCAATTCCTAATTTCATAGGATGATTTTTGATTACTTCTTTAATTATTTTAAATACTTCAATGTCAGATTCTTTGGGTATTAAAGCGCTTTCGTCGGTAGTTTTTTTTGTTTTTAAAACTTTTTTTAATTTTTCATAGATTTTATCATTGAGGTTAGCATTTTCTTTGAAAGATTTTAATTGTGGTATTAAAAGATATTCTTGAATGTCTAATGTGGATTCTTTAGAATGTGCACCGCCACCCACACAGTTTCCTAAAGGTATAGGTAAATGTTTTGCTTTAGGGTTAAGAAATTTGTAAATTTTATTATTTGAAACTGCTTTTAACGCTGCAAATTGTAAAGCTATTACTGGATTACCACCTAAAATAGGTAATAAATTATCAAAAATTTTTAAATCTTTAAATTCATTTATTCTTATTCCCTTGAATAAATTTGATTTGTTAATGTATTTTACTACGAATTTTATGCCTTGAGAAGGGAAAGCTTGCACTTCGTGTGTGCCTGTGGATGCACCTGAAGGTGCTGAAGCTTTGAATTTTTTGTTTATGATTATTTCAATAGCAGGTTTTTTTCTAGAATTATTTATTATACGAGCTTTAACTGAGCGGATGATCATATGAATTAACTATTGATTTTTAGCTATAAAAGGGTTTCTTTTTGGTTTTTGCCTTATGGCTTAATGGAATGTTTCAAAGATTACTTTTATATATAACTTATATTGGTTTTTTAAGTTAATATGATTACAATAAAAGGTCATCCTTCTCCTGAAGTTTTAAAGCGGAAGAGAAGACGTCTTGCTCCAACTACTTCAACAACATTATTAGAAAATGAAATAGATATATCACAATCTGCCACTCCAATAGAACCACAATATTCATTCCCTGTTATTACATTAGAATCTGAACCTAATTTACCTGATGATTATTTACCTGAAGATTTATCAGATAGAGGAAAGAATTTACAACCTCCTAGAGAAAATAGTAAAATAAAAAAATAAAAAATTTATTCAGCTGTCTTTGTAGGTAACGGCCTTTTAATTGTAATAGGCAATTTATCTTGCTCAAATTCGCGTTTAGCTAAACTAACGAAATTGTAGTGCATATCTTCCAAATCTTTTTTAGACAGCTTAAGTATCATTGGCGCGCCCATTGCTAACTGCAACGCACGAGCACCAATAACACGTGCTTTTTCATATTTAGTCAATTGCATCATTTTTATAAAGCTTTCCTCATTTGTTCAGTAGCTTTTTTAGCAAAGTCTACCATTTTTGAAACTTCTTCAAAAGTAATAGATTCGTCGCCGCCTTTCTGCATCGCGCAAATATTGCCGCTGTCAGTGAAAGCAATTGTTAATCGGGCAGTAGCTGCATCTTCTTCTTCTATGCTTGGATCTACCAAAAATTGGCCGCCAACTTTTAACACTGTACAACTTACAGGAAGCTTTGAAATTGGTAACGGATTTTTAGTCCTGGTTTTGTAGTCAATGTTGTTGTCTTTATCCAAAGCAGGGAATTTAGCATCTTTTAAAGCTGCTATTGCTGCTAATGCGCATGCGTCAAACAAGTTACCGTCAGCGTTGATTGGATAAATGTCAATGAAAACCATCCAAACTTTTTCGCCTGCTACAATACAAAGTTTTTTGAAGTCTAAAGCGTGACATTCTCGAATGCCTCTATCAACAACTCTTGAAATTTCGATTGAGTCTATGCTAGGCGGTCCTGATTCATATCTTGGTGAAGACATTGGTAACAATTCTGCGTTTACCATAATAGTACCTTCGTCCATTTTGTCAGGGTATGGTGTTCCAACATCTATTTTTACACCGGCAATAATTTCTGTTTCGCCAATCTTGACACGGGCTGAGCCTTCAGCTGATTTGCTTGACACGCCATATTCAACTTGGATCTTACGATACTCGTCCATTTTACGTGTGTCAAGACGTTTGCCTGTCTTAGCAAGTGACGTGATATAATCGTTTGTTAACATTTTATTTTTCCTCCCTGGAATATTTGTCTCTCAAAGCTTTTTTTTGGATTTCGTAAATCTGTTGACAACCTTTTTTACCAAACTCTAATGCTTTTTTTAATTCTTCAGGTGTAAGCTCGCCGTCTAACTGTAACAACGTAACTTTACCTGTCCTTGGCATCATTGCAATTGGAATGTCAACTGAAATGCCTTCAAAAGCTTCTTCAGTATAATCTAAGTCTACAAGGGGTTGGCCACCAACAACACCACATGATACAGCTGCAATAAGGTCTTTCATTGGAAAGCCTGCATCTGCAAGTGCTAATGCTGCTGCACATATGCCTGCGCATCGTGTGCCTGCGTCAGTTTGTTCAAGTTCAATGTAAACATCTACAACTGTTTTTGGAAATGCACTTAAGTCCATTACTTCGCTCAAAGCTTTTTCAGTTACCATACTAATTTCTTTTGAACGTCTGCTTGGACCTGGTCTAACCCTGTTGCCTGAACCGGAAAATGCCATCATGTTATAGTTGCAACGTAGTTTACCTTTTGCTGGATCTTGCAAAAACCGAGGATGTAATTCTCTTGGCCCGTAAACTGCTGCAACTGCAACAGTTTTGCCGATTATAAACCGTGCTGAACCTCTAGCATTGGGTACAACACTAACTTCTGCTTTTAGAGGCCGAGTTTCGTCAAACTTTCTACCGTCTGATCGTTTTTCATATTTCATTTTTTGCCTCCTTTCTCAAGAAACGTTTTAATTTTTTCAGTTAAACCTGAAGTATGTGCTTCTTGTTCAATAAGCCTAATTGTGTCAATTGCTAATTTAACATTTTTAGGTTCTTTATCATTTATCCAAATTAAACCGTTTTGGCCTGCGCTAATTTGACAACCTGTTTTTTCTTTAATCATAGAAATCATGCTGCCTTGCCGTCCTACTATTCGAGGAACTTTTGTCGCCATAACTTTAATGATTATGCCTTCGTGTAGTTTCCTTAAACCTGGACCGCGCATGGTTAAGTCGATTGATTTAGATTGTGTTACGTTCGTTATCTTAGTCAGAATAAAATCGTTGTGTGCGAAATAATCTGTTAAGTTAGCGCCACGTTCAATGTAGTCTGAGGAAGCATCTTTCATTGATAAACTAGCCTCATTAGCGTAACCTACGTCTACAAACCAGTTGGTGTAACCAACATCGGTAATTCGTCCGATGACAATGTCATCTTTTTTTGGTATGTACAAGCCTTTCAACGGAATAACTTTTACTAACCTTCCGTTTACTGATAACAATCCTACCTGCATACAAATAATATTTTCTCCTTCACGGAACATTCCGCTTGCGGGAAGAAAATCCATGCCTGTAGCGACAGTGTCGCCTGGTACTACTATTGTTTTTTCTTTAATTAATAAATTTCCCATTTTATTTTATCTCCTTATATTTTTTTTTCGATTGTGATTTCTGCTTGGCCTTGCGTGAGCTTGTTCACTGTATTTGTAAGCTCTTCTTGCAACCCTGCAGGAATTTCTATGTGTAATACTAATGAACCGTCGTTGTCCCATTGGTCTCTTAAATATCTACCAAATTGTTTTAACGGAGCGTAAGCTTTACCTGCAAATTCGGCAGGTACACGTATAGAAATTTCTCGTGTTTCGATTTTTATTGGCAATATTGAACTTATTTTTTTTACAACGTCTTGCATTTGTTTTTCAGCCGGAAGAAATTCGTCAACCTTAACCTTAGCTTCATCCATTGCATTTTCAATTCTTTGTGGCGGATGAGGTGTATCGGTTTGTGGATTGATTGCATTCTTGTGAATCAGGTAAACAATTTGTTTAGTTTTTTCATCTTTTAGTCGGCGTTTATGTTCAGCTGTTAATTGAATTTCGCCTTTCTTGATGATTATTTCTGCAACTTTTAGTGGATCGTTAGTCTCAAACACCTCTCTGATATCATTTTCAGACGCATGTTTAGCTGCTCGAGTATCTGAGTATATATCTCGTGTTGCAAGAACATCTTCAATATTAATTTCTTTACCTTCTCTTAATTCAAGGGCTTTGTCACAGTCGACTAAGATTTCAAACTCTTTGCCGTCATGTTTATACCTTGCAATTATTGCTTTGTCAATGTCAACCATTTTTTATCCTCGTAATAATCTTTTGTCCATTCTGTGAAATTGTTTTTCAGCAGTTTTAATGTAAGCGCCATCGATTCTTCTAATGTCGAATTCTTTTCCTAAAACTTTTTTCAAAGCTTGCATAGCCGTAGCTGCTCCTTCTTCAATATTCATTGTTTCCTTGTAAGTTTTTCTTAAGAATTCTTTAGCTTCAACTTCGCCTTCACCTATAGCAGTTGCTTTAAACTCGAAAAAGATTCCTGTAGGGTCTGTCACGAATAGTTTAGGGTGTCCGTCGTCAACGCCGATGAACAGGATAGATACACCAAACGGTCGTGCTCCGCCGTATTGAGTATAAAACTGTTTCATGTCAGCTACTTCTTTTACTAAACTAGGTGTTTCAATTGGTACTGCATAAGTTACACGGTGCTGTTGCGCCATGACTTGTGCTTTTTCAATTAAAACTCGACCGTCCATTACAAAACCTGTAGCAGTTGCGCCGATATGATCGTCAATTTGGAAGATTTTTTCAACAGAAGTTCCTACCATAAGTTTGTCTACTACTCTTTTATCTGCGATTAAAAGAACACCATCTTTACAAACTAAACCTATAGCAGTTGAACCTTGCCTTACAGCTTCCTTAGCATATTCAACTTGTAATAATCGTCCGTCTGGACTAAACATGGTACTTGTTCTATCATACCCCATCATTTGATGTGTCATTTGTTCCATTTTATTTTTCCTCCTTTTCTAACTCTTTTTTAGCTTTATCTATCACGCCTGAAACGGCGATAGTTTTGATTATTACGGGTTTACCGTTTACGTCTTTAATTAAACTGAGAGAAGTTTTAATTTTGTCAAGTTCCTTTGTGTTAACTTTTATGATACCTCTGTTGTTGTTCCAGTCGGGAAGGGCTATCAAACCTGCTTGAGCTAAGCCGAAATCTCCGATAAAATTTTTAATCGAAGATTGAATCTCTTGTGTTAATTCCTTGAAATCAACCTTGTCTTCAGCTTCAACCTCATAAACGAGATAACGTTTCTTTTCCCTTAAACTGGGTAAAAATGGTTTCATATTACCTTAGAAAGATAAAATCTCTTCCTTTCTCTCCTTATGTGCCAAAAGTAATAAAACTTTGTTTATAAAGGTTTTGGTTTTGTTATAATATAGAAAAAATTAGGGCTTTATAGCCCGTACAGAATCAATTAAAGCAGGTTCGTAACCAGTTGCTTCAATCTTAACTATAGTTGTTACCTTAATATCATCTGGTAGTTCAAACCGCGATTCATTGTAACCATAGTCTAACTGTCGCCAGTTTCCTTGAACATCTTGGACAGATATAAGGTATTCGCCACCTGAACCGTGTACAACTAAATCTCTTTTATTTTCTAGGTCATATATAGGTTTACCCATATCTAAGATTATGTAACCTCTTGGAACATCATGTGCAATCATATGCCCGTGTTCAATTGTATATTCAGTTCTACCAGGTTCGATTTCAGCACTCCGACCATCTCTTTTACCTGTTGTTAAGTAAGGGCCACAAACTTGATCGTTATAATCTAAAACGTCGATTGCCCAGTTAAGGTGTGGTTTAGGATGTATAACATGTTGTTTATGTGGATGATGTGAGTGTCTAGGATGCCTGTGTTTGCCATGGTGTGCAAATGCGGGCGTTACGGCTAATGCTGCTATAAATGCTAAGCTTGGTAAAGTTTTGTTTAGAAATTTTCTTATCATTTTGATACCTCTGCGAATTTTTATTTTTTAGAATTTAAAAAGATTTTCGTTATATGTTATATATGCACAATATGCACAGTTAATTATTCAATATTTTTGTTTTATTAATTTTCTAATATGCCTTCGGGTCATATAAGTTGTTGAAAATGTGTTTGATTCAGGTAGAGAATTGGAAGGTCGTTGCGCGTAAACTTGGATTACATCTTTTAAATCCAATTGTTTATTTCCTTTTTCCATGAAGATTGTGTAAGTATCTTTAGGATGTTCTTGTTCTAATTGGTTTAACCATGTTACTCCGTTTGCACGTTTAATTCTTTTTGAAAAAATATCTTTTCCTAAAGGTTTATCATTGATTATAATTTGTTTTGGTCTGACGTTAATTACTGCATAACCCCTAGGTAAAAGAGCATTGTAAATGTTTGTTAAAGTTTCTAGCTGGTTTTTCATGTAAGGCAATGCCCAACAAGAAGTTATTAAATGATATTTTGGTTCTGATTGAAAATTTTGTGCATCCATTTGTTGAAAATTTATTCTATGTTCAGGTATCCATAAATCGTTTCTGATGTCAATAGCGTCAATGGTTAAAGGAATATGTTCGTTGTATGCCCATTCAAACATTTGGCTAAGGCAAATACCACTCCCACAACCTATGTCAAGCCATTGCAGCATTTCATCTAAATGTCTGTATGTTAAGAAAAATAGTTTAGCATCAAACATTAAAGTTTTTTTGTAAAGTTTGAAATCTCTTTCTGTTCCGTGTAGTGTTTGGATTTGGTTTTGAATTTCACTTTCTAAATTATTTTCAAACTTATCAACTAATGCGTTAGGATAATCAAGAATAATTCTTTCTTCTTGTGTAATCATAAGTTTTTTAGAATAAAATTATAAATATAAAGTTTTAGGTTCACCATTGCAAATTAATTCTAAAATAGTTCTAGTTCTAAAATTCTCTTCAACTACTTGTGATCTTGAGTCATAAGCAGCTTTTGCAAATGGATCTTTTAGTTGTTTACCATATCTTTCTAAAATTGGAATAAATTCTTTTAATGTTGTATTTGTTATAAGCTGTGCAAAATAATTTGCTTCAGCTTCTTTTTCTGGGTCAGGTTTTGTTTTTTGTTGCGGTGTACAATGACCTAGCAACACATGTGCGATTTCGTGTGCTGTTGCGAACTCATTTCCCTCTAACTCTTCAACAGGTGGAACTGCAATAAAATATTTTTTTTCTTTTCCTAATTGTTTTTTTGCAGGATCATAATGTCGGCTTTCATCTTTAAATCTTCCACTAACAGGATTATAAAATCTTTTATGGACTAAATAATGAAAATTATATTTTTCTGCAATAGCTTTCCAGTCAAGACTATCTTCTTTAGGAAATTGTTGTCGTAATAATCCTACTAAACCTTCAACTATTTTTTTATTTTTCATCTTGCAATAAATATCCCATAATGATTCTTGCTCGATATTCGCTAAGTTCTTCTAGAGGTAACTCTTCCATTTCAACATAGGTTGGATTAACAGTTTTAAGAAAATCTTGGTATGCACTATAGAAATCTAAATCTACAGCTTTACCAGTCATTCTTTGGGAGAAATACCATGCTTCATCTTCTACAACATCTGATTCTCCTTCATTAGTTAAATGGTTTAAAATAACATGTCCAATTTCGTGAGCAGTTGTGATAGGATGTTCAAAAGATCTGGGTAAACAAACTACATAAGTGTCTAATCCTAAAGGACCCAGATATGTTGTGAAAGGTGTAACAAACCTGTCATCACGAAGAAAAGTAATTCCTCTATCTTCGCCTAACTTTTCAAGTTTAGCATCTTTACCTCGTCCATAATCATCAAATAATGACCTGGTTAGACCATCAATAAACTTTTTTCTATCTTGGGTTAGATTGGGATATTTCATATATATTCGGGGAATTTACTAATATATAAATCTTTTGTTTAGTTGTTACTAAAGAGTAGTTAAATGAAAGCATTTATAAAGGATTATGATTGTTGCAATCTTTGAAAATGGCATTATATTTGATTGGATTAGGATTAAATGATCAGAAGGATATCACGTTAAATGGTTTAGAATTGGTTAAAAAGGCTGATTTCGTCTATCTAGAAAACTATACTTCTAAATTAACATGTGAGTTAAAAGCCTTGGAAGATCTATATAATAAACCAATTATCTTAGCTAACAGAGAATTAGTTGAATCTGGTACAGAACTTTTAGAGAAAGCTAAAACTCAAAATGTAGCTCTTCTAATCATAGGTGATGTTTTTGGTGCAACCACTCATATTGATATAATGCTGCGAGCTAAAGAACTTGACATTCCAATTGAAATCATACATAATGCTTCAATACTTACAGCTGTAGGTATGACTGGTTTGTCTTTATATAAATTTGGAAAAACTACTTCCGTACCATTTGAAACTGAAAATGTGGTTACTCCTTATAATGTTCTAAAACAAAATGATAAACTTCATACATTGTTTTTATTAGATCTTAGACCAGAACAAAATAAATTTATGACTTTTAATGAAGCTATTCAATTCTTGCTAAAATTAGGAAAAGATGAAAATGTATTTACTGAAGATACACTTTGTGTTGGTTGTGCACAGTTAGGTTCTAAATATCAAAAAATTGTTGTAGGAAAAGCTAAAGAACTTCTTAATGAAAAAATAAACCTCTTCCCACAATGTTTAATTGTTCCTGGAGAATTGCATTTTATGGAAGAGGATGTTTTGAATACATATAAAAATGATTAAAACTTCTTTTAATTATGCAAATTGAAGTAACAGTTAAACCAAATGCATCTAAAACTAAAATTACATCTCAAAACGATAATAATTATAAAATTGATGTTAAGGCTTCCCCTGAAAATAATAAAGCTAATATTGAATTAATCAATTTCTTAACTAAACATTTTAAGAAAAAAGTTAAAATTGTTAAAGGTAAAACCTCTAAAAAGAAAATCTTAATTTTAAGCTGATCCTGTTTTTAACAAGTTCTCTATAGAATCTTCAATCACATCTCCACTAATAGCATTTACTTTAATATTCAATAATTTTAAACCTGTTGTTAGATAGGAAATGTTCCATACAGTTATATCGTTAATAACTTGTAACACAATAATCATTTTATCGGGGCCTTCGTAAGGATATTTTTCTTTCTGAAATTGTTCAACTATTTCTTTAGCTTTTTCCAACGTAACTTTAATAGAATTTAAATCTAATCTCTTAACTTCTTTTTTTTCTTTTTGCATGACTTGTTGGGATGGAAAAATCTTAACACCATTATCAATAACAAATGATGTAAGTTTATGTTCTTCTTTATCAAAAAAACCTAATGTCCATTTTGGTTTTTCGTTAACAGGTGCCATATAAAAGGCTGAAGTTAAATAAGCTTCACTATGTTTAGATGAAAAATCTTTATACTTTTCAGATTTTTTTAATTCTTCAACCAAATCTTTAATATCTTGAACCATTTAAGTTTGTTTTAAATTTGAACCATTATTTAAACATTATGATAGTAAACTTTTTAAATACATAAACGATTAATAAATATACATGAAAAGGGGTCTAGTTGTTTTAATTTTATTAATTTTAATTTTACCTTGTGTAACAGCTACTACTGTTAGCTTGAATAATCCTTCAAATGAAGCTTATAATTTAGGTGATAAGATTATCCCGTCAGGTTATATTTTTGCTGATGTTGATATTAACGCATACCTAGGTTTTTCAGTGATTTGTGAAAATACAACTTATGAGTTGCAAAGAGTCGCAGTTAATATGTTGTCAGGGCAGCAGTTGTTTTTTCCTAACGATTTTTCTGTTCCAACATTAACTCTTTCATCTTCAATGACTGGCGCGTGTAGTATTCAGGCAGAAATTATTGATAGTGGTAATAATGTGTTTGCAGCTACGTCAACTGATCCGTTCCAAGTTACTAAAGAACTTTACGGAATTTTTGATATTGAAGAACAAATGGTACAAGTTGGAAGTAACATGGTTTTGACAGCTACAGTAACTAAGCTTGATAATACTGGTGTGACTGCTTCAGCTGAGATATATTTTAAGCAAAATGATTCAAAGTATCTTATAGATATTGTTGATTTTAATACTGTTCTTTATTATGTTCATGAAGCGACGCCTTCAACATCTGGACGTTATGATCTTGACATTCTTGTGCGAGATATTTATGGTAACGAACAGTTGTTTGTTGATGCTGCAACTTTTACTTTAGTTGATGAACTTTATATTTTCTTTAAAACTTTGCAAGGTTCTTTAAGGCCGAGCGAAACTTTGGAAGTGTTTGGTGAAGTTAAAACAATCTTACAAACTCCCGTGACAGAAGGTATGGTTCAAATTCGTTTAGGTAATGATGTTTATACTACATTGTTGGACAACGGCGTTTACGAATATAACTTAGTTGTGCCTTCATACATTAAATCTGGTACGCAAACTGTTTACGCGGAGGTGACTGATGGTTTAGGTAACTCTGGTACTTCTAACCTTAACATTAACATTATTGCAGTTGCTTCAAAAATTAATATGACTATTGAAGATAACGAAGTTATTCCAGGCGAAACTTTAAAGTTTTCAGCAGTTATTTATGATCAGGCTAACGATCAAATGGGTGGAGAGATGGGTGTAAGTTTGTATGATCCTAATGATGAATTGCTTTCTGTTGACACTGCATTGGCTGGTGAAGAAATGGAGCTTGCGTTTCCGTCGACGGCTGAGCCAGGAATATGGCACTTGCAAATGTCAATCGACGATGTTACTGTGCGTGAAATTGTTAAGATTGGTCAACTTTATGATTTAACTGTTACTTTAGATAACCAAACAATTCTGATTGAAAATACTGGTAATATGAAGTATAAAGAGGATATTGAAATTTTGTTTGACTCTGGCCTTGCTGATTATACAATAAGTAAACGTAACTCTTTAGATGTTGGTGAAATTTTGGAAATTTATATGCCTGACGAAGTTCCTTCAGGAATTTATACTGTTACTGTTGGCGATAACGTGTTTAATGACGTTGAAGTTATTGGAGGAAAAACTCGTGCTTCCCTTGACTGGCTTTATACTTTGATTTTAATTTTATTCATTTTATTATTAGTTTATATGGCTTATAAGTTTTATATTGATACAAAGAAAGGTGGCCGAAGTATTTGGCGCGAAATTTTTCCGAGCAAAAAACATATTAGGAATAGAAAATTTCAAAAGCATAGTATTGATATTGAAAATGTGCCTAAGAAAGTTTCTGGCACTGTTAAAAAGTTTAAAGATAAGCTTGCGCATGAAAATGATCTTAAAGATTTTCGTGAAAGAATTTTGAAAGATATTAAGAAAGTTGAGGAAAAGGAAAAACAGTTTTTTGGTATAAGTAAAAAAGGTGAGTTTGCGATACCTAAGTTTGAAGAACCGAAGAAAGAGATTTTTACTAAACCTTGGCCAGAAAAAGCTAAAGAAAAATTTCAGCCTAGTCCTGAACCACCTATAACTGATAACAAAAAAGAGGATAAGTCGATGAGTAATGCGGCTGGATTTTTTAGTAATTTTTAAAAACCTGTAAATATATAGTATTTTTATGCATGCAGCACCATTAAAAGAAGTTTTTAAAAGTTTGAGTTCTTCTGAAAAAGGTCTTTCTGAAAAACAAGTTTCTCAACGATTGGAAAAGTATGGTAAAAACCTTTTTCGAAAAGAAAAAACAATATCGCCTTTTATAATTTTTCTTAAACAATTCACAGATTTATTAGTGATTATTCTTATTGTTGCAATGGTTATTGCATTCTTATTAGGTGAAATAGTTGACGCTGTTATTATTGGTGTAATATTGGTTCTTAACGCGACTTTTGCTTTTGTGCAAGAATATAAGGCTGAGAAAGCGATTCAGCTTTTGAAAAAAATGGCGCCGCATAAGGCTAAGGTTAGGCGCAATGGTAAGATTATTGAAATTGATGCTTCGGAAGTTGTACCTGGTGATATTTTAATTTTAGAATCTGGTGATAAAATTGCAGCTGACGCACGTTTGATAAAATGTGTTAGTTTGTATGTTGATGAAGCATCGCTTACTGGAGAGTCAGTGCCTGTTGCTAAGAAAATTGATATTTTACCTAATAAAACTATTTTGGCTGACCGGAAAAATATGGTTTTTGCTAGTACGATTATAACTTCAGGGAGAGCTGAAGCTATTGTGACTGCAACGGGTTACGAAACTGAAATTGGTAAAATTGCTACTCTTGTTCAAACAATTGATATTAGTAAAACGCCATTACAAAAAAGTTTGGCTAAATTAGCGAAATGGTTGGCGTTAATTGTTGGGATTATAGCTGTCTTAGTTTTTGTTTTAGGCTATTTTTGGTCACATAATTTATTTGAAATGATGTTAACTTCTATCAGTTTATCTGTCGCAGCCATACCTGAAGGTTTGCCTGCAGTTGTTACAATTACTTTAGCTTTAGGTGTTAAACAAATGCTTAAGCGTAAAGCTTTAGTTAGAAGGTTAAAAGCTGTTGAAACTTTAGGTAGTGTTACAGTGATTTGTTCTGATAAAACGGGTACAATTACGCGTAATGAAATGACTGTTACAGAAATTTATGCCAATAATAAATTGTTTAATGTTACTGGTAAAGGTTATTCTATTGAAGGACACTTTTTGTTTAAAGGTAAAAAGATTGATCCTTATCCTTTAGAACTTTTATTAACAGCTGCAGCATCGTGTAATAATGCTACTGTAAATGTTGGCGATCCAACTGAAATTGCGTTGGTAGTTGCTGCTGCTAAAGCGAAAATTAAAGGTAGGGAAGATCGTGTTAAGGAAGTGCCGTTTGATTCTAACAAAAAATTTATGACAACAACGCATAAAGATGGTACGACTTTTATTAAAGGTGCACCAGAAAAAATTTTGGCAATGTGTGATTATATTTCTATTGAGGGTAAAAAACGTCGTTTGATTTCTCGTGATAAAGAACGTATCGAAAAACAAATTGAGCGTATGGGTAATGACGCGTTGCGTGTGTTAGCTATAGCTACGAGTAAAAAAGGTATGAAGGGCTTAGAATTTTTAGGTCTAATGGCTATGCTAGATCCTCCTCGGAAAGAAGTGATGGCAGCTATTAATTTATGTCGTATTGCAGGTATTAGACCTATCATGATAACAGGTGATAATTTAGCTACTGCAAAAGCAATTGCAGCTAAGGTTAATATTAAAGGTAAAGCAATGAGTGGGACTGATTTAGAGTTTCTTAACAGTGAACAATTATGTAAAGTTGTGAAAGAAGTTAACATTTTTGCGCGTGTTTCTTCAGAACAAAAAGTGTTAATCCTTGATGCGTTACAGAAAAATGGGGAAATTGTTGCTATGACTGGCGACGGTGTTAACGATGCTCCTGCCTTAAAAAAATCTAATATTGGTATTGCAATGAGTGTAAAAGGTACTGACTTATCGCGTGATGTTGCTGATATGATTCTTTTAGATGATAGTTTTGCAACAATTGTTGTCGCAGTTAAATCTGGTCGAGAAATTTATGATAATATTAAGAAATTTTTGAAATTTTTATTATCAGCAAATGCTGGAGAAGTTGCTTTAATTTTTTCATCAATTCTTGTTGGATTACCTTTGCCGATTTTGCCTGTACAAATATTATGGTTAAATTTGATTACTGATGGATTACCTGCTTTAGCGTTAGCTGTGGATCCTCCTTGTAATGGCCTCATGCAGCGTAAACCACGTCACCCGAATGAAACGATTTTTCATGGTATAAAAAACTTTTTAGTGATAGCAACAATAATTGCGTTTCTAGTATCTTTAGGGACATTTTTATTATTCTATTTTACTGGACCGTTAGACAAAGCAAGAACAATGGTTTTCATGGTAATAATATTTTTTGAGTTATGGTTAGTATTTAGTTGTAGGTCAGAGAAACAGCCTATTTGGAAAATTGGATTATTTTCAAATAAATATCTTGTGGGTGCAGTAGCAATTTCTATCTTGTTACAGTTATTAATCTTGTATACTCCATTGGCAACGTTTTTCAAAGTTGTACCGTTAGGTTTAACAGACTGGGTTTACATTATTTTAGTAAGTAGCTTAGGTTTTGTATTTTTTGAAGTTAAGAAATTTGTTCTTATGAAATTGAACCGATGAGAATATAATCTTTATTTTCTTCGTATTGTTTTAGTTTAAAGGATTTTTTTAGTTTATTAATTGACTGTTTACTTTTTTTAGATTTTTTTAAAATTGTTAACGCAAGTTTTGCTTTTGGTTTAGCTACGCGTTTAATTTCTTTAACAACTTTATCAATGTCAGTATGATGTAGTGCTGTTATCGAAATAATAGTGTCAAAAGATTTGTTTTTGAATGGTAAAGCTTCAGCTTTGGCACAAATTTTATTTTTTTTAGAATGTTTTAACATACCCAAAGAAGGGTCAATTCCTATACAATGTTTCCATTTAGAAGAAATACCTGTGCCGCAACCAATGTCTAAGATAAAACCTTTAGGTTGCAATTTTGATTTAATCATAAAAATCTTTTTTAATTGTTCTTTTTCGTGTAAAACATTATAGCCTTTGGCAATGACTGAATAATAATCTTTCATAAAGAAGTAATGTTGAGAGATGTATTTAATCTTTTCTTTACACCTTCAGCTGCCAAAATGCCTGTAGCAGCAGCGCCTACAATGTTACCTGAAACACCTGCACCGTCGCCAGCAACAAACAAACCTTGTATGCTTGTCTCTAATTGCTTATTTGTTTCGATTTGTGTTGAAAAGAATTTTATTTCTGGAGCGTAAAGTAAAGTTGAGTTGTTTGCTATGCCTGGAATTATTTTGTCCATCTTGTCTAAACCTTCCACCAAGTTAGTAACAATCCTTTTAGGTAACGCCATACTGATGTCGCCAGGTGTTACATCTTTTAAAGTGGGTTCAAACCCGCACTTCTGTATTCTGTTCCATGTGCTTCTTCGACCGCGTTTTAAATCGCCTAAACGTTGTATAATAGGTTTACCTCCACCAATAGTGTTAGCTAATTTACAAATTGATTTACCGTATTTGTAAGTGTCGTCGATGGGTTCAGTTAATTCTACTTTACTAAGAAAAGCAAAATTTGAAGCGTTAGATTTACGTTTTTTTTCGGCGTGGCCGTTAACACAAACAAAATCGTCATAATTTTCTTGTGCAACAAAACCTTGCTTATTAGTGCAAAAAGTTCTGACCGTGTCGTCATATGTTGGTGTTTGAATAAAAAATGTAGGATCATAAATTACATCAGTTATTTTATCCAGAATTTCTTTAGGCATTTCTATTCTAACACCAACTTCAACTGCGCGATACTTGACTTTAAGGTTCATATCTTTTGCTTTTTGGTATAACCATTTTGAACCTACGCGTCCTGGTGCGGCAATGATATTGTTAGAATAATAAATGTTTGTTTTAGTTTTGATACCTTTTGATTGATTATTTTCAATTAAAAAGTCTACTACATTTTCGCCGGTTTTAACTTCAATACCATTTTGTTCTAAATAAGTTAACATATTTTCCATATAATCTGGTAGTTTATCTGACCCTAAATGTTTTTGTTTGATTATAAGTAAATCTATATCGTGCATTTTAGCTTTAGTTTTTATGTTTAAAGCTTCGTCCATGTTTGTAGGGTATACGTCTCCGTCCATACCAAATCTGTTAAATATGGCTTCAGTTTCGTCTATCAAAGCTTGTGCTTGATTCTTATCCATGAATTGTGTTAAATCTGTTTTGCCTAACGTAGGAATGAAATTTAGTTTACCGTCTGAGAATAAACCTGCACCGCCAACGCCACTCATTATGTTAGAAATGCCATTATGCATTAAACGTTTTTCTTGCATGTGTGCTGCGCGTTCCTTTGGCCGATATCCTTTTTCAATTAACAAAACTTTTTTTCCAATAAGCTTGTAAGCTGCGAACAAACCGGCTGGACCGGCGCCAATAATAATTGAGTCATACATCTTTTATACATCAAATCTATAACGTTCTTTTATAGTTTCTGGTTCTAAACCTATCATTTCGTGGGATAAGAATTGTACCCAAGCCATGGGTGGTTCTATGAGTAAAGAGTAAACATCTGGTTTTCCTAATTCTAAATGTTTAAACTCGGGTTTATCTTTGAAACAATCAGAAATTACTATAATTTGTCGTTCTCTTAATGGTTTAGAAAAATCTCTTCTTAAAGGTGTTTCTTTTTCTAAGGTTTCTACTAAAGTTTGCATTGTTGTACGTTGGTCAATAATATCATCAATTAAAAGTATTCTATCTTTTTCAGTAATTTGTTTTAATTCGGGTACCCAGCCATAAACTTTAACGTCTTTTTGTTCTTTACCTTCATAAGATCCTGCACCGATAATACCAAAAACAACATCGTTTTCTGTTTTGTCATACATATATTTGAAATATTCATGGATTGGTAAAGCAACAGTCATGCCTCCACGCGCTACACCGAAAGTTATTGTCGGTTTTACACCGGAATTGTAAAGAAATTTCGCAATTTTGAATGCACCATCTCGTACATCTTTAGGACAGCGATATAAGTCGACCATGACTTAATATTAATAGAATTTATCATTATTTAAGCTTTTATCAAACAAAAACTATATATATTCTCGACACGTTAATTAGAAGTATGATATTAAGTCGGGGTGAGATTCTTGAATCTTTAAAATTTGGCGATATTCAGATTAAACCTTTTAAAAATTCTCAAATAGGTGCAGCTTCAGTTGACTTGACATTAGGTAAGGAATTTAGGTTTTTTAAAGACCATAAAAAGATTAATTTAACTGAAAATTATGATTACAAGAAAATTACTTTCAAGAAACGGTTGAAAAAATTAGAACTTGAACCAGGTGATTTTGTTTTAGGGGAAACTAAAGAGATTCTGAAACTTCCTGACAATGTTTTTGGTTTGTTGGGTGGTCGTACACGGTTTGCACGTTTAGGTTTGTTGATACATGCTACTGCTTCCTTTATTCAACCTGGATGTAAAAATAAACAAATTTTTGAAATAAAAAATATTTCTAATCAAACTTTAGTGATTAAACCTGGGTTGCGTATAGCACAACTTGCTTTTGTTAGAATGGAAGGACATTCAGTGTATAAAGGTAAGTTTAGGTATCAGAAATCTGTCTAAAAACTTATTTGGCTTGTATAAATTGGAGTTAAAAGGTCAGGATATTGAAGTAACTGCTTGATTAAATCTAAAAGTTCAATCTCAGCAGTTTGTCTGTTAGCTCTTCGTACTTTTGGAACATGATAAAATTTTACTTGTAAGATTGTGAATAAATTTTTTGGAACTGTTTCGTGAATTCTAATCTGGGAATCGTTTTCGTATGTTGGAAGAACAATTCCTGCTTGTTGCAGATTATCGTAAAGAGTAAAAGCTAAGTTTAGTTCGGTTAATTCAGGTTGTTTAGGATTATAACTACCACTGTAATGAAAAAAAGGCGAATCCATCATTGGTATGAAAAGACTTTTTCCAGTTGCCCAAAAACTGCATTGACCGCCTTCTGGTGTTAAAGGTTTTAAACCTTCTTCTAAAATCTTAGGCACATTTTTTATATATTTTATTCCATGATACAAAACTTTTCTTTCGTTTGATTGGTTAATAATATCACGAATTTTATCAGAAGGAACAGGGCCTATGGTTTGAGCGATTTCTTCAATAACCATTAAATATTGCTTTTAAATAGCTTATTTAAATAGCTTTGGTTTTAGAAACAAAACATTTATAAAAATACTTAAGAGGTAATAATATAGAAAATGGCAAAGAAAGGTGTTTCTTCCGTAGAAATTGAAAAAGCAGATCTTATAAACCCTTTTCAACGATTGTTAGATGTTCTTTATGGTCGTTTAAACCAACTTAATTATGAAGCTGATACTTTTGAACTTGAACTAATTGATGAGGAATTGCTTGATTATTCTGGAATGACTTTGGACGAATATTTAAATGAGGTTGGAGATCTTTTGGTTCTTGATAGTTTTTGGGAAATAGATGAAGAAGGTGAAGAATTATTGACATATTATATGATGCCTACTGCTATCGGTCAACTTTTCCTTGAAGCTGAACAATTGGAAGCAACAAAACAAGCTATTTTATGTGAAAAATATCCAGATACTATGGCTTATAGAGAAGCTAAAATAATTGCTGAAAACGGACAAATGTTTTTGTTGTCAGGTGCTTTAGAAAAGTTTGAAAATTTTGCTTTAGAAAAAGGACAAAGACAGGAAGATGTTGATGGATTAAAATCTGCTTTAAAATTAAAATGTTATGATAATGCATTGTATAATAAGTTAGATCTTGTAAGCCAAGCTGCTGATAAAGGTGACGAAGCTTTGTTTAATGTTTATAATGCACAGATTCAAACATGTTTGAAAGAATTAATGGAACTTGGCATCAATAGGAAAAGAGATTTGTTAATCACTTCCAATTTAAATTCTGCAAGAAAGAGATTAGATGTTGAATTAGATAAAAAAAATAAAATGTCTTACTTGGATTTGAATTTAATTGAACGAGAAGCTGAAGATCTTCGAGTTCATTTAATAGAAAAATATGACACGAATGTTAGGAGTGCGATTGATTTAGCTAGGGGAAAAGATTATGGAGGAATGCGAGTTCAATTGGCTCATGCCCAGAGAGTACAAACGATTTTGGAAAATCGGTTTGATTTTGAACAAAAAGGATGGAAAGAGATTAATTATGTTACAAGGATTTTGAAAGAATATTATGTAAAAGAGTTTGGCCCACTTAAACCAATAAAACGGAAAAAATGTTATTGTGACAATTATTAATTCTCTAGACTAGAAATTTTTATAAATAGATATTTTAATATTACAAAAATATGACTATTGAATATGAAACTCAATTTAAATTAAGTGATGATCTTAAGAATGTAAAGAATCGTTTAAGAGAAATTTGTTGTAACATTTCCGATAGAAGGGTGACAGGAGAGTTAGAAGGTGGTTTGTTAATTGCATTAGGAGATTATTTTCAAGGAGTTCCAGCAGCAAGACAATTAGGAATCAACTCTTTACAAGATAGGTTACTTACAGTTTTTCAAGATGATTTTCAAGAAACTTTGGAAAGTTTAATGCGTCCTGATTCAACATATCATGATGGGGCAATTATAGTAGATCGCACAGGTCAAGTTTTAGGTGCTAGTGTTTATTTAGAAGTTGAACACCCTAACAGAGAAATTGATGAAGGTTGTAGTACTAGGCATTTAGCTGCAAATAGTTATTCAATGAGGCCTGAAACAATTAGAACTTATACAGTAAGTGAGGAAACAGGTAAAGTTAGAATTTATTTTTCGGGTGAGAGGATTGAACTTTATGATCCAGTTGCTGAAAAAGATAAAGAGCAAGCTGAAAAAATTATAACAACTAAAAAGAAAAAATAATTATTAACATTCTGCGCAAGCAAAATTACTACAATCGCAAACGCATTTTAATGCAGTAGGTGCTTCATTTTCTTCAGAAGTGTAACGTGCACCACAGTGTTTACAAGTGATTTCGATCATTTTTGTTTGTCTCCTTTTTGTAACTACTTTAAAATGACATTTAATATTATATAAGTCTTTCTATTGGTTGAATTAGCCCGTAAAGTTTTAAAATTTTAACGAATTATGCTTTCCGTCTGAAGAATTTTTCCAGGTCAGATAATGTAATTTTTATTATTACTGGTCTGCCGTGAGGGCAGGTGTATGGGTTTTTTGTTTTATCCAGTTCTAGTAAAAGTTTTCTTAGATATGATAAAGTGATTTCATCGCCTGCTTTGATTGAGAAGCGGCATGCTTTTCTAATAAGGATTTCTTCTTTTGTTTCTTCTAGGCTGTTTTTTTGGTTATTCAATAGTTCTTCAGTTAAATCTTTGACAAGGTCTTTAGATTGTAGCTTATTGAATAAAGAGGGTATAGATCTTAGAGTAAATGTATTGTCGCCGAAATTTTCCAAGTCAAAACCGAGTTTCTTAAACTCTTTAATGTTTTCATTTATAATTAAAGTTTCTTTAGGTGAAAGTTCTATCAGTTCTGTTGACAAGAGTTGTTGGGTTTCAACATTGTTTTCTTTAAATTGTTCCATGAATTTTTCGTATAAAACTCGTTCTTGTACAACATGTTGGTCTATCAATAATATACCTTCTTTAGTTTCTGCAATTGCAAATGTTTTGTTTACAATGCCTAACAGTTTCATTTCTGGAAGGTTTTCAAAACTTTTTTGTTCTGATTGGAATGTTTCTTGATTTTCAAAGTTTAGGATTTTGGTTTCACCTTGATCTTTTATTTTTAGGTTTGTTTTTGAAATTGGTTTTTGCCCGACTAAACCGCCAAGTCTATCACCTAAGAAAGTTAAATCGTTTTGTTTTAATGTGCTTTTTATTGCGTTGAAAATTGTTTGGTAAACTAGGTTCTCTTGTTCTAGTCTGATTTTTTCTTTTGTAGGATGTACATTGACGTCTATCTTTTTTGGGTTTATGATTATGTCTAAGAGAAAGATGGGATGTTTGCCTGTAAAAATCATTCCTTGATATCCGTCGTAAATTGCTTTAGTGATTGTTTCATTTTTAATGTAACGTTTGTTTACGAAAATTGATTGTTGGCTTTTATCATTTCGTACTAAAGATGGTTTTGAAATGTAACCGTGAATTTTTAGGTCTGGAGTTAGATGTTTTACCATAATTAAATCTCGTGCCACATTTGGACCGTAGATATTGATTATGTTTCCTTTAGCATCGTAAGATGCATTTGTGTTGATTAAAGCTTGATTATTATGTGCAAGTTTGAATGAAATTTGTGGGTTGATTAAAGCGTATCTTGATATAATATCTATTATCTGCGCAGTTTCAGTTTGTGGTTTTGCTAAAAATTTTTCTCTTACTGGAGTATTGAAGAAAAGATTTTTTACTTCGACGATTGTTCCGATGGGACAACCAATTAATTTTTTATTTTTTAAGATACCACCTTCAATTTCAATTTCTAAACCTTCATTTTTAAACTCGTGTTTTGTTGTAATGGTTAAGTTTGATACTGCTGCAATGCTTGCCAATGCTTCGCCACGAAAACCGAGGGTGTTAATTGCAAAAAGGTCTTCAACAGTTTTAATTTTGCTTGTTGCATGTCTTAAAATACATTTTTCTGCATCTTCGTTTTCCATACCTTTACCATTATCTTTAACTCGGATTAGTTTAGTTCCTGCTTGTTCAATATCTATTGAAATTTGAGTTGCGTTAGCATCAATAGAATTTTCAATCAATTCTTTGATAACTGAAGCTGGTCGTTCAATAACTTCGCCTGCTGCAATTTTGTTAATTAAATTTTCGTCCAAAACTTTAATGTCACCCATTTTTTACCTCATATAAACTTTTTTGATGCTCAAATTGTTTAGCTTGAATTTTTTCAGTCATTTTGTCTTTTGATTCAAGGTCTTTTTGAATTTCTTGTGCTCTTTTAATAACTTTTGGCGGTAACCCTGCTAATTTTGCTACGTGTACCCCGAAACTTTGGTCAGTGCCGCCTTCAATTAATTTTCTTAAGAAAATAATTTCGTCATTTTCTTCTTTTACTAAAATATTATAGTTCCGGATATTTTCAAAATTTTCGGCAAGTTTGTTCAAAACATGGTAGTGCGTTGCGAAAAGTGTTTTTGCTTTCAAATGATTATAAATGTATTCAACAACTGACCATGCAATGCTGACGCCGTCAAACGTTGATGTTCCTCTTCCAATTTCGTCTAAGATGATTAAACTTTTAGCTGTTGCATTATTTAAAATGTTGGCTGTTTCGTTCATTTCAACCATAAATGTTGATTGGCCCATTGTTAAATCATCATATGCACCGATACGTGTAAAAATTTTGTCTACTATACTTATTTCTGCTTCTGAGCATGATACAAAACTTCCAATCTGTGCCATAAGAACGTTTAACGTAACTTGGCGCATAACAGAACTTTTACCGCTCATGTTAGGTCCTGTGATAATCATGATTTCTGAATTGTCAATTGTAATATCATTGGGGACATAAAGTTTTTCTATTTGCTCAACAACTGGATGTCGACTATCTTTCATACAAATTAAAGTGCCGTTAGTAACTTTTGGTTTAACATAATTATTTTCAGTTGCCACAGTTGCAAAAGAACATAAAACGTCGATTTGGGCTAAGTTGTTTGAAATTTTTTGGATATGTGCTGTTGATTTAGATATTTCTTGTACAATGCTTTGAAATAAATCATATTCTAATGATTCAATCTTTTCTTGCGCACCTAAAATTAATGATTCCTGTTCTTTAAGTTCTTCAGTAACGAAACGTTCAGAATTTATTTTTGTTTGTTTTCGAATATAATTATCTGGTATTAAATGTAAATTAGATTTGTTCGCTTCTAAGAAATAACCAAATACTCGATTATAGCCGACTTTAAGATTTTTAATTCCAGTTTTAAGACGTTCACGTTCTTCAATTTCTTTTATTATCAATTTACCATTTTTTCTAATATGGTGCAATTGTTTAAGTTCTTCATTAAATTCTGACTGGATTATGTTGCCCTCACGGAGTGAAACAGGGGGATCTTCCTTGATTGCTTCCTTAATTAAATTGCTAACTTGTGAAACGTCAGGGAATTCTGAGATCTTTTTAAGTAAAATTGAATCAAACTTTTCTAATTCTCTTTTTATGAATGGAACTAAAATTAAAGTGTTTTTTAAAGCTATCAAATCTCGTCCGTTAGCGTTACCGTAGTTTACCCTACTGATTAATCGTTGTAAGTCTGAAAGTTGTTTTAAAATTGTAACTAATTCTTCTTTTGTTATAAGGTTTTTTGCTAAATTTTCAACAGCATCTAATCTTCTATTAATCTTTTCCAAATTTAACAAAGGTTCTTTAATTATTTTTTTCATTAATCTAGCACCCATAGAACTTTGGGTTTTGTCTAAAACACTTAGCAAAGTTCCGCGAGTTGAATTGTCCAAAATGTTTGTGGTTAGTTCTAAGTTTCTTAACGTACTTGAATCTAAGGCCATATATTGTTGGGAGTTTATTGTTGAAACTTTGTTAATATGTGTTAAATTAGTTTTTTGCGTATCTAAAAGATAACTTAGTAATGCACCTGATGCAGAAACACTTAATGGTTTATCTTCAATTCCAAAACCTACAAGGTTTGAAACTTGAAAATGTTGAGTAAGAGTTTTGTAAGCATTTTCTTTCTGGAAATGTCTATCATCATAATTATTGATTGTAAAATTATGTTTGTTTAGTTCGTTTATGATTTCTTTATTTACGTTTAATGTGTAAGGTACGATACATTCAGATGGTGTCAGTTTTGAGATTTGGTTTTTAACTTCGTCAAAATCCTGGCATTCGATTGTTTGGAATTCACCAGTAGACATGTCACAAACTGCTATCGCAAATTTTTCTGAGTATGGATATAAACTGATTACATAATTATTATTCTTTTCATCTAGCATAGAACTTTCAATCAACGTACCTGCTGTAATAACCCTTACAACGTCACGTTTTACTAGACCTTTTGCTTTCTTTGGATCTTCAATTTGTTCACAAATTGCAACCTTGATACCTTGTTTTACTAACTTGGCTAAGTAAGGTTCTAGTGCATGATATGGAATTCCAGCTAAAGGCGCTTTTTTCTCTCCTTTACCTCTAGAAGTTAATGTAATGTTTAATGCTTTTGACGCCTTAATTGCATCTTCGTAAAATGTTTCATAGAAATCACCCATTCTAAATAAAATTAAACAATCTGGGTAGCGTTCTTTCATAACCATAAACTGCTGCATAGCTGGGGTTAAATGCGAATAATCTTTGAATACCATGGAAATCCACCGGTTTCTTATGGAAATGTTACGGGATGTATAAAAGAATTATTGTATTATATATAGTAAACCAAAGTTTTAAATATAATTTATTTTCGAGTTAGTAGTAACAATGGACAAAAAAATCTTAATTGATAGTTTTTGGAATGATTATGGAGTTAACTTAGAAAAATATATGGAAAATTATGGTTTGAGACCTATCCTCGCTTTTTCAGGTAATACATATGTTTTTTTGGTTCAAGATGAAGAATATAATCAAAAAAGAATTTTTAAAATTGGTATTTGGGATATTTTTAAAATGTCTGAAGAAGAAAAAGAAAGTAGGTATGATCAAATTGATAATGAAAGAAGAAATTTAGATATTTTAAAAGATTGTGATGGTCTTTCTAAGATAGTTAGAACATTTAAACCGGTTCAGCCTTACTCTGGTTTAGTTATTCAAGGTTTGTTGAAAGAGTTTATCCCTGGAAAAAATGTGCATCAAAAAATTGATGAATTAAATCCTGGTTTTTTTTAAACTGATTACGAATATATGAAAGTTGCAAATCGTATTTCTATTACTAAAAAACAAAGAAGTGTTATGAGAACTTTAATGTATACTGCTCATGAACGAAATTTGACAAGGTTGGATATGAAACCTGGGAATATTATTGTAACACCTGAAAATGAATTATATTATATTGATACTGGTTATGCAGTTAGGGATAGGCCTATGAATGAGGTACATGATTTTACTAATTTCAAAAATATGTTTGATTGTTATTTTGATGTTGAAGGTATATCTGTCCAATTGCCTATCATTGAAATGCCGCATAAACTTTGCTAGAAATATTTAAATACCTTGAAAGTAATTAATTTTTCATGCATCAGGTGATAGATTTTTTTGAAACGTTTCGTTCTAAAAATCATTTTTTGTTGATTATGTCAATGATTTATTTTTTGTTATCTTTAGCGAGAGGAGCGTTTTTTATTTATATTCCTGAACTTTTACAAAGTTTTGTAGGTTCTATTGCATTGGTTGGCTTTATTTTTTCAATACCCTGGATTATAGATTTGTTTGCAGATTTTTTTATTGGATATTACACTGATAGACTTAATAAGAAAATTTTAATTTTGATTGCGATAGCGTTGTTTATTATAACAGTTTTATTGTTTTATTTCTTACCTTCATTTACTGCTTTAATAATAGCGATTATTATTTACGGAATTGCGGCAGATATGTATTATATCCCATCGTTATCTTTTATTTTGGATAAAGCACCTAAGAAAAGAGGAGCAACTTACACTGGTGTTTATTTTTCATTTGAAGCTTTAGGTTATAGTTTAGGTCCTATTATTGGAGGAGTTATTTTAGCGTCAATGTTTCCTGAACGCGTTTTTCTTTTCGCTGCAGCTGTTTTTGTTGTTTGTTTTTTGTTAACTTTGTTTTTTGTGACTGATGGCTTGCCAAAAAAGTCAAGAAAGATAATTTCTTTTAAAAATGAGTTTAAAGCTTTTAAGAAATTGGAAAAGTCTGCATTTGGTGTAATATTTTTTACGTTTGTTTATGGGTTTTGGGTATCGTTCATTTGGATGGCAATGCCGTTATATGTTATTTTCTTAAACTTAGATCCAATTTATAAAGGTTTGATTTTATCAGCATTAATTTTTCCACAGTTTTTAACGAGAGGTGTTTGGGGAGTAATTGAAGATTCGCATGGTAAACTTAAAACTTTGGGAGTAGGTTTAACTATTGGAACTGTTGCAATGTTGTTCTTTTCTTTTTCATCAACACCATTTAGTTTAATTTTGTCTGCGATTTTTATTGCAATTGGTTTTGCGTCAATTGAACCAGCTATAGGAGGCATCTTAACAAAAGTTACAGATAAAGAAAATACTGGTGAAGCTGCGTCGTTAAAATGTATGACTGCTAACTTTGCAGCTATTATTGGACCTATCCTTGGTGGGTTCTTGATAACATTTTTAAATTTTAGGCTGAGTTTTTTAATTTTAGCTTTAATTATTTTCTTTGGTTCGTTAATCGCTTTAAGATTTATGAAGAAATTACCTTAATCTTATAGCATCTAAGTTTCTCGGTGCGTTAGTTTCAATCTTGTTAGCTTTATGTATTCCACTTGCTAATTCTAAACATTTAGAACTTTCACCGTGATTGACAATGATTCTTCTTGGTCGTGGTTGTAAATTTTTGACCCAGTTCATTAATTGTGTTCTAGATGAATGGCCAGTGAAACCGTGGATAGCGTGTACTGCCATTTTTACTTTTAACAATTCAGTTTTGTGGTTTCCTACAGGGAAAACTAGTTCGCGTTCGCCGTTTTCTAATCGTCTACCTAAACCGCCTTCAGCCTGGTAACAAGTTAAGATTAACATGTTTTTAGGATTTTCAGCCAAACCTTTAAAGTATTCAACAGATGCACCCCCAATCATCATACCTGATGTTGCCATGATAATACAAGCTTCGTCGCTGTCAATAATTGCTTGCATTTCTTTATGACTACCTACTTTTTTAAAAATGTCAGACAAGAATGGGTTTTGGTTTTGGTGAAAAATAGATTTCTTCACTCGAGCATTGAAAAAGTCTGGATATGCTGTATGGATAGCTGTAACATCCCAAACCATACCTTGCATGTATACAGGTGATTTAGGGATTTTACCTTCTCGCATAATTTTTTCCAGGATAAGCATAATTTCTTGCGACCGTCCAACACCTAAAACTGGCATTAAGATTTTACCACCACCTTCAATTGTTTTTTTGATTAAACTAATTAGTTCATCTTCACATTCTTGTCTTGAAGGAGGAACATCGTTTCGTCCACCGTAAGTACTTTCTAAAATAACAGTTTCTAATCTTGGGAAACGTGTTGTAGCTGCTGCAAGTAAGTTAGATGTTTCATAATTCATGTCGCCAGTGTAAAGTAAATTGTGTAAACCGTTACCAATATGTAAATGACACATTGCACTGCCTAAAGTATGACCTGCGTTGTAAAATGTTAACCTTACATCAGGTGTAATGTCAGTGACTTCTTCAAAATTTAAACAGATTGAATGTTTAACCATTGTTTTAATGTCAGCACTTCCGAAAGGTGCGTTTTTATTTTCTTTAAAACCTAAACCAATAAAGTCTAATGCTAAAAGTGCCATAGTATCAAGGGTAGGTTCGGTACAATAAACTGGACCCTCATAACCGTATTTGAAAAGTAATGGAATCATTGCACTATGGTCCAAGTGTGCGTGTGTTACAATAACAGCGTCGATTTCGTTTATCCTAAATTCAGGACTGTCAAAGTAAGGGTAAGTTTTTTCTTGCGGAGCTGCAGGGTTTATACCACAGTCTAAAAGAATTCTTGACTCAGGAGTTTGTAATAAAATACATGATCGGCCAACTTGTCGACCTCCGCCTAAGAATGTTACACGTACCCATTCGTTTTTTCTACCTCTAATCCAACCGTTGTAAATTCTTTTTCCTACGCGGTTCAAGAATTTTCTTCGAAAATCGTTATTTTCAAATAAAACTTTACGAATATTTTCAGTTAGTTTAGATCTGATTGTAGGTGTACGTCTGACAATTGGTATCCAAAGTGTTTTTTCTTTAATTATTCTTAAGTTTTCACCTGTTTTGCCGATAGCAATGCCAGGTTTTTCAGATTCAATGATAACTGTGCTACGTTGAGGGTCAAAAAGAATGTCGCCGATTTTTGCATCTTGAGGCATTTCTTTTTCGATTAATTCTTTAGTTTTTTCCATGTCTAACACAATTGAAGGGTCAGCACGTAACTCAACACGTTTTTTAAACGCATCAACAATTTCTCTAATAATGCCTTTATTATCTAAGAAAAAATCTTTGTCTTTAGTATAAATAATAATGTTGGCGCCTTCAAAAGCACAACTACTTATGTCGATGTTTTTTGGTACTTTTTCTAATATTTCACTTAATATATCTGCCATTTTTTATTTCCTTTAATAGAAAAAAGGAATTATATTACATTAGTGTTGATTTCTTTATGGAAGACTTGTTTAACCCCTTCTGGTGTTACTGTAAAGATATCTATGCCGTTACCTGTTGCAAGATCACGTTGTAATGCTGCATTTACAGCTCTTAATGCAACTTGTTGGCCTTCTTCAAGAGTCATTCCGGGTTTGAACAAGGTTTCTAGAACACCTATTGCTACTCTGCTTCCAGAACCGTCTGATACATAATCGTCGTGTTGTGAAACACTACCATCAACGCCAATTGAGTATAAATGTTCGCCGTATCTATCTACACCACCTAATAGGAATCCTACAATGCCTGGGACCATGCTTGGTCTTCGAATGTTAGCATAGGAAAGGTTTGCTAAAAGGTTAGCTGATTCTTTAACTGTTGGCTCTTTGTTTTTTCTTAATGTTAACAGTTTTAGTTGTGCTCGGATTATTCTTGTGAATAATTGGGCGTCGCTGACTAAACCTGCAGTTGTAATAGCCATATGTTCGCTAATTTTTTTAATTTTGTCTTCTTTTTTGTGTGCAACGAAGTAGCCTGCGCTAGCTCTTTTATCAGCAGCTAACACTATACCGCCGTTACAAACTATACCTACTGTGGTTGTTCCTTTTAATGGTTTAATTTCTTGATCCATTGATTAACACCTCAAAAATTCTTTTATAAGAATTCACTTTCTAATTAGAGTATATAAAATGGGGTTGTATTTAAACATTTCGGTTTTTACTTTTGGCTGTTTATTGTGTCCTTTAATTATGTTATAGAGGTTTAGGTGTAATAGTTCGTTGTGTTGATGTGTTTTAATTGTTGGGTTTGTGGACAATTTTTGAAAAACCCAAAGATATTTAAATTAAGTTTTGTTAAAGTAAAATATGAAAAAATTAATAACAATTTTATTTTTGATTAGTGTTATAGCAATTATGGGTTGCCAGAAACAAACAATTAATTACGTTGAACCACACATAACAGATATTCCTTGTGGAGCAGAGACTTCTTGTCCAGAAGGATTAACTTGTCTGGGATTAAGTGACTCTACTGTTTGTGTTGACCCTAATATTTGTGACTGGTATTGTAGTGAAGATGAAGAATGTGGGATATTAGAATCTTATCCTCCACAGGTCTCTTGTTCTTAATCAAGAATTATGACTTGAATTTCTTTATTCATTAGTATTAACTATATTCTTGTCCACTAACCAGTTGAATTAAGGACAAAAAGAAATTTTTTTATCTTTGCAATAATTCAATATTTCTTGTTTCTTTTGTTTGAGAAATTTTAGTTAAATATTGATCAAATTCATTTTGTGCTACTTTTATACATTCTTT
>JBDRJY010000005.1:0-7215 GCA_043814545.1 archaeon | reverse complement strand
AGGTAAAACATTAGGCGAAACTAAATATTCACAAGAATCTAAGGTACCTAAACAAAACGCAATGCGCGAGTTACCAGTCTCATTAGTTCCTAAAATATAAGACCTTTGATCGCCAGTTGAAACATATTTAGAAACAAAAGTGTTCCAAGTCTCACCAGAAGTAGTATTCATATAAACCCATGCTTCTAACGTAATTGTCGTGTTAAGATCCAAAGAAGAAGCATCGTCAACAATAAACCTATCGTCAATACCGTCGAAGGAATAAGCACCGCCTGAAATGCCGTTAACTGTCCACCTTGGAACTCTTGACGCATTGCCCGAACCTAACGAACCATTATTACCATAACCACTATAATCCATAACAATATCAGAAGTAGTACTAGTATCATTACGGTCAAACGACATTGACAAAACAGTTAAACTACGATCTTCAACATACCAGTTAAAATTATTGAAAACATCATTACTATCTCCGTCAACTGTTGAAACATTTAACACAATCAAATTATCCTTTGTTAAATTGTTAGACGATGTAGCATTAAGTATAGGTGTTGAATGTGTTGGCGCTGCAAATATTCCATAAGAAACAGTTAATGGTATAATAACTAACAAAAGTATTACTAAGATATACACCTCTCTAAGATATCTACTCATAAATTAACCTCTTTTCTTCAGCTATGTTATATATAGAAAAATAAGTATTTAAAACTTTACATCTCTTAAGATTTTATGACTTAAAAAAACGTTCCCAAAACAAATATCTTTTTGTAATATAGATTATAGGTATTAAAAAAATAAAAACTATAAAAATTAAAAGAATAAAAATCCACCAATACTTTTGTAACAACGATTTTTCTTCAACAACCTCTTCAATCACACCTTCTCCACCTACTTCAAAGGTTAAGGTTCCAGCAAAGTTACCTTCCTCAGATAAAACTTCAACATATAAAGAATAAGTTCCAATTTCTAATTCTGAACCTAAATCTAACTCTGCTTCAAGATATTCGTTAGAAGAAATTGTTTTAGTTTCACTAGTTTCAAAAATAATATTACCTTCTTCGTCTTTAACTAAATAATTTATTGTTGCTTCAATAGGCTTAGATAATTTTCCAATATTAAAACTGATTGGCAAAAACCTTCCAAACCTAATTTTTTTATCTTTAGGCAAATCTAAATCCAAATCTAAGAAAGGCATAACTTCTCCGGTTAAATCAACAATCGGTTCATCGTCAATTGTGACAGTAGGAGTACCACCTGAAGAAGAAGTAGAACTATCAATGACAACTGTAGGTGTATCTTCAGTTAATAATTTCAAAGAAACATTATCAAAATAAATGTGAACATTTTTTCGCGTATTGTCATCAATAACAATTTTTAACTTATAATTTCCCGTCGAAGAAATAGTAGTTTCCCATCGAGGCTCAGCCCAAGAGTCATCAAAAGTGACTTCGCCAATACTTTGTTGCGTAACATTATCATAATCAGACAAATAAAATTTAACTTTTCCATTCAAATCAGTATAATTAGCTTTTGTCCAAATCTTAAACTCGTATAATCCAGTCTGAGACGAATTTATTGTAAAGTTTGTTGACATAATTGTTCTGTTACCGACGAAACCGTACCTTGTATGTCTCCATCCAAAGAATCCACTTTTCTTTTCAACATAACTTAAGTTAGCATACTTAGCATGTTCATTATAGGTCGTGTTAGAATCTTCCCAAGTCCAAAAGACTGGTATTAAAGTTGTATTCCCTAAACTTGCATTATTAGATTTTGACCGCACCCATTCAAACTCCGGGTTAAGAATTTTATTTTTCTCTTCATAAGTTAAACCTTCGTTAAAACCAGCAACAACTTCACGCAAATGTTTTAACCAATACTGGTAAACATCGCCATTATATTTGTAAGAATCAGTTGCAAAACTGTCCACATATTCATCTGCTACATTCTCCCTTACACCCAATAAACTAGGGAATAACATAAAACCTTTACATCCTGCCTTCTTCAATCTTCGACCAGCTTCACGACTTACACTATAATCATAAAAAAATGGATTAGTATTCCAACTTGTACTATAACCTTTCATATGAATAAAAGAAATATATGGTATAGATTCAGTTTGATCATAATCATTCAAGTTAATTTGTAACAATTCTATGTTCGGTAAAATATAATAACTTGGAGAATACAACCCAGTACTACCTTCAGGCATAGTTTGGGTTAAAGAAATATCATATGAACCATTATAAGATTGTATCTTTCTTTCTGAAGAAATATCTGGAACACTACCAAAATGTGAAATTAAAGCTGTTGAATTAGATTCTTTTACAGAATTAACCAAATCAATACTTCTTTGTGTCCAATTCTCCCAATAATTATGATAACCTATCCCTTGTTCAACAACTTTACAATTACAATCATCTCCAGAATCATATTCATTAAACCAAGATTGCGAATATTCAGCATTATAGATTTTTTCAAAATCAAAATGGAATAAATCTGGATGAGATTTGTTGGTCATGTTCCAAGTATCATTAAGTTGCTGTTGCCAAATGAATCCAGTATAAGAAGGATCAATTGTATAAGCACTGTTCCAAGAATCACAAATAGCAGTGTTAACACAAGACGCGTTCAAATATTTTGAATTGTCAGACCCAGTATAAACAGGTGAAAATTGTGTAGCAATTTTGTAACCTTTCCCCCTAAGATAGGTTAAATTTGTATCAATATCAGCTTGGACAGCATCAGGGTCAAACGTTATTGCTGCATAAGTCATACCATTCGCCATCATATCATCCAAAACTGTCATGTTATAACTATCAGGTTCAGCAGAATCAATTTGTATTCTCCAAAAAGAAAAGATTGAATCATCTGCAACCTGTTCACGCAATCTTAAATAATCAGGAGTAAAATGTGACCAATTTTCTCCATCATAAACTCTAATATTAGCACCCCAACGTTCATTATTAGACATATTGTTTGAGTCAATGTAAGAAAAATTGTTCCAAGCTGTCTTTACTAAACCACTTACTGTCCATATTGTTTCATTATCTATTTCCCTATCGTCCAAATCCACATCAAACATGCTCCATGAAACAGATAAAGAACCGTTTGAACGATTTTGCGCATCTGATGACGTTAACGAAATTTGTGGGACAGGTATAAAATTTTGGATAAATAAAGAAGACAAATTATCTGTCCAATCGCTCCAGTTACCTTCGGCTTTTACACGAATTGAAACATTCCAGGTATGGTTTTTTGAAAAGTTAGCACCGTCAATATAAGTATGGTTAACAAAAGTAGAATTTTCTACACCATCGTAAAACCATTTAGTAAGAATTTCGTCTAACCCGTCATCATCAGGATCAACAATTTGGTAATAAACTTGTAAAGAACCGTTAGAATTATTATAAGAAGAAGTTGAATTAACAGCTGTAAAGTTTAAAGTATAATTTGTGTTCAAAATCACAATATTGTTAGACCCTTTTGTGTCGCCGTCAGCTGAACGATCATTAGGCGTTACTGAAACGTTCCAAATTTCACCACGAATTGTTTCTTGTGAAACTAATAAGTCCGTCCGATTATCATAAAACGCAGTAATTTGTGCCGCTGACAGAGTATGGTTAAAGATTAATAAATCATCAATTGTACCGTTAAAAAAACCACCAGCACTACCTGCTTGTTCGTCTCCAATCCATACATCTGCATTATTTGCGTGAACTGCCCCAGTTACAGTAGTATAAACTTTTGTGGTATCTAAAGCACCGTCAACATACAACGAAACATTATTTGCAGATTCGTCAAAAGAAAAAGCCACATGATGCCAACTACCGTCAACAACATTTACAGTACCACCTTCACCTTCAGAACGTGAACCATCATCACTTAGCATTAAGTTTATTTCTTGACTACTTACTCTAAAAGAATAACTTCTTTTTGTAACAGAAGCATACCATTTAGCAACAATAACACCACTTGAAGCATTAGTTTTTATCCAGGTAGCCATTGAAAAATCTTCTGTAAAATTCAAATCATTACCAATATCAATATAATCATCTTCACCGTCAAAATCATACGCACCAAAACCATCATGACCACCTGTTCTGTTCCAAGTTACATTAACAACTGTTCCATTGTAAGCCCAAGGAGAATAATCTCTTGTACCGTCGGCAACACCGGCTGAAGAACCATTTTTCGAAGCACCTTCAAACGGCATGTTTAACATGGTTATTGAAGTTCCGTCTTTATACCAGTTAATAATATTTTTTACATCATCACTATCAGCATCTGCTGTTGAAACATTGTAAACAGTTAAGTTAGACAAAGTCGTATTCAAGTGTATTGAAGCGTTAAGGATTGGTGTATCATGCGTAGGTAAATCTTGAACACTATAACCAGTTACAAAATAAATTACTAAAAATAATAAAATACCTATTAATAAAAAAAAGTGTCTCTTTTTCATAATCAACTCCTTATATATAAAAATTGATTAAAGAAGTTATAAACATTTCGTTATTTTTTCTTCTTAGATTTTTTATTAGGTTTTAAAACATCTTTTTTTCTTAAAACTAACCAAAGAATAATTCCTGTAACTAATAATAAAATTAAAACTCCGGCACCAACATACCACCAATCATTTACTTCCTTAAAATTAAATTCAAAACGAGTAAGTTCTTCGCCATTATCAACAAATTCTTCTTCAATTTCTTCATCAACAACATCTTCTTCTTCAATCAATAAAGTTTCTGAGACAGCAATTGCAAAAGTTGAAAATCCTGAAGTTTCAGCTTTGTAATAATAGTAATCATTATCATCAGAATCAATATTAGTTTTCAATTGTCTCCAATTCTTATTTGTAAACCTAAACAAATAAATATCCTCATTATCAAAATCATTTTCTTCAAACCAAGATTTAGAAACTCTAAATAAAATTTTAGCTGAATCTAAATTAGTTACATCCAAGTTTGTAGCACTAATTTCAATAAAACTATATACATTATCAATCTGATCAACATCATCAGGTGCTGAATCTAAATCTTCAACTCTTAACTGTGCATTTGCAACATTTTCTTTCACTTCAAGAGTGATCTCTCTAATACTATGCTGTTCTTTGCTAAATGTTATTGACTGTGGTGCATCTGGAACTATCTCGGAAATATAAGCTACTGTCGCTGAAGCTGATGAAACAGCCCCTCCACCGCCTCCACCGCCTCCGCCTCCAGAATCTCCTGAAGAACTGTCGCTAGTAGTAGGATTTTGAAAAGCATCCAAGAACCAAACTGACGAATTACCTGAATTGGAAGCGTTATCATAACATGTCACATACCAGCTTAAATTATCCCATTCAGGTATCTGTCTAACTGTAAAATTCTGGTCAACACCTTGAACAATTGTTATGTTAGTAATATTGCTAGTATAATTTATGAACAATGTACAGTTTGAAACTGGACTTAAAGTGTCATTAACTTTGTAAGCAAAGGTTACAACTTTATCAAAGTCTTGAGAATAACTTGCTGGCGCAGTTAAAGTTACATTGGGTCCTTCTGCATCCAAATATATTGTACGTACAATAGTACTATTTACATGCCCAAATGCATCCCTAACAGTTACATTATAAAAATAAGTTGCATTTTGTAAGTTTGTCCAGTTAAAAGTAACATTAGCCAAAACTGTAGCCATAGAATAATTTGTACTATTAACAATTGCTGTACCATTATATAAATTAAAAGTAATGTTTGCTATATTAATCTCTGTTACTGAAACATTGACAAAAATCCAATTCCGATTAGAAGGTGTTGCATTTGGTTGTGTCCCAATAGTATAATCAATTAATGGGAAAATAGTATCTACCGTAAAATTATTAGAAACTGACATGTTAGTATTTCCTGCATCATCTCGACATGAAACATTCCAATTTTGGAAACCATCAGGAAGATTTTGGACTGTAATATTATATTCTAGTCCGGAAGTAATAACTATATCGGAAACATTTAAGGTGCCATTAATATACAAATCGCAAGTCAAAGATGAAGCTATATTATCTGAAACAGTAAAATTAAAGTTAATAGTGTTGATGGAAAAATTAGATTTTGAAACAGGTGTATCTAAAGTCACATTAGGATTCGTCAAGTCAACAGTAAAATTATACATCTCTGAAGTATTAAGATTATTAGCTGAATCTCGACAAGTTACGTTCCAAAGGTGAGCACCTTCTCCAAATTCAACCACATCTTGATTTTGTAAGGTGCCAGATGTAGTACTAATATTAGATACATTAACAACTCCATCTATTACTAAATCACAACCTAAACTTACATCGACATTATCAGTTACCGTCCAATTAAACCTAACAGTCGAAGTACTCATGTTGAAATTATTCGCAGGCGCGTTCAACCAAGGTACAGGTAAAATACTATCTATTGTAAAATTCCTTGAAATTGACATGTTAGTGTTATTAGCATCATCACGACAAGAAATGTTCCAATAATGTGTACCTTCAGTAATATTTTCAACTGAAATGTTATAAGTAGGTCCATTAATTACACTCATTTCAGAAACGTTTTTTGCACCGTCAATATACAAGTCACAAGTCGTAGAACTCGAAATGTTATCTGTTACAGAAAAATTAAAGTTAACTGTTTGAATTGAAAAATTTTGCCAATTGGCAGGCATATCTAACGTGACATTTGGCACAGTTAAATCGACAGAAAAATTATAAGTTGCACTAATGTTAAGATTAGCATTAGCATCAAAACAAGTTAAGTTCCATAAATGCGAACCACCTTCAGTTATATTTTCAATTGTATAATTTGAAGTTTGACCAGTTGTAACAGAAAAACTAGTTTGGTTAATAACACCATCCAAAGTAAAATTACAAGTTACTATTGAAGCATTATCATCTGTAACAGTCCAGTTAAAATTAATTGTAGAACTGGACATATTAGCTTGATCAACTGGCAATTCCAAATCAATACCAGGAGATTGAGAATCTAAAACTTGTATCGAACTATTCTTAGCCAAACCATCTCCAATGCCATCGTTAGGATAAATTTGGACAGTCCAATTTTCTCCAGTAGAAGTTTCCTGTGAAACTATTTTATTTGTCTCATTATTATAAATAGCTAAAATCTGTTCTTTGGTTAAAGTACGATTAAAAATCATAACATCATCAATTGAACCATTAAAAGACTGCGTAATGAATGAACCTATCGAAAT
>JBDRJY010000004.1:0-92338 GCA_043814545.1 archaeon | reverse complement strand
ATAAATAACAGTAATAATCCTCCGGGAATAATAAAAATATTAAAAAATCCGCTCATTCTGCAATCCTCCTTATCCACTGAGGAAAATTGGCGCAAATATGATGGGTAGTAGGCTTTAAAGTGGTAACATTTATCCAATGTACGTATAAATCATTATTTTTTTCGTCAATATCAACACTAAGGGTCCCTGGAGTTAGAGTAATCGAGTCTGCCAGTAAAGTTATCCCCAAGTCGGTTTTTAATCCGGTAGATATTTTTACAATACCAGGATTTATTTTTCCGGTAATTACCCGGTAAGCGACGTCAATATTTGCTTTAGCCAAAGCCCAAAAAAACGGTCCGATAAGATATATCAAAAAAATAATCCACCTAAGCGGGTTTAACATCCTGTAAGTTCTTTTTTGAAATAACACCTTACTGGCTATAAAGGCTACAACGAGAGAAAGAACAATTCCGGTTATAATTTCGAAAATGCTCCATAACCCCCGTACTTCTCCCTGGCTGGCGGTAAGAATTAGATAGGTAAGCATGCTAAGTAAAAAGGTTACAATAAAATCTATCATTTCTTCACCTCTCTTTACTTAAATTAATAAAATAAAGTATAACACTTTGTTTTTTAAATGTAAAGTATTTTTTAAAAAAAATGAATATTTTATTCTATTTCAATATCTTCAATATACAAATCTTCGCCGGAAATTATATCTATCTCCGGGCTATGACATTTAGAACATTTAAAAATATCTTTTTTAATCTTAAAAATTTCGTTACACTTTCGGCATTTTCCTAACAAAGGAGATCGTATTATTTTCAAAGATGCTTTTTCCGCAATGGTGCCTTGGCTAAAATTATCGAAAGCAAACTCTAAAGCAGATTGGTTTACTCCGGCAAATTCTCCAACTTTTACTCTGATGAGAGTTATCGTATTCGCTTTGCATTCTTTAGCTTTTTCTATGGCAATGGCTAATAAATTTTGGGCGATTGAACCTTCGTGCATAACTTTCTCCTGAATTTTAAATTGACCAATTGACCAATTCCCCGATTTACCAATAAAATAATTAGCAGGACAGGCATCTCACCTGTCTATTTCATACTATGGGCAACCACTATTTAGCTAACTCTCTTTTCTTATTACTCATTACAAATTACTTCTCACTGTATTTTTCTGTGCGCTAAACGCTATACGCTCCACGCTAATACAAAAGATACTATACACTCAATATTAACGAGTAATATTCCAACAAAAAGAGGAAGTTATCTCTTCCTCTTTTTGTTGGAATATTTATTGGTGCCGGGAGGGGGATTTGAACCCCCACAAGCAAAAGCTCACCAGCCCCTCAAGCTGGCGCGTCTACCTATTCCGCCATCCCGGCAAAATCTTAATGCAATCAATAATAATTACACAGATAAAATTAATATATGTTAAATCAATTTACGAATCACTTATTTATAAAAGGATTAAAAAATTATAAAAATAATATATCTTATTTTCTCAAATGGCAGGCTAATTTATGTCCGCAATTTATATCGATTAATTCTTGTTCTTCCTGGCTGCAAATTGGTATAGCATATTTACATCTTGGATGAAAACGGCAGCCCACAGGTGGCTTAAAGGGACTTGGAACATCTCCCTCTAAAACAATCCTTTGTCTTTTTAGAGTAGGGTCAGGAATAGGAACAGCTGAAAGAAGCGCTTCTGTATAAGGATGTTGAGGATTATCATATAATTCATAAGTAGAGGTCAGCTCTACAATCTTACCCAAATACATTACTGCAACTCTATCAGAAATGTGTTTTACCACACTCAAATCGTGAGCAATAAACAAATAAGTAAGCTTAAATTTTTCTTGTAAATCCTCTAATAAATTAATTACTTGAGCCTGGATAGAAACATCAAGTGCAGATACGGGTTCATCACAAATTACTAATTTAGGATTCAAAGCCAAAGCTCGGGCTATTCCGATTCTTTGTCTCTGTCCTCCGCTAAATTCATGAGGATATCTTCTTACATGTCCAGCATTTAAACCTACGGTTTCTAGTAGATCCTTGACTTTTTCCTCTTTTTCCTTTTTATTCTTTGCAATCTTATGAATAATTAATGACTCTCCTACTATATCGCCTACGGTCATTCTTAAAAAACTTGAACCTTTAGTCGAGAATCAAATTAAAATTGTTGAAGAAAAAAAATATCAGATCAAAGAAAGTGAAGAAAAAATAAAACAACTTACCGAATTGAAAAAAGAGTTCGAGTTGGGTGAAGTTAACCGTACGCATAAACTTAACAATGTTGAAAAAACTATCAAAGATATTGAAAAGTTAAACTTAGAAATTGAAGAATTGCAAAAAGAAAGCCTGGAAGGTAATCCTGAGACAATCAAATATCTTATTCAAGAAAAAAACAATAAACTTTTAGAACTGGAAACTAAAATCAAACAATATTCTAACTTAATGCAAGATATTAAAACTAAAAAACAAGTTTCTAACGAAGTTAAACAAAAAATTCAAGAACTTAGCTCTTGCCCGATGTGCCACCAAGAAGTTTCACATGAACATAAATCTAAAATTGTGCAAACTGAAGATGAAAAGGTCTCATCCCTTCTAAAAGATTTAGAACAAATTCAAACGCAAGAACAAACCGAACAACAATTGTTAACAAAAGTAAAGGCAGAGTTGGAAGTTCTTAGAAGAAGAGAACAAGACATAACGTTAAAACTGTTTAAGAAAAAAAGCTTAGAAGAAAAACAACTTACCTTAGAACAATTAAACAAAACTAAAAGTTCTTTAAACATGGAACTGATGACAATCAATATCCGAAAAACACAACTTCAAAAAGATATTAACGAGTTAAAAGAAATAGAAAACCAGTACCAAATATACAAAAATAATTTAGACAAAGAAGAAATAACGCTTAAACAATTGGAACAAGAAAAAATAATGCATACAGCGCAAATTAGACCTATCCAAGATTCTATAACTCAACTAAACCAAGAAATTGAAAAAAAAGTAAAGGCGCAAAGATCGTTAACCTATCTTAACCAATTACAACTATGGTTAGAAGAACATTTCATTAACCTTATGGGAGAAATGGAAAAGAACATTATGTATAAAGTACATGCTGATTTCAATTCGTTATTTGAACAATGGTTTACAATCCTAATCAACAACCCGCAACTAAAAATATCTTTAGACGAAGAATTTACACCAAAGATTGAACAAGACGGGTATGACATTGAATACCTTTTCCTTTCAGGAGGAGAAAAGACTGCTGCAGCCTTAGCTTATCGTTTAGCATTAAACCAAGTAATCAATAATACAATGACCACAATCAAAACTAACGATCTCTTAATCCTAGACGAACCTACTGACGGCTTTTCAAGCGAACAGTTAGACAGGTTAAGAATTGTTTTAGAAGAATTAAAATTAAAACAAATTGTTATTGTAAGCCACGAAGCTAAGATTGAAAGTTTTGTAGATTCTGTAATGAGATTTGAAAAAAAAGAGCATACTAGCACTGTTCACTAAAACTTTATATACTAAAACTATACTTCTTTTAACCTAAATGGTACAAGTTTTAAGGCTTAAAGAACTAACACAACAGTTCATTGTGGAAGAAATTAAAGCTGGTAAAATTTTCATATATCCTACTGATACTCTTTACGGTATAGGGTGTGATGCTACCAATATTAAAGCTGTTAGAAATATTAGAAAAATTAAGCGTCGGTCAAAAAAACCGTTCTCAGTTATTGCACCGTCAAAGAAATGGATTACTTCTAACTTTAAACTTAAAGCAACCTTTTTAAAAAAACTGCCCGGACCATTCACGTATATTTTAAAACCTAAAAACAAACAGCTTTTGCCAAAAGCTGTTCTAAAAGGCGCAAAAATGATTGGAGTAAGAATACCTAAACATAAGTTCACTACCTTTATCCAAAAGTCAGGAAAACCTTTCGTAACCACGAGTGTTAACATTTCGGGCCAACAACATATATTTCAAGTCATTGACATTCCTAAAGAAATCCTTGAAAAAGTTGATTATGTCATTGACGACGGTGTCCTGGCAAACCCAGCTTCAACCATATTAGATTTCTCTCAAGAACCGCCAAGCATTATAAAGAGACAATAAAAATTCCCATAATCTTTATATAGAAGTGTTAATTTATCAATAATTGAGGGGATCGAATGTGGTGAAGAGATTTATACTATCAATCTTAATTGTTCTTTTATGTGTTAACATTGTTAGTGCCAGCGATTTTACAATGACAGCTGTGCCACAAACTGAAAGTGTTCAGGCCGGTGGCGCGATTGAATACATCATAACTGTAGAAAATACAGGATCAGATTATTCTTTTGTAAAACTTTCAACGGATCCGTTTACAGGCTTATCAACAAGTTATTTTGATAATGTTATCATAAGCCCTAGCTCGTTTATACTAGAGGGGCACGAAAGTAAAGATGTTGAAGTTACTTTCATGGTAAAATCTGATTTGACGCCTAACAGGCATTACCAAACTTATCTTAAACTAGAAAGATACGATGATGATACGCAAGATGTTATTAAAACGATTGTTGTTTATGTTACTTCTCCTACAGAAATTATTGAAATTACTAATGTAGAATTTGATGAGGTTAAACCTAGCGAAACTGCTACGTTTGAAGTTACTCTAAAAAATAATATTAACGAACAAGTTGAAGATGTTGAGTTATATCTTTCAACAGATTTTTTCGAAGAGCATCAAAGTTTAACTTTTTTTGCTAAGCAAGAACGGACTGAAACTTTTGAAATTGAAATCCCTGCCGGCGCAAACGCAGGAATAAACACATTAAGTGTTAGAGTTTATGAAGATGGTAACCTTAACGATATTGAACTTGTTGATTTTCAAATAAGTGCCAGTTCTGAAATTGAAGAAAAAGTTGAAGTTACTAAATCGTTTTTGTATAAATCTGAAACTGTTACTAAAACTAACAAAGGTAATGTTATCCTTGAAGAAATTTATAATTATGATGTTGGACGGTTGAAAAGGTCGTTCGTTTCCACAAGCGTTGAACCTACTTCTACTGACAGCGATGGTTATCATTGGGAATTTAGTTTGTCCCCTGGAGAAACTTATACAATAAATGTTACTACTAGTTATAGAGCTTTATTTTTAGTTCTAGTTGTGTTAGGTTTGTTCGGAACAATTGCATATTTCTGGATGAGGAAAGGTGTAGTTATTCGTAAACAAGTTCTACATGTAAGACAAAATGCTGGAGGTACTTCTAGCATGAAAATCTTATTGCATATCCGTAATCAAGGTTCAAGTTCTGTTAAAAATTTAAGTATGGTTGATTATTTGCCTAGATTAATTAAGCCAGTTGTAAACTTCGGCACTTTAAAACCTGACAATGTGCAAAAAAGTTTAGCTAACATTAAACTAATCTGGCACATCCCAGAACTGGTTAGCGGTGAAGAACGAATCTTGTCTTACGAAATCCAAACTAAACTAGATATTATCGGTAAATTCACTTTGCCCTCGGCCAAAGTTAGTTATCGTGGATCTAAGGGTAAAGTTGTACATAGCAGATCTAACAAACTTGATTTGTTAGGAAACTGATTTTTGCTTTCAACTGAAAAAATTAGTAATAGAAATCTTTATAAAGCCGTCTTAGTTTTTCAAAAAATAACCCGCTATAGCTCAATGGTAGAGCATTCGGCTGTAGATAAATTCAGCATATGATTTGGTCGCATGACTAGAAATGAAATATGCATAGCTGAACCCGAAAGGTTCCCGGTTCGAATCCGGGTGGCGGGACTCTTGTTCTCGAAAATTTTACGAAATTTTAATGTATAATAATTTAAACTGAATTTTAAATTAATCTATGAATGAATAAAATCATCTTACAAAAATTTTTCTTAAGAAAATTAATGAACTTTGATCCACCTAAATGGGGCGCTTCACATACTCAAGAAAGGAATATTTTCAAAGGCTTACCAAAACATATTATAGGACAAAAAGTTACAAAACAAGCATTAAAAGAGCTTTATCAAAAAGGTTTCATTCTTTGGTATATGAAAACAGATGAAAAACATATTTCACTCAATCCAGCAAAGAAAAAGGAGATTGAAGAGTTATTGTTTAATAATTAAACAACATTGTATAATAACGAAACATTTAAATAAATTAAGGAATTAACAAATAATATGGCAAAAACACAATTTATACGGTTTTTAGGTGACTCACCAAAAGTAAGGATATTAGATACATTAATCACAGGGAGAGAATTGGAATATAGCATAACAGAGATTTCTAACCAAGCTGAAGTTAGCAGAGCGACATTTTACCGATTGTTAAATGAAATGCTTAAATACAAAGTCATACTACCCACAAAAAAATATGGAACAATACAATTATACCAGCTTAATCAAAAAAATAAAAATGTTAAAGAATTAGTTAAATTATATGATAAAATAATTAGACATAAATTAAAAGCAGTTGCTATAACATCTTTAAATCGCCAGTAATAGAATCTATCTTTTCTTCATCGTCGGGACCAATGCCCAAACAAGAAGTTGTAGGAACTTTGAAAAATGTTTTGCCTGCATCAGTTATCAAAGCTGTTTTCAAACCTTGCAATTTTGCTAACGCTTTATACTTGTACAAAGCTTTCAATGAAGGTACTTTCAGAACAATCTTTTTAACACCTTGACGTTTCCAAGCTTTCAACTTCTCATCATCAGATTTTAATGCACATTCAACCGCTGCATGGCTGCATTGAACTGCAAGCTTCCCTTTATCCATCTTAAGGTCTGTACGTACCAAAATTACTTGTTTTAGTTCCATTAACACTAAACAAGTGTCAAGAATATATAAAGATAACTTTTTTAAACTTCTATTAACTAATTATAAGTATGTTGCCAGCAATAACTTTCGGACTTGCAGAAACAGGTTTATTCATAGTAAATTTAGTCGCCGCATTACTAATCCTTATACTAGGTGTCATCTTTGGTAATCTAACAGGTAAAATAATTAAAAAAATTTTACACGAACTAGAACTAAACAGAGTTTTGAAAGAAGCCGGATTGAAAATATCTATTGAAGAACTTACTGCATCTTTTGTGAAATATATTATTTATTTCATTGGTATAATATGGGCACTGAGCCAATTAGGCCTTGCTACAACAGTATTAGAAATTTTGTTAATTATCATTTTAGTAATTTTAGTTATATTCATTATATTAGCTTTCAAAGATTTTGTACCTAACATCACTGCTGGGATTTATATCCATCAGAAAGAATTGTTTAAAAAAGGTGATACAATTAAAGTTAAACATATTCAAGGTAAAATTATTGAGACTAATTTGATTGAAACTAAAATTAAAGCAAAAGATGGTGATATAGTGATTATACCCAACGCAATGATAACGAAAAGCGAAATTGTTAAGAAAATAAAATGAAATTCGCAATTATTGTTTCTAAAAAAGATTTAGCTGGAATTAACATTAAAAATAATTTGTTAGAGTTGTATAAGTTTTCAAAAAAAAATAATCATTATGAATTTGATAAAAATATTTCTTTGCATATAACAGAAAAAGATTCTATCTATTGTGAAGATATTGATAAAGAAATTGAAGCTGATGTTTTTATTTTTGCAACAAGGCATAAGTCCGAGAAAGGGACACCTTCCTTATCCGTTCACATACCTGGTAACTGGGGCAAAGCTGAATACGGAGGGAAAGATTGCACGTTATGTGTTGCACCTGCGTCCTTACTGAAAGCAATGTTCATCGAATTGAATGAACAAGGTAAACACCTAGACCATGAAATTACTTTAGAAGCTGTTCACCACGGACCATTGATAAAAAAACCTATCATGTTTATTGAAATTGGGTCAAGTGAAAAGGAATGGGTTAAGAAAGATTTAGGTAAAATTATTGCAACAACAATCATGCAAACGTTAACTCGTCCAATAAAGAAACAGAAAGCTGTATTCGCCATAGGCGGAGGCCATTATCCGAGAACGTTTAACAAATTCTTGCTAAAAACCGAATATGCAATCGGACAAATCTGTCAAAAGTATATGCTAGAACAACTTAACGAAGATTTACTTAACCAAGCAATGACTAAATGTACAGAAAAAGTCGAATTAGTAGTACTAGATAAAAAAGGTTTAGGCCAATATAAACAACAGGTTATCAATCTTTTAAAAAAAAAGAAAATAAAAATAATTTAAAGTTTTTTTCTTATTCCTTGTACCGCAGAACGCGCATCGCCTTTCAATCCTAACCCAAAGCTAATACCAACAGCTAAAGCTAAACCTAAGCTTAGACCTGCAATCAGTATCAAAAAACTATTCTCAATCAATGAGATGTTTATGCCTAGTTGTTCCAATGCTATGACAACTGCAATAAACATTATCAAAGCTTTGAATCCCATAGCTATTGTTTTATGATACTTTACTTCGGTATGACTTCGAATTAATTCACCAACATAGTGTGCGATGAACAAACCCAAGAACACTGCTAGTACCGCAAAGATCAAATGCGGTAACCACATTGCAAACTCTTGTAACAATTCTGACAATGTGCCTAATTCCAAAAGTTCTACTGCTGCTTGAATGAACAGAACAAACACAAACCATTTCAGTAATGTACCAAAAATGGCTGATGCTCTAACCCTGCCCCATTCTTTAGGCAATTTCATCTTTTGGAGGTAAGCGTCAATCTTTGCTTTGACTAAAACGACCCTAACTGCGTGGCCCAAAAGTAAAGCAATGATGTAACCCACTATCAAAACGATAAGAGCTGCTACTAATCCTGGGAATATTTCTACGAAGCTCGCCCATAAACTAATTAACGGGTTTACTATTTCCGTAACGAAAGCCAAGTTTTCACCTCCTACATGTAGTTAAAACTTAGAATATCATATGATTTGTATATTTAAAAATGTTTTGGAAAAAGAAAATAAAAGGTTTTAATCTGTTCTGAATTTATCTGGAGAGTAATGCCCTTCTTTAATGTAAGCTTTTACTAACTCTGGAATGTTTTCACGTTCTTCAAACTTGTCTAATTCTTCCTTACACATTGTACGCCATTCTAAAGCTGTCTCTAAATCTATATTATTTAGGTCTGGTTCTCCATCTCTCCAAGAAACTGACCAAATACTATTATTATTGCCATTTAAATAATGTAGTCGATCAATTTCACCATCAAAATCGTAATCATTACAAATTAAAGTGTCAACAAAAATTTCAGATGATTCAGATATCCAAAAAGCAATTCTATTAGATTTAATTTCATAATCAAACTCTTTACCTTGATAAACTGCTTCATGTTCAAACCCTACAGCTTTTTCATAATCTTTAGTTGTTAAAGTTGTTACCAAACTTTCGTCTGTTGGTTCTAAACATTGTTGCTTTTCTTTCTCTTCTTCTGTAAGTTCAATCTCAAATTGATTTTCCTGTTCTTCACCTTTCCAACAAGAAGCAGTAGCAACGAAATATGTTAAAACACTGGCTCCAATCAAACCAGCAAAACCAGTAAAACCTAATCTTCCTAATTTTTTATAATCAGTCATTTTTAATATCCTCCGTTAATTATATTCAATTTTTAATAATAACTATATAAAACTTATGAAAAAAAAAAGTTAATCTGTTCGGAAACTGTCCATATCAGATTTTGGTTTATATTCTAGTAATTCTATTGGTTTAGATAATCCTCGGGAATAATCTGCTACCAATTGCTGAATCTTTTCTTCAGTGATAAATTTATCATATTCATCTTGAATAACATTTCTCCAATCTTGTGCTTCGTCAAACCCAATATTATTTAGTTCTACAAAATCAGAAAGTAAACCTGATGCTGAAAAAGCTTTTTTAAAATTATCTCCGCCATAAGATTGAATCCTTTTTATTCCGTTAATTGAGCCGTCATGATCTATGTCATAACCAACCATGTAATCAGTCTGGCATCTACCATTTCTAAAGTCTGGACAAATTTCAAACCTAATTTCATTTTTAGTAATAGAATAATTAAAAGTAATATCTGTTTCTTTGTCAACAGCTGAATGTTTGAATCCTATAGCAGGTTGATATTCTTTAGGATTTAATTTTGTTTCTAAAGTTGGTTCGTCAATTACTATTTCTTCTACTTGTTCAATAATCGGTTCTTCGGTTTTATAATTGCACCAAAGGTTATGAGTTCCAAATAATGTTACAATGGATCCAATTGTTCCAACTACAGCACCTAATATAAATTGATTATCTAGTTTTACCATTTTTTAAATTTCTCCTTATAATTAAACTAAATTTTTAACAAATCCTTTATAAAACTTATGGAAAAATATTTATATTATAGTACTTATCTAATATTATGGTTATCGAGTATAAACCATTGTTTTCTCAAGATAAAGATGAAGAAGATCGTAGGATTCCGTTATATTTGCCTTTAGATGAACCTAGGAAATATGAAGAGCGTGAAGAGAAAGGTAAAGATGAAAAAGATAAAAATCGTGGTGTTTGGATTTATGATCCTGAAGAAGATAACGATAACGTAATTCAAATGTGATTCTTACGTTGAATGCGTAAAAACAAAAGTAATTTAAAAGTAAAGTTCTTAAAAAACAATAGTGTCTAAAATGGATATGGCAACTGAAATTAAAAAAATGGAAGCAAGATTGGATGCAGTCGAAGCTGAGATTAATATTCTTAAAGAACGGCTTGTTGATCCCGATACAATTCTAGACAAAGATGATATTGAAGCTATAGAGCAAGCTAGAAAGGACTTTAAAGAAGGTAAATGTACTTCTCTTGAAGACTTGAAAAAAGAAATAGAAAATGCTTGAAATTCTTTTTAGTCGTTTAACAAAACGATTTCTTAAAAAATCTAATAAATTAATTTATAATAGATTAATTAAAAAAATTGAAACCTTATCTATTAACCCTTTTCCTTCGGATGTAAAAAGAGTTGAAGGAGAAAAAGATAAATTTTTTCGGGTAAGAGTTGAAGATTATAGAATTCTTTATGAAATAGATTATGAGAAAAAGATTATTTTGATTGAAAGAATTGATAAACGTTCAAGAGTTTACTGACTTTTCCATTACATCGACCATATCTTTTGCAATATCGCGCCAGTCATGGTTCTTGATTAACTTTAAACCGTCTTTACTAATCTTAGAATATAATGTTTTGTTGTTAAGTAACTGGTTAATGCCTTCGGCTAGTTTTAGCCGGTCTTCTGACCTAACTAAATATGCTGTATGTTTATGTTTAACTGCTTCTCTAACCCCAGGTAAATCGCCAATTATTGTTGGTGTGCCACATGCCATAGCTTCCATCAGTTTGTAAGTTACAACGCCTTGTGTTGCTGGCGAGTCTGGTAACGGTACTGCATTTATCTTTGCCAAGTTCATGAACTGTGGCATGTCTTCGTAATTTACCCAACCTGTAAAGATTGTACTTTTCCCTAAACCTAATCTCACTGCTTGTTTTTTTAACTCTTTCAAATGTGCACCTGTACCTACAATCAAGAATTTAGCATTAGGATTATCTTTCAAAACTGTTGGCGCAGAATTTAATAAAAACTGTACACCGTCATGTACACCTATACCACCTTGGTAAACAACATAGTCATTATTTTTTTCTAAGTTATACTTATCGTAAAATTCGTTACTAACTTTTTTCTTGTTAAACATTTTCAAATCAACGCCGTCACGAATAATATTAATTTTACTTTCATCACTACCTCTCTCAACCATCATCTCTTTCAACTTCTTAGTAATTGTAAACAAAACGTCTATACCTTTTGTACTAAAACCTTCAGCATTACGTACAGCTGTATAAATTAATCTACCTTTAGCATTAGGGTTAGCGTACAACCAATACTCTGACCACAAGTCGCAATAGTCAACCATTTTCTTTCCTTTAGTGTTAGAAAGTTTAATAGCCAAAGCCGAAGGCAAAGACTGGCCAAAAACAAAGTCGCAATCTTTTATCATCCTACTAGCTTTCATTGCAAACAATGGATACAACTTTAACCTAGATTTCTTAAACCTGTTAATATCCAAACCAACATGTTTAGAATCTTCAACACCAAACCTGTCCACACAAGTTTGGGCATCATTAGCATTAGGTGTAATACAGTTTAAATCATAACCTCTCTTAACGAAATCTTTAGCCACAAAATATGTTCTTAAATTAGAACCGTTCAAAGCCTTAAACCCAGTGAAACAGCATAAAGTTGCTTTCATAGAACTGTTTGAAATGTAAAGGATATTTAAAGTTTATTATACCTTATTTCACGACGAGAAATAGTCATCAATAAGTAACTAATCTTTAATATCAAACACACTTACATAATGCTTATAAAACCTTAATTAACTATTTCTAGTAAAATGGTACAAAAGAGGATAGTTGTAACTGGTGGCGCTGGTTTTATCGGAAGTCATATTGTTGAAAAACTGTGCAAAGAAGGTCATGAAGTTATTCTTGTTGACAATTTTTTTGGCGGTGATTCCATCTTAAATGAAATGGAAGGCGATTTTAAAATTGTTCACGGTGACTTAACAAACCCAAGAACGTGTCACAGCGTAACAAAAGACGTAGATACTGTTTATCATTTAGCAGCGCATGCAGCTGAAGGACAGTCAGTTTTCATTCCTAACTTTAACTTGCAAGCTAACCTTGTTGGTTCAGTTCAAATGTTAACCTCAGCAATTAATAACGGTGTAAAGAATTTTGTTTTTACAAGTTCTATCGCAGCTTACGGTAAACCACATTATCTACCTATCAAAGAAGATCATCCGTTAGAGCCTGAAGATCCGTACGCTGTAACTAAAATGGCGTTTGAAAATTATCTAAGAGTTTACCACGAGCTTGGACAAATTAATCCGTACATTGTAAGGTTCTTTAATGTTTACGGTGAAAGACAAAGGTTACACGACCCTTACCGAGGAGTTGTTCCAATTTTCATAAACAAATGTTTGAGGAACGAAAGCCCTTTAATCTTTGGTGACGGTTTACAAAAACGTGCGTTCACTTATGTGTCTGACGTTGTTGATCCAATATGTGAAGTTACAAAACATAAAGAACTGATTAACAGTCCAGTTAACATTGGAGATGTTACACCTTACACTGTTAAAGAACTTGCTGAAAAGATTGTTGCGAAGGTAAACCCTAACGTGCAAATCAAATACCTTCCTAAACGTACAAGCGATGTTTATGAAACTTTTTGCGATATTAGCAAAGCTCAACGTATCATGGGATATAAACCTAAGGTTGACTTAAACGAAGGTCTTGAGCGTAACATTGTATGGGCTAAGAAGCAAGGTAAACAGCAGTTCAGGTACATGTCAGTTAATTGTATACCTAAACTGTCTCCTGAAGTTTATACAAAAAAACAGATGTAAGTAAAACTTAAATACTTACTATTTTTCTTTTTTAAAAATGAAAGTTTGTTACTTCGGAACTTATGAACGGTCTTATTCTCGTAACCAAACTATAATCAACGGTCTTAAACATAACAATGTTACTGTATACGAATGTCATACTGACATCTGGGGTAAAAAGGAACATAAAACTGATTTCAATTTGTTAGGGAAAATGAAGTTTTTGCTGAATTCTTCTATAAGTTATACTTCTTTGTTTTTCAGGTACATGTTTATGCCTGAGCATGATGTTGTCATAGTCGGGTATCCTGGACAAATTGATATGTTTGTAGCCAAGTTTGCTTCTTTTATTAGAGGTAAACCGTTAGTGTTTGACGCTTATCTTTCTTTATATGATAGCATGGTGAATGATCGTAAAGTTATTAAGAAAAATTCGTTTACTGGACAAGCTTTACATTTTGTTGACAAGTATTCGTGTAAGCTGGCTAACAAAGTTTTATTAGACACTAACGAACATATTAAATTTTTTTCTAAAGAATTTCAAATTCCTAAATCTAAGTTTGACCGAGTATGGATTGGTGCTAACAATAGAGTGTTTTACCCTCGTAACAAACGTAAGTTTGACAAATTTACAGTTTTGTTCCACGGAAAGTTTATACCTTTGCAAGGAGTGCCTTACATTATAGAAGCTGCCAAGGAACTTAAAGATGTTAATTTTATCATAATAGGCGCCGGACAAAGTTTTGATTCAATCAAGAAAAAAGTTTCTAATGATAAATTAAAAAATATCGAGTTTAAAGGATTTTTACCTACTGCTGAAATTGCTGATTATCTTGCTAAATCTCATGTAGGTCTTGGAATTTTTGGTGATACAGAAAAAGCTAGGCGCGTCATCCCTAACAAAGCGTATGAAATCTTAGCAATGAAAGTTCCTTTGATTACGGGATTATCTAAGGCTTCCTTGGAAGGTCTTGAAGATAGTCAAAATTGTTTGTTGTGTGAAATGGCTTCGCCGTCTTCTCTCGCTTCAGCAATTTTAAAACTTAAAAAGAATGAGAATTTACGACGAGAAATTGCTGAAAGAGGTTATCAAACTTTTATGAATAATTTTGCAATTGATCCTTTAGGTCTGAAAGTTAAAAATATTCTTGAAGAAGTTAATCAGCAAAACCGTTAGGGTGTGTCTTGTGCCAGATCCAAGCAGTTTTTATTATTTCTCTTAAACCGTATTTAGGTTCCCAGCCCATAACTTGTTTAATTTTTTCTGCTGATGCAACCAATTCTGCAGGGTCGCCCGCTCTACGTTTTTCTTGGACAACTTTTATTTCTTTACCTGTAACTTTTTTTGCTGTATCAATTATTTCTTTAACTGAATAACCTTTACCAGAACCTACATTAAACTTTCCTGTAATACCATTATCTAAAGCTTCCAAAGCTGCCACATGTGCTGAAGCCAAGTCTAAAACATGCACATAATCTCGAATACAAGTGCCGTCAGGCGTGTCGTAATCTGTTCCAAAAATTTTAATACAATCTCTTTTACCATTAGCAACTTGTAAAACTAAAGGTATCAAATGTGTTTCTGGGTAATGGTCTTCGCCAATGTTATATCCTGCGCCTGAAGCGTTAAAGTATCTTAAACAAATATTTTTTACACCGTAAGCATCTGCTGAATCTAAAATATGTTCAAAATATAACTTTGTCCAACCGTAATGACTGGTCGGGTTTGTTTCCATATCTTCAGTGATAGGCATTTTGTCTGGTTGACCATAAACACCTGCTGACGACGAGAAAATGAACTTTTTTACGCCATGTTTAACTGCTTGTTGTAAGAAAAGAGATGCATTCGATACATTATTATTGTAAAACTTTAATGGATTTGCCATTGATTCACCAGCTTCAATGTAACCAGCAAAATGTAAAACTGCATCTATCTTGTTTTCTTTGAATATTTTATCTAACAATTTTATATCACTAATATCACCTTCATAAAATTTTACACATTCTCTTAAAGATTTTTTATGGCCGTTCTCTAAACTGTCAATCACAATAGGTGTAAAACCTTTTTCCAAAAGTAAACGTATTGTATGACTACCAATGTAACCGGCACCGCCCGAAACCAAAACGTTCATCCTTTTACCTCAGAACCTTTCTCAATTAACTCATTTTCAATTTTAGAATCTTCAATCTTAGCATTTTCGTAAACAATTGCATTTTTAATTTGAGAGTTTTTTATTATAACACCTTTATCTATTGAAACATTCGGTCCAATAGTACTATTTTCTATTATAACTCCATCTGCAATTAAAACTGGTGGAACAATTTCAACTCCCGAGAACTCTTTATTATTAGCATTACCATGTTCTAAAAAATATTTGTTAGTAGATAACATTGTTTGCGGTACGCCACAGTCTAGCCAGATATCAACTGCATACGCTTTAAACTTTGCATCATCTTCCATCATGAACTTAATTATATCGTTAACGTAATATTCGCCATTATGCATTATTTTTTTGTCAATTACCTTCTCAACACATTCTAAAGCTAATTGCCAATTTTTAAAATAATACATTCCAATTGCAACAAGATTAGAAATTGTTGATGGAGATTTTTCGATCATATCTTTTACATAATCATTTTCATCAACCAAAATCTGGCCCATTCCCGTCGTATCTTCAACTTTTTTAACAAAAATAGCGCCGTCGTCTAAAACATTTTTTAAGAAGCACAAGTCTGTTTGATAAATGGTATCTGCATAGATCAATAAAAAGTCTGTGTTCAAATGTTCTTTTGCAATGTATAACAAATGTCCTGTGCCTAAACGTTCTTCCTGTGTCACATAAGTTATTTTATAATCAGGATATTCTTTAGACATAAACTCTTTAATTTCATCTTCAAGATAACCAACAATAAAAATTAGTTCCTCAACATCTAAACATTTTACTTGATCTAAAATCCAAGAAATAACTTCCCTATTAGCTACTTTCAGTAAAGGTTTAGGTGTATGCAGAGTGTGTGGTTTTAACCTAGTACCATGCCCTGCCAAGGGAATTACAACTTTCATTTATATCACGAACAATTTTGTCCTTTATTACTTTAACGGATTTATTGCAGGAATACCTACACTGTATACAGTAAATCCTAAGTCTGTTAAAGTTTGTCTTAGTTCAGGGTTTACAGCGCAAATGTTTTTACCGTCGAAAATAACAGGTTCTTTTAACCTATCCTTAACTTGAGACCAATCTGCTCCGTTGTAAAACTGTGCCCATTCAGTCGATAAAATTAAAGCGTCAGCGTTGTCTAAGATTTCGTATTGGTCTTCGGAAAAGGTTACATTACCTTTAGCAATTGTCCTAAAACCAGATTGCTTCCACCATTTTTGAGCATTAACTAAACCTTCAGGATCAGTTACTCTTAAATTTGCACCATAACCAGCTAACCTTTGAATAACTGATAATGCTGAAGCTTCACGAATATCATCAGTGTTGGCTTTAAATGTTAAACCCCATAAAGCATATTCCTTGCCTTGCATTTTTTCACCATAAATGTATTTCATCATTTCAGGTAAAACAAATTTTTGTGCATCGTTAGATCTTGAAATTGCTGAAATAATATTTGCATCAATACCTCTTTTACGCGCTTGATCATCCACTGCTTCTACATCTTTTGGGAAACAAGAACCGCCATAACCATGACCTGCTTGTAAAAACTGTGGACCTATTCTACTGTCAGAACCTACGCCTCGAGCAACATCAGCAATGTTAGCGCCAGTTACTGTACATAAACGAGAAAATTCATTTATCAATGCAATTCTATTAGCCAAAAAAGTGTTTGCAGCATATTTAGTTATCTCAGCAGATTCTCTGCCCATGAAAATTAATTTTTCGTTATCTCCCGAAGATCTTTCAAGATGTTCACCTATCTTGCCACTTCGATAAATTTGTTCCATAACTTTTTTTGCCTTTTTATTAGTAGTACCAATTACAACTCGGTCAGGTTCCATAAAATCATGGATTGCCATACCTTCACGCAAAAATTCTGGACATGATACAACGCTAAACGGAACAGATAAACCACGTTCATCCAATTCACTTTGAATAATCTTTTCAACTTCTCTTCCTGTACCAACAGGAACTGTACTTTTGTCAACAACATAAGCTTCATCATCAATTATTTGACCTAATTGTTTAGCTACAGCATATACAAAACTTAAATCAGCTGAACCATCTGCAGATTCAGGAGTGCCTACGCAAATAAAATATGCATCAGCACCAGGAGCTAATTTTTCAGAAAAATGTAAACGTCCTGCTTCAACGTTTCTTCTAACCATAGCTTCTAAACCAACCTCATAAATCGGCATCTCGCCTCTATCAAGCATAGCAATTTTATCTTTATCAGTATCAACACAAGTTACATCGTGGCCACATTCAGCAAAACATGCGCCAGAAACTAGACCTACGTATCCGGTCCCAATCATTTGTAAATTCATTTTATTACCTCCTTTTATCTAAACACAAACTCTATAATTTCATTTATAACCTTTATGGAATTATTGTCAGTATTTTACATTCGGAACTGATTCTGAGACATTAACTCGGCTTTAACTTTTTCTGTTAAACTGCCTGCTAAACCTTCTCCTAAAGACGAACCCATTGCTTCAATCATAGAAACAATTTGCGAAGAGAAATTTCCTTTTGGTAGAACAGTTTTAATTAATACTTTTTCAAAACCTTGTTCTTCTTCCAAATATTTCTTAATTGTTTCAAAGGTGCCAATTTCATCAACCAAAGTTCCAACACTTTCATGAGCATTATAAACTAAACCGTCAGCTAATATTGCAATTTTATCCCTTGGTAAATCACGTGCTTCAGCTACATAATCTACAAATTCGTTATGAAATTTAACCAAATCTTCTTGAAAGAATTTTACCTGTTCATCTGTTAATCCTTCTAAAGGATGACCTATTCCTTTATTTTTTGCAGACCTTAACTCGCCATAATATCTTATTCCTAGTATCTTTGCAAGTTCTTTTACATCGAAGAAAGGCATAAAAGCGCCAATTGAACCTACTCTTGAATATTTTTGAGCTACAATTTTATCGCATGCAGATGCTATCATATAACCACCAGAAGCAGCCATATCACAAACATGTGCGAAGGTTGGTTCTTCAATTTCTCGAATTAATTCTGCTATTTCATAACTGGCGTTTACAGCTCCACCTGGAGAATCTATATCAATAATGTAAGCTTTGGCGTTATATTTTTTAGCTTTCAAAATACATCCTTTAATATGATCGTAAGTTACAGATTTTGGTTTTGAACCTAACGATGGTATCATTGAAGGTTGAGCTGCTTGGTTACGATATGAAGAAATAACTCCATGAACATTTATTCGTGCCACAATATCATTTTTTAAACCTGGACGGAAAGATGCAAAAGAGACTACATCTAAAGCTGCATCCAGAAAATTTTGTTTTTCTTCAATCAAATCTTCTTCAGATAATTTTTTTTTCCGTCTTCTTCTTAAATATAAACCTAAACTAGAAGTTGCTGTTAATGTACCTAATGCAGTACCGCCATAAGTTAGAATATCGTATAATATTGGATCCATTATGAAGATTGGGTTTAAGTGCTCTTATATAAATTTTGCCAAGGAATAATAAAAAGTTTAAAAAGAAAATCAAATTAAAGCGGTTTTTATCGCATCCATGCATTCACATTGATTATGTTGAATCTTAGGCACAACTGCTTTAATCAAATTTGTAACGTTGTCAGCGTTAAGTTTCATTACTTTACAAATCTCTTCCCATGTTACAGGTTCTTCAGTCATTTTCCAACAATCGTAGTCAGTTGACATTGCGATAGATGCATAACATAACCCTGCTTCCCTTGCTAAAGTTGCTTCAGGAGCAGTTGACATATTAATCACATCCGCGCCGTACATTTGAAACATTTTTGATTCTGCCCTTGTTGAAAACCTTGGACCTTCAATTGTAACAACTGTGCCTTGTGCATGGTGAGGTAACGCTAGTTCCTGTGCAGTTTGTATCATCAGTTTTCGCATTTTTTCACAGAAAGGGTCTGCCAACGAAATATGGCATACTTGGTTAGAAGTGTAAAAAGTTTTTTTCCTGAAATGAGTTTTGTCAATGAGCTGGTCTAAGATAACTAGTTCTCCCGGCCTAACCTCTTCTTTCAACGAACCAACAGCTGTCGTCGCTAAAATGTGCGTGCAGCCTAGCTCTTTCAAAGCCCAAATGTTTGCCCTATTATTAACATTGGTAGGCATGATTTGATGTTTCCTACCGTGCCTTGCAATGACTGCAACTTCTACACCGTTCAATGTTCCTGTTGTAACTGAACTTGAAGGTTGACCGAAAGGAGTCATTACGTCTACTCGTTCATAATTTTCTAACAAGTTAGGATTGTCCATCCCAGAACCGCCAATTATTCCAATTTTTACCATGATTAGTAGAAAGAATAAATTAATCATTTATATTATTTTATTGTTTATGGTTAACACGTTCTTGCCAAGAAAGGTAAGGTATTGTAGTTGTTGTTAAAGTTGTTTCTGTTAAATTTAATGTTCTTGCTATATCATCATAATCTTTTTCTTGAAAAATTGAATCAAACATCCAACGTGCTTGAGCTAATCCAACGGTTTGTACCATACGCGCAGATGCAACATTAGACATTGCACACCTTTGTGCTAAATTGTAATTATAAATTGTTCCTTTTGTATCAATAGAATGTAAATCTGGTGTACCACCTACACTAGTCATAAGTTGAGCATAAGAATATGCACTCATTATATGTAATGCCATATTTTGATTTGAAAGACTTTCAAAGTTTACACCAGACATGAAAGAGTTTAAATAACGTCGTGCCATATACATTCCAGAACCATGCTTGTTAAGGGTTTGTACTTTTAATCTCCGTGGACCCTTAACATTAACTTGATAAATTCTTATTTTATTGTTTTCAACACCCACAACCATTGAAGTATGTTGAATAACTTCATCTATCTCTTTCTGAGTTAATTTTAAATGCTCCCTCTTCCTTCCTTTCTTATGGCCTTTATCAGACAAATTTATTAAAAAACTTTTTTTGCCTCTTTCAGATTGTACCAAATAATCGTGAAAATAATTTTCAATAAAACCATGAATTATTTTGTTGAAATCGTCCAATGAACCAAAAGTCATATCTTCTTCGTGTAAAAGTTGGTTCAAGTCACTGTTTCCAGAACAAGATAAAATTAAACTAGATTTTTTTCCAAATTTAGAAGACTGTTTTGTTGCATGATATCCGCCTTCTGTATTCTGAGATCTTAACCTGTCTGTAAGAACAAAAGCTTCTTTGCCGTTAGATAAACATAAACCTACTGTCATGGTTAAGAAGTTAAATATAGATTGTATTTAAAGTTTAGCATAAAGTATTTATATAATTGATAAATAAGAAACAAAGATGGATACAAAAATACATTTTCTTGTTTCATTGTTAATCACCATAATTTTATTTCCTTTTTTCGAGTTATGGTCAGTATTAGCTTTATTTGGTGGATGGTTGATAGATATTGACCATTGGTGGGGTTATGCTTTGAAATATAAAGACTGGAATCCTCTTAAGATGTTCAAATATTTTAATAACTGCGACTGTTCACAATTTAAGAACGGTAAGTTTGGGTTTTTAGTTCTTTTCCACTCGTTAGAATTTCTTTTAGTTTGTATAGTGTTAAGCATATTTTTCCCTTTAATCTGGATTTTGGTTGGATCCTGGTGTGTTCATATGCTAATGGACTTGTATTATGAGCAAAAAATTAAGATTCATAAGACGTATTCAATCATATTGTTCTATATAGAAAATACATAAGATTTTTAAAACAAGTTAAAAGATTTTGTCTGGATGAAAAAGAGTGTTGTTAACATTATTATTCTGTATATAGTGTTTGTGTTGCTAAAAAGTCTTTTAGTATATTTTATACCAGCACCATCTGCTTTCAGTGATGGATACATTTATGCTGAGATGGCACAAAACTTTTTTCATACTGGACAAATGTTAGTTTATGGTACGCCTGTTTATTTTTATCCGCCAATATACGCAATGTTCCTTTCTATAAGTTATTTGTTTAATGACATGACTGTTGTATACCTCGTTATGAAAGTGATTAATGTTTTATTATCCACTTCTATTATATTTCCAACTTATCTTTTAGCTAAAGAGTTTCTTAGTACGAAAAAATCTTTTATTACAGCAATGTTGGTAGGGGTTTTACCTTCAACTTTTGCTTTTAGTTCATTTCTAATGGCAGAAAACTTGTTTTATCCGTTGTTCATGTTTTCCATTTATTTTGTGTATAAATCTTTTACATCTAACGCTAGATATTGGGACTTGTTTGCAGGTGTTTTCATCGGTTTAACTTATTTAACTAAAACTTTAGGAATCGTTTTGGTTCCTTTAGTAATTTTAATGTTTTTGTTTAACTTATCCTGGCAACAGTCAGTTAAAAAAGTTTTAATGGGTCTTGTTTGTTTTTTAACAGTTTTACCTTGGTACATTGGAAAAACTTCTATTGTTGGAGGGTATTCCGCTGAAATTGTTTCAATTAATTCAGGAAACCTTTATGTATTTCTTACGTGGATTGTTTTATACCTAGCTTACTTAGTATTATCGTCAGGCGTTGTGCTTTTCGCTTTCAGTTTGTTAAATCTAAAAACAAAAAATAAAAAATTAAAAGTTTTCATGCTAATGTTTGTTTTAGTATTAGGTTTAGTTTTGTTTGTTGCAGCTAACCATAATGTTCATGCCTTGAATACAAGCGATTTGGAACTGGGCGAATTTTATCGATCTGTTGGAAGGTATGTGGAAGTTCTTTTACCTTTACTTGTCATTGGAGGTATGATTGGTTACCAAAATTATAAAAAGAAAAAATATTTGCCTTATTTTGTTCCGGCAGTTTTAGCTTTAACAGGAAGTTTTTTGATTTATTTCCAAATGTTTCCGATAAATAACATGTCGTTAGTTTGGCTAGGCGTGTCTAACTTAATTTTTAAATATTTAGGAATACCTCTCTTACTAGGTAGTGTAACTCTCATATTTTTCCTTTTGCTCGATGCATATTTGGCGCATAAACTAAAAATGATGAAACTGTTTCCAATAATATTATTTACATATTTCTTATGTTTCAGTTGTGTTAACATTGCTGGAACATATTACAATTCACAAACTTATTGGTTACCTACAGAACACACTCAGTTAGGTTTATGGTTCAATGATTATGATCAGGAATATTCGAACATTTTATTTGACGAAGATTATGAAGGTGTGTTGACAAAAACTGAACAAGATTCTCTTTACGAATTACATCAAAGAAATGTTAAATCAACCATAATAGGATTTTGGTTAAACGATAATGTTATCATAAGTAACATAAATAATTTAGAAAATATTGACTATGTGGTAACAAAAAAAGATTTGTCTCTCCCTCTTATAAAAGAAACAGAAAATGGTATACATATATACAAAAATATTTAAACAAGGAGTAGTAAACGAGCAAACATGAAAGTTCTAATTTCAATTCCGGCGTTTAACGAAGCAAGGACTATCGGTAGAGTTCTGGATGATATTCATACTGTTATGAAAAAATCCAAGTATAAGTATAATGTTCTTGTAGTAGATGATGGTTCTAGAGATGCTACGTATAAAATTGCAATGGACCATGGTGCAAAAGTTTTTAGGCATCCCAGAAACTGTGGACTTGCTGAAGCGTTCCGGACCGAGATGAAACTTTTCATTGAATCAGACTGTGATGTTTTTGTGCACACAGATGCAGACGGACAATATCTCAGTTCAGAAATCCCTAAGCTCCTAAAAGAAATTGAAAATGGATATGATTTAGTTCTTGGTTCAAGGTTTAAAGGTAAGATTGAACATATGCCTTTACTAAAACGCATGGGAAACATTGCGTTCTCAAAAGTTTTAACACATATTACACAAACACCAATCAGCGACGGACAAACTGGATTTCGAGCGTTTACAAAAGAAGTTGCAAAAAAAGTTCAAATTACTTCTACATTCACATATACTCAAGAACAAATTATTAGGACTGTCAAAAATAAATTTCATATTAAAGAAGTTCCTGCTTATTTTGCAAGACGTGGCGGTAAAAGCCGTTTAATGAAAGGACCATTCGATTATGCTATCAAAGCATGGATTAACATTTTCAGAATATATAGGGATTATGAACCGTTAAAGTTTTTCGGACTTTTCGGAGGAACTTTTTTCGCTTTAGGATCTTTTGTAATACTTTGGCTTTTATTCCTATTTTTCACAACTGGAACAATTGGGCATTTACCTTCATTGTTACTTGCTATTCTATTAATAACAGTCGGCATACAAATTCTTTTGTTTGGATTTTTGGCCGACATGCACAGAAAATAAAAGGAGAAAAAAATGATAGTACTAGGAATAACAGACGGGCACGATGCAGGTGCTGCTATAATAAAAAATGGTAAAATCATAGCCGCAATAAATGAAGAACGTATTGTTCGTAAGAAATTGTACACAGGTCTTCCAAAAGAAAGTATCAAGTCTGTACTGAAACTTACAAAAATTGAACATGGACAAATTGACAAAGTTGCAATTGCAGCGACGTCTGGAATGGTTGCTTCTTTAGGTTGGACAGATGTCTCCTCACGAAAAAAAGTTTATCAGCAAGTTGCTAAACGATTTCCCGCTGTAGCAGGATCGCAAAAGTTTGCTAAAATGCAAAGACAAGTTTTCACAGCATTAAGACCAAAAGATACTGAAACTTATGTACGTTCTCTGGGCATTGATGCACCAGTAGTTTATGTTGACCATCATTTATGTCACGCAGCTTGTGCATATTACACTGGTGGAAAGAAAAATGCTTTAGTTATTACATCCGACGGGTCTGGCGACGGTTTAAGTTCAACTGTCTATGTTGGTAAAGATGGTGTTTTGAAAAAAATAAAATCTGTGCCTACTTTAAACTCTGTTGCCTATTATTACGCATACATTACATTAATTGCAGGGTTTAAAATGTTTAAACATGAAGGTAAGATTACAGGGCTTGCTGCGTACGGTAACCCTGATAAATGTTATGACGTATTCAAAAACTGTTTTGGATATTCAACAAAAACCAATTCTCCATATAACCAGCTAGGAATGATTGGTGAAGATGCAATCAAACATTTAAGAAAAGAGTTAAAGCCTTATTCAAAAGAAGATTATTCTGCAGCTATCCAGAAACGTAGTGAAGATGTTACAACCAAATTTGTTGAAGAGTATGTTAAAAAAACTGGTTTAGGAGATGTTATGCTTGCAGGTGGTTTGTTTGCTAACGTAAAAATTAATCAAAGAATAGCTGAAGCTAAAGGTGTTAAGTCTGTTTACATTCATCCACACATGGGTGATGGTGGTCTTGGTGCTGGCGCTGCATTATATGTTGCAGGTCGTGCAATGGCACATAAAGGTAAAGGTCTTATGCCATACAAGCTAGACAATGTTTATTTTGGAACAGGTTTTACAAATTCTGAGATTGAACAAGCTATTACTGACAAAAATATGAAAGGAGAGTATATAAAAAATATTGAAAAGTATATAGGAGAAATGCTTACAAAGAAAAAAATTATTGGACATTTCGACGGTAAAATGGAATTTGGTCCAAGAGCTTTGGGAAATAGAAGTATCCTTGCTGATCCACAAGATAAAACAATTAACAAATGGTTAAATGAACGTTTACATCGTACCGAGTTCATGCCGTTTGCTCCGTCAATATTAGACACAGCTGCGCCAAAGTATTATGAAAACTATGCAAGGTCTAAATATGCAGCACAATTCATGACAATTACTTTTGACGATACAAAAATTGCTCAAAAAGCTAAAGCTGTTGTACACGTTGACAATACTACTCGACCACAAGTTGTAAGTAAAAACCAAAATCCTAGGTATTACAAAATCCTACAACAGTATCAACGTGAAAGTGGATTACCAATCTTTGTTAACACTAGCTTTAACTCTCACGAAGAACCAATAATACATACGCCAGAGAATGGTTTAAACTCGTTCAACAAAGGGACAGTAGACATTCTTGTAATGGGTAACTGGGTTGTAACAAAACGCAAATGAAAACTCTTTTAATTTATCCAAGATTTTGGCCTTTCAGCAGTCCGCCGATAGGATTAACGTACTTGGCATCTTACATGCGTGAGAATGGTCTTGATGTAGATTTGATTGATTGTTCTTTTGACATGACTAAAGAGAAATTGTTTGCAATGGTTCAAGAAAAAAAACCTGACATTATTGGTATTGGGATTCTTACAGATATGATTAAAGATCTAAAAGATTTGGTTAAAAGTTTACGGTCTATTGCACCGAACGCAGTGTTCGTCGCTGGAGGCTCTCACCCGTCTGCATTGCCTGAAGAAACTTTTGATTACGGTTTTGACATTATTGTTAAAGGCGAAGGTGAAGAAGTAATGGTTGAGCTTGTTAAAGCTTTGAAAAATAGAACTAACCTAAGTGAAGTTGATGGCATTTATTATAAGAAAAATGGTAAGATTGTTTATACTCAACAACAAAAGTTGATTGAAAATTTGGATGATTTACCTTTCCCAGCTAGAGATTTGTTGCCAATGAATAAATATTTGAAATATAGTATTGGACGTTCAAGCTGGATTCTTCCACGACCTTCAACAACTGTTCTCGGCAGTAGAGGTTGCCCGTTCAATTGTACGTTTTGTGCTACCAATTTAAACTATGGTCGGAAAGTTCGACAACGTAGCCCTTCCAACTATGTTGACGAAATTGAAATGTTGATTAAAGATTATGGTGTTAAAGGTATTTTGTTTAACGACGATACTCTTACTACTAATAGGCAATGGGTTTTAGATCTGATATCTGAAATTAAAAAACGTAAGCTTAAGATAAAATGGGGTTGTAACACTCGTGTTAATCTTGTTGACAAAGAATTACTTGCTAAAATGAAAGAAGGCGGTTGCGTTTCAATTTCTTTCGGTGTTGAGAGCGGGGTTCAAGAAGTTCTTAACAAATATCATAAGAAAGGCATTACACTCGACCAAATTCGTAAAGCAATTAAATTATGTAAAGAAGTAGGAATATTTACCCATACAACGTTTATCGTCGGTATGCCTGGTGAAACTTTGCGTAATATGGAAGTTTCTATCAGGTTTGCTAAAGAAATTGAGCCTGACGCTATCCAAGTTAGCATTGCGACACCTTTCCCTAAAACAGAATTGTGTGACATGGCTTTGAAAGTAGGTAAACAGAAAGAATTTAACTGGGAAGAGCTTAATTTTATGTTTAGAGGTGTAATTGAAACTAAAGATTTTACGCCTAAACAAGTGCGTGCGATGCAAAAAAAGTTTTTACGCGAATTTTATTTGCGTCCAGGATATATAGCGAATCAATTTAAAGGCGCGTTACGTTCTCCTTATGAAATGCAAAGGAGGGTTCGTGGTTTTTACCAGTTAGTTGGCAGTCATATTAGCCCGTTACAAATGATTAAAAATGTCAAACATTAAAGTAGCTGTGACAAATCCGCCGTGGCCAGGCGGAGGGATTGGAGCCAGGAGTAATGTTAGGTGGCCGCATAAGCGTAAAGATAAACATTTAATTTTTCCTTTGTACTTAGCCTACACAAGTGCTGTTCTTAAAAAAGAAGGTTTTGAAGTTTTAGGCTTGGATGCTGTAGAAAAAGAATTAGGCATTTTTGATTTTGTTAAAAAAATGGAAAAGTTTAAACCAGATGTTGTTGTTATGGAAGTTTCTACACCTTCGTTGAATTATGATCTTGAAACTGCTCGTAAATTAAAAGAACGATTGCCTGAAACATTTTTAGTTTTTTGTGGATCGCATGTGAGTTTTGACCATAAAAATATTATGAAAAATTATAGTTTTGTCGACGGTTGTGTGCAAGCCGAGTTTGAAGCTACCCTTTGTGATTTGTGTAAAGCTATGCGCGATAATACGTCATTAAAAGAAGTTAAAGGTCTTACTTGGCGAAACAAAAGTAATGGCAACATTATTATTAACGATAAGATGCCGTTCATTGAAAACTTAGACGAATTACCTTACCCAGATAGAAATGATTTTCGTATTGAAGATTATCAAATGGCTTTTTTCTGTGGGAAAAGAACAGGTGTATTATTGTCTAGTAGAGGTTGCCCATACCAGTGTAGCTTTTGTTTATGGCCCGAGACAACTAGCGGGCATAAGTATAGGCAAAGGTCAGCTAAATCTGTTGTTGATGAAATTGAATATTTGTTGCATGAACATAATATTGATTCCTTATTCTTTGACGACGATACTTTTGCTTTAACCAAAGATAGAATGTTGGAAATGTGTAACGAAATTATAAAACGTAAGATTAAAATTCCTTGGATTTGTATGGGACGCGTTAATACTACCGACGAAGATATGGTGAAAATTATGAAAAAAGCTGGATGTACACAGATATTCTTTGGTTTTGAATCTGGTTCTCCAATTATTTTAAGATCTATTGGCAAAAATATCACTAAAGATCAAATGTTGAAAGCTGTAAAGATTACCCAAAAACATGGTTTAGTTGCAAGTGGTAGTTTTGTTTTTGGTTTACCTCCAGAAAATAAAGAGACTATTAAAGCTACTCTTGATTTTGCTAAGAAGTTGAAAGCTGATTTTGTACAATTTACGTTAGCAGCACCTTTCCCAGGTACAAAATTTTATGACGAAGCTGTGCAGAAAGGTTTGTTAGATATTAATTCTTATTCAGACTTAGACGGTACACAAGGTCAGATTTTAAAAACTGAACATTTGAGTAAAGAAGAACTATCTGGCGTTATACGTAAAGCTTACTTGTCTTATTACACTTCACCAGGTGTTATTATACAAAACTTGAAACGGTGTAAAAATTTGAAAGAAATTGCACGTGTTGTCAAAGGTGCTAAATCTATTCTTGCTAGAGTGGTTTATTATAAGAAATAAATTATTTTTTTAGTTATAAAATACCAAAGGTTAAGCTTAAAAAGTAAGCTAAAATTTAAGTTATAATGGAATATGATATTATCTTTGTTACAGGAGAACTTTTCTTCGACCACCCTCTTTGCGGAGTTGCTATACTGAAAAGATTGTTAGAAAAAAAAGGGTTTAAAGTAGGCATTATCGAAAAACCTAAGGTAGAAGAAGAAATCACCACGTTAGGTAAACCTAAACTATTTTTTGGAGTAACATCTGGAAGTATTGATTCTATGGTTCGTAATTATACACCGTTAAAGAAACTAAGAACTGAAGATGATTATGTTGATTATAATGAAACTGTTCCTGATAGAGCGATAACTGTTTACACAAACTGGATCAAACATAAGTTCCGAGGGTCTATCGTTGTTTTAGGAGGGACTGAAGCTAGTTTGCGAAGGTTTGTACATTATGATTACTGGCAAAATCGGTTAAGGAAACCTATACTGTTCGATACCAGAGCAGATATTCTAGCATATGGTAACGCTGAAAAACAAATAGTTGAAATTGCTCAAAGGATTAAAGATAATAAATCGTTAGACGAAATTGAAGGTACTTGTATGATTCTAAATCAAGTATCTAAGATAGAAGAATTACCAAGTTATGAAGAAGTGTCTAACTCAAAAGAAAAGTTTTGTGATATGCAAAATATGTTAAGCAATAATAAAAATTTAATTCAAAAAATCGATAACCGGTACATAGTACAATATAAAAGTCCAGTTTACAAACCTAAAGACCTGGACGAATATTATGAATTACCATTTACTAGAAAAACTCCTAAAGAATTGAGAGGATTTGAGTTTAGTGTTGTCAGTCATAGAGGATGTATAGGCAAATGTAATTTCTGTTCTGTTAATTTAATACAAGGTGATCGAATAATCTCAAGAAGTGAAGAGTCAATATTCAGAGAAATCAAAAAGATTACAAAATTACCGCATTTCAAAGGTAACATTGACGACTTAGGGGGAGCTTCTGCTAACATGTATGGAATGGATTGTAACAGATGTAACCAAGATTGTATTGATTGTAAAATCTTAGACCAAAGTAATAAAAGATTAATTAACTTGTTAAGAAAAGCTAGAGAAATAAAAGGCGTTAAAAAAATAAATATACGAAGCGGGATTCGGTTTGATTTAGCTTCGCCAGAACTGGTTAAAGAAATTGGCGAGTATCATACTTTTAACACCCTTAGAATTGCTCCGGAGCATGTAAATCCAAATGTATTAAAATTAATGAATAAAGACCGAGGTAACCTTAAAAAATTTATTAAAGATTTTACTCAAACTGGCCGAAAATTATCGTTTTATTTTATGACTGCACATCCTGGTTCTTCTATGAAAGAAGCCCGAGAATTAGCAAGAGAAATTAAACATATGCATAATGCAGAAAAAGTGCAAATATTTACACCCACCCCAATGACAGTTTCAACTTGTATGTATTATACAGGTCTTAATCCTAAAACTAAAGAAAAAATTTATGTACCTTACACTTATTCAGAAAAGAAAGAACAAAAAAGAGTTGTTTTTGATTAAGTTCAAACATGAAAAAGGACCACAGAATGTACAAAAATTAATAAAAAAAATTGAAAATATTCAATCAGGGAAAAATCTTGCAGCAATTATTACATCAAACTTAAGTCCCTCAGAATTTTTTGCAGTTGGTTATGGTAATGATACAGCAGGAGTAGAAGAAGGAAGACTTTTATCAAGACTCCAAGGAATTCTAGTTAGTGCTGAAGTAAAAGGCGAAGACTACAGAAGTAAAAGAGATAGTTGGTAAATCAAACATTCTTCCTAGCTTTCCACGCCATTGTAATTAACTCGAACCATCCTAACATTCGTGTTTGACGATATTTCATTAACAAGCTAAAGTTTAAGAAACCTTTATACAACGGATTTTTTGGTGCATATACTAAGATTTTCATTAATGGAATTAGTTTTGGATACCATATTCCTAACATGAACAAGTTTTGTAAGTTTTCAATCTGTCTAGCATGCGGAGTTTTAACTGTAACACCTTGCCAATGACTTTTCAAATGTTCTAAGTCAAAACCTTTAGCTAACAAACCATTCTTCTCGATATAGTCACACAACTTAGTTCCCTTAATAGGCTGTAACAAAGTAGGAATAGTAACGTCAACGCCAATCTTCGCATTTAATTCTAAAGTTTCAAACGCTTCCTTAATAGTTTCATGAGGTAAGCCTAACATGTTATATGTAAACAATCCAATACCGTACTTCTTAATCGCAGCAGCGCCTTTGATAATCTGTGCATTAGTAACACCCTTATTCAAAATCTTGTTTCTGATATAATCGTTACCGCTTTCCAAGCCAACGCTTATGAAAAAACAACCAGCTTCTTTCAATTTCCTAGCAAGTTCGTCGTCAATCTCGTTAAACCTACCAAGAACCATAAACGGTATGCCTACTTCTTTCTTGTACATGTCTAACAAAGGATACAACCATTTTCTGTTAGTCGTGAAATTCTCGTCAGCAAAAGATAAAGTTTTGAAACCGTAATGATCTCTTACATACTTAATTTCTTCAATGATTTTTTTAGGATCTCTTCTACGAATATAATTTCCTTTCCCTTGATACATCTCTTTATACATAGTGTTAAAACAAAACGAACAGTTGTAAGGACAGCCCCTAGTTGCAACAACTCTTTTGTTAGAAAAGTTTTGAATATGAGGAAACATTTTGTAATGTAACTCTCTGTCTGGCCAAGGTAAAGAATCAACGTCTATCAAATCTCTTAACTCATTTTTATATATCTTACCTTTATCATCTTTGTAATAAATATTTTTTATTGTTTTAATTTTATTAAAATCTTTTTTTTCTAAAGCATTAGCCAATTCTACCATGGCTCCCTCGCCTTCACCAACACAAGTGATCTCTACCCCTTTCGTTTCAATGAAGTCAGGGTAATAAGTTGGGTGTGGGCCGCCAAAGGCGCTATAGACATTTAATTCTTTTTTTATTTTCTTAGCTAAATCAACTGTCCATTCGTAACCCATTGAAGGTATAGAAAATGCTACCAAGTCAGGTTTGGTTTTTTTAACATAATCGAAAAGTTCATCTTGTTTTTTTACAGAATTAGCCGAGTATAAATCGGTTTTATGTCCTTTAGCTTTCAAACAAGCTGATAATGTCTGTATACCTACAAATTCCAGGTCAATATCTTGTACGAAAAGTACCTTAGCCATAACATGCGAATAAAATAGTGTTTCTTTATATACGTTTTGTATCTTTAGTCGTCATAATCTTTAAATAACATATTTGGTGGTAATCAGCTATGAACAAAGTTACCATTGCTATAATTCCTCCAAAGGAAGAATCTCGGGAAATCGCTGCGCGTGTGAAAGATTTTAATAAGAAACAAGGGATACAACATTATGCTTACGGTGAAATCATACCGCATATTTCTTTATTTTATTTAGGTGATATGCCAGGAGAGTCTATTGATTATATGAATTCTCCTTTGGATTTATTTTGTCTCCATATCCAACCCTTTGAAATAAATTACGGAGCCATACATGTAACTGATTATAAGACTGCTGTGATTAATGTTCGTACTAAATATAAATTACGTAATTTGCATAATGATGTTGTTGACAAGTTTAAACGTTTTTATTGTAAGTATGTTTCTCCTTCAATTGATCAAAGTAAGTTAAGTGATAAAGAGTTAGAAATTGTTGCTGAAACTGGTCGGCCTTATTATCGCGAATTTTATGATCCCCACTTGACTTTAGAAAGATTACATTCTGTGGAACAAATTCAAGATGCTAAACAATTTTTTCATGGTTTAGGTAACTTTAAACAAGATGTTACTAAATTAAGTTTGATTGTTGAAAATGAATTGGTTACTACTATTTATCGTGAATATGACTTAAGAAAACGCTTATAAAGTCATGATTTTCTTTGATTCTTATGGATTCATTGTTAAAACAAGCTAACGAAGTGTATAAGGAAAACTTTGAGGATACTGTATGGTTCGGCCGTTGCATCTTCCTTAGCTGGTACTGTAGCGTTGGAACTTGTAAGTTCTGTTACCGTTCGACTCAGAAAAATAGAATTAAACATGCTAAGCATGCTAAACGTAGTATACCTTCAGTTGCTGTTGAAGCTCTTTTAGCTAAAAACTTAGGTTGGCGTATTGAGTTTTTGACTGGCGGTTATGAAATTTATTCCATGAACGAACTTGTTTCTATATCTAAAATGGTTGCAGAGATTTATGGTGAAAAGATTTGGTTGAACCTTGGTGCTATTGCAAAAGAAGATCTTGAAAAGTTTAAACCCTATGTAAAAGGTGTTGTTGCTTCTATTGAAACTGTTAAAGAAGAGTTACATAACGAAATTTGTCCTAACAAACCTATCAAACCTTATGAAGAAATGTTGGAGTATTGTGAAGGGTTTGAAAAAAGTATGACTGTTGTTATTGGACTTGGTGAGAAGAAAGAAGATCTTAAGTTATTACATGATTTTATTTCTAAACATGATTTGAAACGGATTACGTTTTATGCTTTGAAACCTGTGGCTGAAACTCCTTATGAAAAAGGTCCTTCAACTGAAGATTATGTTTGGTGGATTGCTAACACTCGAATAAAGTTTCCTAAGTTACAGATTATAGCAGGTACAACTGCTCGTAGGGTTGAGGAAGTTGATAAAGTTCTTTTAGCAGGTGCGAATGCAATCACCAAATTTCCTGCAACTAAAAAGTTTAATTCTAAAGAAGCTAGAATATTAGAAGAAAATATTTCTAAAGCAGGTAGAAATTTTACTGGAACATTAACGAAATTACCTGATATAAACTGGAATGAACAGATTGATGAGTTAAACCTTTCTGAAGAACTTAAAAAAGAAATTAAAGAAAAGTTAGTATCATATTTGGAACGGATGTTAACGCCATCTCAAACTAATAAAAAATAATATAGAAATAATATAGCTAGTTGTTACTGCTATTAAAGCAACACCTAAAGAAATGTATACAGGTATTAAAAAAAGACTGTATAAATAAACCGCTGCTGATTCTCGGACACCTAAACCAGAAATACTTATTGGAATCAAAGAGATAATCGTAACCATTGCTGTGATTAAAAAAACAATTCCGAAGTTTAAGTCAAAACCAAGAGATAAAAAAAGAAAATAATGAAAGATACCGCTTAAAAACCATTTTGTAAAAGTTAGCCCCGTATTTAAAAAAAGCAATTTTTTTCTCTTTTTTAACATATAAAAAAAACCATTCGAAAACTGAGATATCGATAAAGCAAATTTTTTAGGCAAAAACCGTTTAAGCCAATTTTTTTCTTTAAATATAATTAAAACATAAAAGAATATCATCCCAAAAATTAAAAAAAAGATTAATAAATTCAAAAATTGATTTACTGAGAGAAAAAGATAAAATCCTATAAAAGTTAAAGATAATAATGTAAATAAAGTAATAATTTTATCCATTGTTAAAATGATAAATGAACGCCAAACCGGCACTTTTCTTTTCTTTAAAAAATAAGCAAAAGAAAATTCTCCTAATTTTCCTGGAATAAACATCCCAAAACTCCAAGATAAAAGGGAATATTTCAAAATTCTAAAAAACTTTAATTTAATATTTAATCCATAACATAATAAAAAATAAAGATTAAGAGCACCCAAAAAGAGCGTCAATAGGAAGAAAAAAAGAGCCATAGGTAAAAAGAAAATATCAATTTGACTAATAGTGTTCACTAATTCAGTTACACCTACTTTTTTTAATATGAAATATAATATTAATAGGCCTAAAGATAATTTTAAAATCAATCCAAATCGATTTTTCATTATAATCTTCCAAAAATTGTTAATTAATAAAATTTCTGTAAATCAAATTTTAAGTTAAACTTCAATTTAGTCCTTTAATAGTAATCATAAATTTTGTAACAAACTATATAAGTTGGAATAAATAGAAAAATAATATGGAAATAAACCCCGGATTATGGATTGTTTTTGTGGTTTTGCCAATAATATTAATCATCATAATCGATTTTATATTTAAAAAAATCTATAAAAAATCTAAAAAGAAATGGGGAGATCATTTAGATCCTCATTCATTTGATACAAAAGAAGAATATTTTCTTTTTCTACAATTAATGAAAGTTTATGAATTTATTCCTTCAATCATCCCAAAAGGGAAAGAAGTTTTAGATGCAGGATGTGGTGAAGGATATGGTGCAAACTACTTGGCTAAAAAAGGGTTCCAAGTAATAGCTATAGATATTAATAAAAAAACAATTATTGAAGCTAGAAAAAAATACAGGGAAAGTTGTTTATTTTTACAATTAAATGCAGAAAAGTTGCCTTATAAGAACGAAACATTTGACGCAATCATGTCTTCTCATGTAATAGAACATTTAAAAAATGATGCTGGTTATGTTAAAGAACTTCAAAGAGTTTTAAAAAAAGGCGGTAAACTTATTCTAACAACACCTAATAAAAAATATAGGGTAAAACCTGGTGAAAAACCATGGAACATATTTCATATTAAAGAGTATACTGCAGATGAACTCGAAAAAATTCTTAAAACTTCTTTTCCAAAAGTCACAATGAGAGGAGTAATGGGCGATGAAGAAACACAAAGAGTTGAATTAGAAAGAGTCAAACATTGTCGTAAAATTGCAAGATTAGATAGGTTTAACCTTCGAAGGCAAATACCGCCATTCTTAAAATTTAGTATTAATAACTTTGTTCGAAATATCTTAAACAATAAATCTCAAAAATTCAATGATTTTTACTTGCAAAAATATAACACAAATAATTTTAAAATCGTTAAAGAAAACTTAGATTCTACAATTAACCTTGTAGCTGTATGTGAAAAATAAAAGAAGTGTTAATAAAAGTTTTGTATCAAAGGTCATAGATTTCTGGGAATAAAACTGGACCTTGGTAACCTTCTTCACGAAGCATATCTCGTATAAGACCTTCATTTTCTTCATAAACAGGACAAACTTGGACTGTTTCCCCGTATGTTTTTTTCTCAATATCAGATATAACATTACCTGCAACTTCAACATAAGGTCGAGCATTATTTCCCCAGCCACTTTCCATTTGTCTTACTAGAACTTCCATATAACCTGAACCAAAAGTTACAACTTTTTCACTTATACATTTAGTGCGTCTTAATCGACCATTTGTATTTAATACAACTTGTGTTTGGTGCTTTTTATCTCTGCCTAAAACCATTTCTGTAGCCATTTTACAATTAGAAACTTTAAATTTTATTTAAACCTTACGGAAAAGTTTATATTAGTTAAAACCTAAAGTAAAACTTATGGCTGAACCTACAATGATTTCTGAACGTGTCAAGCAAAAACAGTGTCCCATAGGAAAGCAAGGGTTTTGTTGTAAAATCTGTTTAATGGGGCCGTGTATCATTTGTAAACCTGACCAGAAAGGGGTTTGCGGTGCTACACAAGATCTTATAGTTGCAAGGAATGTGTTAAGATTCACAGCAGGAGGCGCTTCAGCACATTGCGGGCATGCTTACCATGTTATGAAATATTTAAGCAAATCTTATCCTCCTAATTACATCAAAGATAAAGCTCCTTCATATTTATACAAACTCTGGAACAAGTTAGGTATTATCCCTAAAATTAAATTCGAACATTTCAAAGATATTTCTGAATCGTTGCACATGACAACAATGGGTGTTAACTCTGATTACCAAGATGTTTTAAAAAATTGTATGAAAGTTGGTATTGTTGACGGTTATTACGGAATGTATTTTGCTACGCAGTTAGAAGATGAACGGTTAGGCAAACCTAAAATAAAAAAAGGTAAAATGGATTTAGGATGTTTAGACCCAAACAAAGTTAACATTGCGGTGCACGGACATGAACCTATGTTTGCTTCAGCTATAGCACAAGAAGCTAAAAAACATAAAGATGTTAACCTAGTCGGAGTATGTTGCACTGGTGCATCGTTACTTGCAAGGTTTGGCGTGCCGATGGCTGCTAACTTTATTCTTCAAGAAAATGTTATTGCTTCCGGAATCGTCGACGCTATGGTTGTAGACATACAATGTATCATGCCTTCAGTGTCAGACCTTTGCGGATGTTATCATACCAAACTAATCACAACTAACGAAATTGCTAAGATGCCCAACGCTACACATCTTCCAATAACAAAAGAAACTGAAGCTCAAGAAGCAGCTAAAAAAATTATTGCTATTGCAAAAGATAACATAAAAAATCGTAGAAAAGATTGTAACAAATTATTTTCTCAACAAAAAACTAAATCAATCGAAGTTACAACTGGATTTTGTGAAGATAACATTAACATAAAAAAACTTTCCCAAATGGTTAAGAATAAAGAAGTTAAAGGTATCATTGGTTTGGTTGGTTGTGTTAACCCACGTACACCCATCGACCAATGGATGCAAGTTTTCAAGAAACTAAAAAAAGATTATATCATTTTAACAACAGGTTGTGTAGCTTTCGAAGTTGGTAAACGTGGTATGATGGATGGACAAAGAGTTTTCCATTTAGGATCTTGTGTTAACAACTCAAGAATCGCTGAAATCCTTAAACGCGTTAGCGAAAACCTAAACAAAGAAATGACTGAACTACCGTTCATAATAACTTGTCCTATGCCGATAACTGAAAAATCTCTAGCAATAGGCATGTTCTTCGCTGCCCAAGGGGTTGATGTCCATTATGGTTACCCGTTCATGATCAGTTCTGATACTAATGTTGCAGGTTTCTTAGCAAATGTACTGAAGGACCAGTTCAAAAGTAGCGTTTTCCTGGACACAGAGCCTGAATCTTTCTATAACAAGCTTAAAAATGGTTTAGAAGTCACGCCAAAATAAGGTTTCATAACTTTTAAAAAGCCTATATATAACACCCGCACTAGTGAACGCAACAAAAGATTCTTTAAAACGTATGGCAACTGGTGCAGGTATCATAGTATTTGGTATTCTTATATCTAAATTTTTTACTTATTTCTACAGATTAGTTGTTGCTAGGATAGGCGCTACTGAATATGGTTTGCTTTCATTAGCAATGGCTATCTTTGGGTTTACTGCAATTGTTTCTTTGATAGGCGTAGACATGGGCGTTCTGCGTTATGTGTCGTTCTTCAGAGTTAAGAAAGATTATCAAAAAATTAAAGGTACTATTCTTGGAGCGTTCAAAATATCTTTAATATTAAGTTTTCTTATTGCTTTTTTATTATTTATCTTATCTGATTTTATAGCTGGATCGTTTTTTCATAAGCCGGAGTTAGCTATCTTGCTGAAAATCTTTGCGTTCGCTGTACCGTTCCAGTCGTTGCGTGCTGTTTTTATTAACACTGCTAAGGGTTTTGAGAAAGTACAATATGAAATGTATACGAAAAATATTATTGAGAATGTTCTGAAAGTTGTTCTTACCTTAATTTTATTGTATTTCGGTTTCAGTGTTGTTGGCGCTGCCTTAGGTTATGCCTTAGCATTGTTTGTCAGTATGATTTTTGCCGTATATTTTGTCCAGAAAAAAGTTTTTCCAGTGTTTAGTTCTAAAATAAAAGCTGTTTATTCAAATAAAGAGTTAGTGAATTATTCTTGGCCTTTATTGTTTAAAGAACTTTTAGTTGTGATCATGCTTTGGACAGATACAATTATGTTAGGACATTTTAGTACTTCAGCCCAGGTTGGCATCTATAACGCAGCTGTACCTACTGCACAAATGTCGCAAATGATACCTTACGCAATAATAGTTTTATTTTTACCTGTAGCTTCACAATTGTTTTTCACGAATAAGCGTAAAGATTTTGAAAATGTGTTTAAAACTACTACCAAATGGATTTTTATGTTGAATATTATTCTTACAGCAGGTTTTGTTTTGTTTCCACAACAAATATTGAGTATCTTATTCGGTTCTGAGTATGCAGTAGGTGCTTCAACTTTAACCCTCTTAGCAATAGGATATTTCATCTTTTACCTCTGTTTTACGTCGAGAGAAATATTGTTAATGGTTAAACGTACGCGTACAGTGTTTTTCGTCACCTTGTTCGGTACTTTGCTAAACGTTGTGTTAAATTATTTGCTTATCCCTGTTTATGGTATAATCGGTGCAGCTTATGCAACATTCCTTTCAGTATTATTAATATCAGTGTTCATGATAGCTGTGACTTATAATCTTACAAAAGTTAACCCGTTCAAATTTGTTTTAATAAAAATCTTTTTTGTAATGGTTTTTGTTTGCGGTGTTGTTAAATTGTTTTTGCAGCCCATGTTAGGCGTTAGTAACTTCTGGTCAGTTATGTTGGGCGTTATTGTTGTATTATTTTATGCTTTGTTATTATTAGAAACAAAATGCATCGATAAAGAAGATAAGTTTATCATAGATTTAATTAAACAAAAGGTGGGCTTGAAATGATTGCGTTTTTAAAAAAATATTTGCGTATGAAAAAACAACAGTTTTTTTATCCAATTAAACCTTTATACTTAGTATTAACTGTGACTGAAAATTGTAACAGTAGATGTACATTCTGTAACTTTTGGCAGACTGCTAAGAAAAATGAATTGTCTTTATCTGAAATAAAACAAATTTTTAATTCTCCAATGTTAGATTCTTTAGTTTCTGTAACTCTTACTGGCGGTGAGCCTTTATTACGTAAAGATATTAATGAAATTGTTGCTTTCGTACATAAAAAAACAGGGGTGAAGCCTGCTATCAGTACTAATGGTCTAATTCCTAAGATGCTAGAACGGTTTTTACAGAAATCTTCCAAACATATAGGAGGTATAACCTTTTCCGTCGACGGGCCTAAAGAAGTACACGAGAAAATACGTGGTGTTAAAGGTTCTTTAGAAAGAGTTGACGAGTGTATTAAAATTGTTGAAAAATATGGTTTAGGTAAACGGTTAACATTGAGTATGACCTTAACCAAAGAGAACTATAAACATCTTTTACCAACATTCATGAGATATCGCAAGTATAATTTTAGTTTTACTAACGCTGAAAGTGCTAAAAACTGGTTCGGTGATATTAAAGATAAAAAATTTGAGTTTACCAGCGAACAAATTGAAGATATTCTTCGTCAAATGAAAGTTATCCAAAAATATACAGGCAAACGTACCTATGATCTTTTCCTTCAAGAAAGATTGAAAGCTGAAGAACGTACTGTGCCTTGTTATGCTGGCCGTTATGAAGTTTTTATAAGTTCTAAGGGTATTGTCCAGCCTTGTTTTAACAAGAAACCATGGGGAGATTTGCGTAAGCAAAGTTTTACCTCCATTTGGAAATCTAGTTTAGCGTATAAAAAACGTAAAAAGTTTTTCCATTGTAAAAAATGTTACCGTCGGTGTAACGTGTCTATCTTTTGGATTAACCCAATTTACTGGAAACTGAGAACCTTATTGAAAAAATGAATATCAAACATGTTTATAATAAAGGATTGTGTACACAGTGTGGGACTTGTAACGGCGTATGTAATTACGATTCTATTTATATCCAAAAATTAAGAGGGTTTAAACCGCATGTAAATTCTGATTGTACCAAATGTACGCAGTGTAAGAAATCTTGCCCAGGAGAAGTTGTAGACTTTCGTACGCTTAACAAATTTGTTTTTAATAAAACTAAAGTTAATTCTGTTTACGGTGAAGTGATTAGCACGAACTTAACCAAAGCAAAAAATGATTCCATGCGTAAAAATGCTTCTTCAGGAGGTGCAATAACAGCTTTACTTTGTTATCTCTTAGACAAGAAAGAAATTGACGGTGCCCTAGTTGTCGGCATGGATAATAACAAACCTTATTGTTATATTGCTCGTGATAAAAAAATGTTGGTCAAAGCGCAAGGTTCAAAGTATTTACCTTTCCCTATCAATGAAGGTCTTAAAGAAATTAAACAATGTAAAGGTAAGTATGCAGTTGTAGGTTTACCTTGCCACTTACATGGAATACGTAAAGCGCAAATGCAGGATCCAATCTTGAAAGACCGAATAAAATATTGTTTAGGATTATTTTGCGGTTATGCAATGAGTAGTTTAGGTACGCGTTATTTGTTCGAAACTGTTGGTGTTAACGAAGATGATGTTAAGTCTGTTGCTTACAGGTCTGGAGAGAAACCAAACGGCTTTGTAGTTGAAACTTACGACGGTAAAAGGGTTAAAATACCTAAACACGAATATGGACATATAACGCAATTGTTTGCGCCTAAACGTTGTACATTGTGCGTTGACCAGACTAACGAACTTGCTGACATTTCTTTCGGTGATCCATGGAGTGTTGAAGGCGGAGAAAACTGTACCTTAGTCTTAACAAGAACTCATAAAGGCCAAGTTTTGTTAGACAAAGCATCGAAGTATGTCGAATCTAAACCCGTGTCAAACGATGCTATCATCACATCACAAGGTGCGATGTTAGTTTACAAGAAAAAAACTGTTTTTGCTCGTATGAACTTTTTAAAATTATTTAGTAGACAAAGACCGTTTTATTTAGGACTTAAACAACGTAACAATTATTCTAATCTTGTTTATTTAGGCACAACATTGCTTTACATGAACTCGATTTTAATGAAAAATGATTTGATTCGGAAAACTGTTGCTAAAATGCCGCAAAGTTTAGTGAAAACTTATTGCAGGTTAATTTGTAAATTAAATGAAGATAGAATTTATTCTAACAGAATCGATTTAGGCTCGTTTTAATTTTTTTATCAAATACTTTTTTGCAAACCTTAGTTTAGGCAAGTCGTCAAACAAACTATTGTTAAAATTTTTTACCATTATGGTTGTTAGAATATATTCTAAATCGTAAAATATTTGGAACAAAGAATAGTCCAAGACAAAAGTTGAAACTTTTTTTGTAGTTTTATCAACAGGTAACACTTTCCATCGTGCAGCATTAGGTCTTATCCTTAAATCATAAGTTCCAGGGTTCCAAGGTATCAAAAACTTTCCGTTAAAAATTCTTGCAGTACTTAAAACATAACGATCTTGAATTAAGTCAACAAAACCGTTTACTTTACTTAACCCTTTCACTTTACCTTTCAAAAAAGTTTTAGGTTTGCTTACAAGAATATCATCTTCTTTAAGCTCAAATTTTGTAGGTAACTTTTCTGTTACAATGTAAGATAAATACAAAAACATAAACTGGTTCCAGCTAGAAGTTGTTTGTAAGTCTAACTCGTTACCGGCACCTCTTGCCGAAGGATAACCGCCATTTTGCGTTTGATAGTTCAAAATTTCTGGCTTGTAAGAAATGTCAAATATTTCAAACAATAAATATACTAAACCTGTTGGCGCAATTAAATAAGGTTCTTTCCTCAACTTAGCTTTGTAATACCAATGTAAAAGACCGTTCTTTACAACATGTTCCCTAAGAAACAAAGTAGCTTTCTTTGCAATGTCATAATATTTTTTGTCATGAGTGATTAAAAATAAATTGTAATAAGATAAAGCAGTCTTAGCAGTGTACCAAGGTATAACCATTTCTTCCTCGCCTAAACCGCGAATGAAACTGCCTTGGTGTTTACCTTTCTTAATTTGATAATTGGCGCACCAGTCTGCAACAATTTTAGCTTTCTTAAGATAATTTTTATTTTTTTCAATCAAGTATAAAGAAGCGATAGCTTCAGCTGCTGACATGTCTTGGTTTATGCAACCAGATAAACAATCGCCTTTCCATAACCTTGCAAATGACCAAAGAATATTGCGTTTCGCTACTTTAAAATATTTCATGTCTTTAGTTTCTTTAGCTAAATAAATCAAAGATATCGACGGTAAAACGTTATGGATTAAGGTCGTGCCAAAAGTTTTCCTATCATTAAACTCGAAAAGGTCGAACTTGTATTGGCCCGAACGCCTTTGTAACTTACATAAAGCATTTCCTGCCACCTTTGCCTTTTCTAAATATTCTTCTTTGCCTAAATTATCAAACAAATTAAGGTAACCTTGAATAATTCCATAATATTGGAAAGTATGAGGAAGTTTTGTCGGGTTAACCACACCCCAAATTGGATGGTTCGCATTGTCTAAATAGAAACCGCCCCTGCTCATGTTTTCAAAATACTTTTCCAATTTTGCTAACGCTACAGGTTTGTTCATCTTACCCATTCCATTGCTTGATTTATAGCATTTAAAACTTCCGTAGTACTTATTGCCTTAAGACATTCTACAGTCTTAAGTTTACATTCATACCGTTGACAAGCAGTACATTTATTGTTTTTGTATAAGGCTACGACTTTATCACCCCATGGTTTCCATAACTTGGGTGTTTGCGGTCCAAAAATTATTACTAACGGTGTGTCTAATGCTGCAGCAATATGTGCTGCCGCTGTATCATTACTGAATAATAAATCCATTCTGTCTATCAAAGCTATGAATTCTTTCATGTTAAGATCTGCTGCAATAATCGGTTTTGTTTTCATTAAAGATTCTATCTTTTTTATTAAAGGTAATTCGTTTTTTGCTCCAGAAAAAACTATTTTTGCTTTATATTTTTTACTTAGCTCGTCAGCAACATAAGCATATCTTTCTATTGGCCATAAATGTGAAGGATATTTCATTGAACAGATTCCTTTTGAGCCAGGATGGATCCCTATTACGAAATCTTTTTTGTTTAAGTTTAATTTTTTTGCAACTTGGTTTTTGACTTCGTCTTGAACGATTAATTCAGTTTTAGGATTCTTAGGATTTATTCCTAATGTTCTTATAACATCTAAGTTTAAATCAACTACATGTCTTGTTTTCAAATATGCTTTCGATTTTTTGTGCAAGAAAAAACCTCTTCCAACTAACAAACCGGCTTTAGCTGACCCTATCCTAAATTTTACTTTAGAATCTTTAAGAAGTTTTGATATCTGGTACGTGCCATGCCTAATTATTACACCCAAATCATAATTGTTTTTTTTATATTCTTGTACTATCTGTGGATAATTAATTTTTAATTCTTTGTCAGAATAATTGTAAACCTTGTTTAAGTAAGGCAAGGTTTCGATCAAATCTTTAATATGAGGGTTAACTAAAATGTCTATCTTTGCTTTAGGAAATCTTTCGTGTAAAGCTCTTAGGACAGGAGTAACCGAAACCATATCTCCCACTGACAACCTTTCAACTACCAAGATTCTCTTTACCTCTGGCAAGGGGTTTTGTACTCTAAAAGAGTGTATTGCCTCGTAAAACCAGTAATCTAGCACGTTAACTAGGTTCCTAAGAAAGTTGGTTAGCTGTTTAGAGGCTGTTTCCATGTGTTGATGCCAGAATCATTAATTTTATAAAGATTTTGTAAATAACCTCCTCATATGAAGATTTATATATATACTGAATGCCCTTCAAAATTTTACTTTAATGCCATTTATCAGATTCCGAAGATTCAAGTAGAACTTATAGATTCTAAGATTTTGTACAATTTAATGATTAAGCTAAATAATAGATCTAAGTTATTGAGGTATATTAGGTATAAACTAACTGGTAAAAAAGCTGTGTACAAAAATGAGCCTACGTTTAAACAGATAATTAAAAGTTTAATTATACCAATCGAAATGTTGTTTACAAATAAACCTATCATATTATTCTTTGCACCTTATGGTAAAGATATTTATTATATGTATTTATTAAAATTGTTAGGGAAAAATATTACTTATATGACTTCATGGCCTAACTGGTCAGGTTTACGTTATGCTAAACCTAGTTCTAAGTTTAGAAGAGTTATATGGCACCAATTTATTAATGGAACTAAATGTGTAGCAATAACTAAACGTGCAGCTGAACATGTTGCCAAGCGTAAAGGTATTGTGTATCATATCCCGCATTCAATTGATACTAAATTTTTTCATCCTATCCGACATAAGAAAAATCAAACTTTTAATATCTTATCCGTTGGAAGAACAGTTAAAGCCAAAGGCATTATCGATATTTTAAAAATTTCTAAATTTTATTCTAATATCGAGTTTAGGTTTGCTGGAGAAGGAGAATTGGATAATTTAATCAAAAGTAAAGAACAAGAATTACCAGTAAAACATTATGGTTTAGTTAAAGATAAAATGAAACTGTTAGACTTATACACAACTGCCGACATTTTTATACTTAATTCTTACTCGGTTTTCAATTGGGAAGAGTTGTTTGGTATTGTTTTATTAGAAGCAATGGCTTCAGGTGTTCCTGTAATAACAACAGATTGTATCGGGCCAAAAGAAATAATTCAAGATGGTAAAAATGGTTATCTTATTCCGCAAAGAAATAAAAAAGAATTGAAAAGAAGAATTGATAAGTTGTTAAAAAATAAAAGGTTAAGGGATAAGTTTGCTAAGAACGGACGTAAAACGGTTGTTGAAAAATATGATTCTAAAAAAGTTGCTAAACTTTGGATGCAGGCTTTAAAATGATAAACAAAATATCGTTCCAAAGTTTTATATTCCCCACAGAACAAGAAATTAAAGAAGATTCTTTTTGTCTAAAATATGGGGCACATAATCAAAAAGAAATTGTTAATAAAAAATTAAGTTTAAGAGATGAAATACAAACACAGTCTCTTATTTATGCTTTAGCTAGTGTAACAATTGGTGCGGGTTTTTGCATTGATGAATATCTTTCACCAATATTATGGCAAGGGTATCCAGAAGTCTGGGGAATACTTGGATGGATGTCAGTTGCAATACCATCAAGTTATATGATTTTTAACAAAATAGCAGATGCTTGCACGAAATTAAATGGGGATATATACCATAATGCACAAATTTTAAATACCGCCAATAATGAGGAATGAATCATGCGGATAAAGAGATATTCAACTATTTTACAAAAGTACATTAAGCTTACAAAGAAACGTAGTTTGCCTAAAAATGTACAAATTTCTTCTAACTTAGCAAATTATTTCACAGCTAAGAAAAAAACTTATTGTAAAAATAAGCCTATCTCAGCACAAATTGAACCTACCTTAAGATGTAACCTTAGATGTAAAATGTGTTTTAGGGATAAATTTGCGTGCGGTGATATGTCGTTCGAACAATATAAAGAAGTTTTAAACAAACTTAACAAAGTTGTAAAATTACATTTGCAAGGTCTTGGTGAACCTTTCCTACACAAAGATATTTTTAAAATGATTGATTATGCAGCTAACAAAGGTATCATTGTAACTGCGACCAGTAATGGCACAATGTTTTCGCCTAAAATAATTGAACAACTTAAACATTCTAAACTTTCTGAGTTAGGAATTTCGGTTGATTCAACAAAAAAAGAGTTGTACGAATCAATCAGAATAGGTGCTAACTTCGATAAAGTTAAACAAAATATAAAAAACCTTACTAAAGCAACAACAAATATTGATATCTTCTTAGCTGTAGTAATCCTAAAAGAAAATATGGAAGATATTCCTAATTTCGTAGATTTTGCAAAAAGTTTAGGCATTAAAAAAATAATTTTCCAAGCTGTACAATCCAAAGAAGATTTTGTTGAGAATTATGAAAAAGATTTTAACAGTCTTGTAGTAGAAGATAAAAAACTAATCAGGTCTCTTATAGGCAAAGCCAAAAACAGAGGGAAAAACCTTGGCGTGAACGTGGTTTACGACGAAACTGTTATTAAATGTGTTTGGCCTTGGCGTAACATTTATGTAACATGGCAAGGAGAAGTGACACCGTGTTGTATGGTTGTTGATCCTAAAGAACTTAAACTGGGTAATATCCTAAAACAACCTTTCAACAAAATCTGGAACGGAGAAAAGTATAGATATCTAAGGTATGCTTTACTTAACTATAAACCAGTAAAATCTTGTGAAGGTTGTATACTTAAACCCTAGATTTATTCGCAAAAACTTGTCCAACGTTTTGTATGAAATTTAAAACTGTTTGCATGTAAAAATCTTTAGTTTCTTGTTTATCCAAAATCTCTTTTACATCTTCATGATCTGCAGGGTTCTTACCATTTTCGTCAACCTTGTTTGTAATGCAAGAAAAAGCAACACAGTCTATATTTTGATTTCTGGCAACAACAACTTCTGGAGCCGTTGACATGCCTACAGCGTCAATCCCAAAAGATCTTAACATCTTACACTGTGCTTCTGTTTCGTATGAAGGGCCAGTCATAGCAGCGTAAGAGCCGGTGTGTATTTTTTGTTCGTTATGTAATCCTGTCTGGACAACTGACCTGTGCAAAATTTTTCTTAAATTACAATCGTAAGCATCAGCCATTGGCTGGAACCTTTCTGTAGCACAAGGAAACTTATGCCGGCCTAACCTAGGGTCAGGTACAAAACTTAAATGCGAATCTAAAATCATCATGTCGCCAATGTTATAATCTTGGTTTAATGCACCGGCTGCGTTAGTTGCCAAATATACTTGCACACCCAATAATGCAATAACATCTATCGGGAATGAAATCTGCGCTAAGCCAGACTTCTGGTCAGCTACTTCGTAATAATGTTTACGGCCCTGCAACATTAAAATCCATTGTTTACCTTTAATACCATAAATCAGCTTACCTTCATGACCTTCAGTTGTTGGAGTTGGAAAATGAGGTATCTCTGAGTAAGGTAGTTCCATTTTGTGTTCTAAAACGTCAACCAGTCCATTCAAGCCTGAACCTAATGTCATAGCTAATTTTGGAGAATTTTTACCAATTAGTTTTCTTTCTAAAAAATCTGCTGTTTCCCTTACCTTATCTTCGTAATTGTTAAGAAAATCTTGTTCTTCAGCCAATGCTTGCAAAGTTTGTCTGTTCTTAAGATAAAATCCGATATCTTTGAAGATTCCCATAATAAAAAGTGTTTTATTAGATTTTATAAAGTATTCTGTTTTTTATAATCTAATTTAATATTTTCTATGTTTAATTCTATCCAATCTAACCATAGATTTTATATCTTCCCTTAGATCTGTATCATATTTAACAGTATTTGAATTAGAAATCCTATCTTCATTATAACCATCAACATCAAAAGGTATTAAAAATTTGAAAATCTTGAGTAACGAGAAAGGGATATGAATCTTTATAAAACCAAGCTTAGTCTCTTGTTTGATTATTCTAATTATTTGGTTAATAGATGTATCAGGACCAGAGATATTTACTTCATTTTTACCTTTCCATTTTTCTAATTTCTTTAAAATGAATTCAGCAATATCTGTTTTATTGACGGGTTGAAATTTTGTTTCACCAGAACCAATTACGGGGCAAATTCCTGTTTTTTTTATTATGTTATATAATCTATAAATATCATTATTTTTATCAATACCATATACATAATTAGGCCTTAAAATAATATAATCTGAAGAACTATTTTTTATTATTTTTTCTGCAAACTTTTTAGAGTTACCATACCCACCTGTGTTCTTAAGAAAAATATTTTGGGTCGAAAAATAAATTATTTTACTAATATTATTTGTTTTCATTACTTCTAAAGTATTTTTTAATCCAAGAACATTTTCTTTATATTTAGATTTGTCCAAAGTTCTTATTATTGAAACCAAATAAATGATAATATCAAAATCAATCAGATTATCAAGCAAAAAAGATTTATCCAAAACGCTCCCTTCTAAATAAAAAGGGCCATTACCTGGTTGTTTAGATAAAACAAATACTTCATAATTCTTAGATCTAAGCAACCTTACAATCTCTTTTCCGATATATCCTGTTCCACCTATAACCAAAACTCTCTTATTTTCCATTTTACCAAGCTCAATATATAATCTAATCTAAAATAATATTCTTTATATGATTTAGAAAGCATCTTTTTTATATCTTTATTAGTTAAAGAATTATGTTTAAAAACCAAGTTGAATTGGGTATATTTTTCATAATCAAAAGTCAAAATTCTATCTTTGTTTTTTAAATCTTCAAAAAATTTAGTTCCGGGGTAAGGTGTACATACAGCAAACCTTGCAAGAAATGTATTCAATTTTTTTGCATAATCTAAAACAGCCCCCATAGTTTCCTTTGTATCTCCTTCATAACCAAGAAGATAAAAAGCAGATATTTTAATCCCTAAGTCTTCACAATATTTTATAAATTCTTCTTGTTGTTTCATATTTGTCATTAAACGTTTGTTTTTCTTGGCGATTTCTAAAGAAACAGTCTCAATTCCAATATTGATATTTCTTAATCCCGTATCAAACATAAGTTTTATTTTTTTCTTGTCTAAAAGATCAATTCTTGTTTCTATGCCCCATTCTACTTTTACCTTATTCTTTTTAAGTTCGTTACAGAATTGTTCTATGTAATCTTTTTTAATACCAAAAGTGGGATCTCTAAATTGAAAACCTTTCATTTTATATTTTTTTTGAAGATAAATAATATCCTGGACGACTTTTCGAGGAGACCTAACAAAAACCTTACTGCCTTGGAAAGCACCATAAACACAATAATAAGAACAACTATAAGGACAACCTTTAGAACTCTGTAACGCAAAAAATGGTTTCTTGGTTATTGCAGGGTAATAGCTATATTCCTTAATAGGAAAACCTTCTAATTCAGGACAAGGTAAGTCGTCTAAGTTCAATTTTTCTTTTACTAAAATTTTACCGTTAAGCTGGTTCAAATCTTTAAATTCTTTTAGAAAAAAATGTTCAAAATCTCCCAAAATAACAAAATCTCCCATTTTAAACAAATCAGGTTTGACAGAAGGGAAAGGTCCAATAAATCCTATTTTCGCTTTCTTAAAACGTTTTTTTAAAGCATGAGCAACAAAGTTTTCATATTTGTAATCGACAATAGAACCATAAATCAAAATTAAATCATATTTTTGTTTAGGAAATCTTCCTTCATAATACCTCGCATTTAAATTTTTATATTTGAATATTCCCATTAAATAAGCCAAGGATAAAATTGGCAATTTTATAGACTTTTTTTTAATAAGTTTAATTAAATGTTCGTAAATAGTACCTGAATAAGAATCGGCCGTACCAAATCCTCCATTCAGATCTTTATTAATTGCAAATTTTTTCTTCTTATTAGTAACATTAATTACAGCAATTTTAAAATTCTTAGGCAACATTTTCTAAAACCATTTTTTAAATAATCAAAAAGGATTGTTATAAAAATTATTTAGTTAGAATTTATAAGGTTTACGTAAAAATAAACTAAGTAAAACACCTCTAACGTCTAACTGAGCCCTTTCTACATAACTTTTATAAATAGAATTTATCCAAAAAACTTAATATGAAAATTACTTTTGTTAATCCGCCATACAAAGACATGCATATGGTAACACCGCCAATAGGATTAGGTTATATGATAGCTGTCTTAGAGAAGAATAATCATCAATGTTTTCTAATTGACGCTATCAAAGATCAATTAACAATCGAACAGACTGTTGAAAAAATTAAGGCTACGAAAGCCGACTTAGTAGCAATTAACATTATGACTGCTTATTATTACAATGTGCAAAAAGTTATTGAATTGTTAAAAAAAGATAACATTAAAGTTGTGATCGGAGGAGCGCATGTGTCAGCATTGCCAATATATTCATTAAAAGAAACCAAAGCTGATTATGGTGTTAACGGTGAAGGTGAATATGCAATGTTAGAACTTGTTAACAAATTAGAAAATAATGAAGATGTTTCAAAGATAAAAAACTTGATTTATTGGGACGAAAAGGAAGTTAAACAAAATCCTCGACGGCCTTTGATAAAATATTTAGACGAACTTCCAATGCCTGCATGGGACAAAATGAATCCACAGTGTTATCCAAAAGCTCCGCAAGGTACTGTGTATAAAGAGTTCCCAGTCGCACAAGTGTTAACTTCTAGAGGCTGTCCTTATCAATGCAGTTATTGTTCAAGTAACAACGTATGGGGCGTTACATTTAGAACACGTAGTGCGAAAAATATTGTTGACGAAATAGAGTTCTTAGTTAAAACTTACGGCGTTAAAGAAATACAGTTCATTGATGATAATATGACGATGATTAGGGAGAGGGCTGTACAAATCTGTAATGAAATTCTTAAACGGAAGCTAAAGATTCATTGGAGTTGTCCTAACGGTGTACGTATTGATTCCTTAGATGAAGAACTGGTTAAGAAAATGAAACTGTCTGGATGTTATTCGTTATGCCTAGGCATCGAATCAGGTAGCCAAGAAATTTTAAACTCTATACATAAAAGATTAAACTTGAAAATTATTCCTGGAAAAATTAAGTTATTGAAAAAGTACGGAATAAAAACTGCCGGATTTTTCATATTAGGTTTTCCAAATGAGACCAAGGAAACTATCCAGAAAACAATTGACTTTGCATTATCGTTACCGTTAGACAGAGCAGGATTTTTTGTTTTTACAGAAATGCCTGGTTCGCAAATATTTAAAGAAAATGTCAAAAATGGTGTAATCGACTTAGATAATATTGATTGGTCAGCAATGGATTATTTTAAACATTCAACATATAGAAAATTAGAGGGGTTAAGTGATAAAGAGCTTACAAAGTTTTATTCTCAAGCACAGTTTAAATTTTATGCACGGCCAAGGATAATGTGGGGACTTATGAAAGATATTAAATTTGCACAATTAGGTTGGTTAATGAAACGTGTTCTACATTATAGCAAGTGAACCTAAATAAATTAACAGAACTAGTAAAGATAAAAAAGTCAACAAAAAGCCAATCTTGTAACTTAACGGATTGAAAACGAATTCTACTTCATGCTCACCTTCTCCTAAATAAACAGACCTTTGAACATAATTAGTTTTGAAAATCCTTGTTTCTTTTCCATTATCATATGCTTCCCAACCAGGGTACCATGTATCTCCCAAAACTAAAAAACCTGGCGAGTCCATGTTAACATTTACTATCACTTTATTCGGAGAGTAATAAGTTATAACAGCTTCCTTATACAAAGCATCGTTGTCTAAATATTCAAAGTCTTCTTCCAAAATGACATATTCTTTCGGGTCAAACTCTTTCAACTCTTCCTTAATTTCTTCAGCGTTTGTAATAACCTTTGCATCAGAAACTATAAATCCTCTCGGCATTAACAAATCGTTTTCGTAAACATAAGAGTAACCTAGTTCTGGTTGTTCATCTGTATAATAATAATAAGTGTGTTCAAAACTTTCTACAAAAGTTAAACCTTCTTGTTCAATATTTTCTTTAAAGAAAATGTATTTCACATTCAACAAACCCAATATCTTAGCATTGTAATCAGTCGTGTAATCATCAATAAGTTCGTTTAAAACTTCGCCAAAGTATTGTAACTTTAATGATTCACTACCTCTTATTGTTTGCAAACCTACTCTTGTCGCCAAATAGGAAGGTATAATTGGATGAACTGCATACTCATGTATCCTAAACATAGATTCGTCTTCCAAAAGAAAATCAAACTCTATAGTCGGCGATAAAATCTCTTCAGTTGTTTGACCAGCAAACCCACCTTGACGCATAATGTCCCAACAGGGATAAAACGGTACCAAGATTAACAAATCTAAAATGATTAAACCGATTATTGCAAACTTTAAGATATTCCTGTTCAGGTTTTTCATTCTTAAACCTAAAATAATTGTACTCAATGTAAACAAGAACAAGAAAATACTAACACTGTTAAAAATTTGTGAATATACAAGTTCTAATTTTCCTAAGAAATATTCGAACGTGTTAGATTGCACTAACAATGTATCAGCGTATTTAACATAATAAAAATGATTCAATAATCTTTCACCTAAAAATAAAATGTATTCTTTGTTATACGCTAAAATTAAAGCGCCAATTAAAGTTAAAACTGATAAAATAAATAAAATTTTAATAAATTTTGTATATTGTCTAGCGTTATAAATTTTTGACATTACATAACTTGCACCCATACCCGCCAGTATCGACATTGAAAATGTGAAAATTATTAACATCCTTGCAGGAACTTTAAAGAAATCTATACCTGGTAGCAAATAATATAACATAGGAAATACTACAAAATATTTTCCTAAACTGAAAAGTAAAGCTAACAGTGCTAATGTTGCAAAAAACCATTTGTATTTACGTTTTGAAAATAAGACTGCTAACGATGCTAATATCAAAGGTAAAATTCCCATATAAAAATGGAACATGTTACTTGGCGTGCCCCAGTATGTATCAGTAAACCTTGACCCGAAAAATTCTGGTAATATTAAGTTAACTAAATGCTGATAAGGTAATGATTCCTGCGCTGCAAAACTTAAATCTGCATTAGGACCTCTTCCTTCGGAAAAGCTAGAAAATTCTGCTAACGGTAACAACTGTACAGCTGATAATGTAATAAAAAAGATTATAGCAATAGCGAATAATCCTAAAACGTTCAAACATTTCTGCGGCGTGTTGTCTTTCCATTCCAAGTAAAAATGGTAAATAAGGAATAATCCTAGTGCTAACATACTATAAAAAAAGTATTGGACATGACCAGCCAAAAACTGTAAAGCTAATACACTTCCCAAAATCAAAGCGTAAACAAGTTTCTTTTTTTCAAAAAGATATTGTGCTGCCAAAAATATTCCTGGTATCAAAGAACAAACAACAATCGGTGCAGGTTCTGCCTGGAAAAGTAAAGTAAAGTTCCACGAAAAGATGTATACGATTGCTGACACGCTTGATGCAAAGTTGCTAAGTTTTAATTTTTTAGAAAACCAGAACATTAAGAGTCCCGCTATTATCATATGAAAAATGTAAACAAAGTTCATGTAATAATCTTCGTAAAAATGCATAAAAAATAAGTTTACCGGAAAAAATTGGCCCGTTAACACGTTAGACATTAAAGGTTGACCACCAAAGATGTTCGGGTTCCATAACGGCCGTTCACCAAATTCGTCAAAAGCTGCGTTTGTGAAAAACCTGTTTGCTGTTGAAAAATAAACAATGTCTTTATTTCCTACCAGCTCTGTATAGTTCATCCATAAGCCACCAGTGAAAGCCATGACTAACATAATTATTAACAATATATAGCCAAGCTTAGGTAGAATACCTCTCATCTGGTTTAGAATCTATTTATAGGCGTTTTTATATTTTATGTATATAGAAAAGATATTTACTAGCTAGTAACGGTTTTAATCAGTTCCAGAACCACTCTTTATTTCTTTAACAAACTCATACCCTTTTTTAGTAACAATTTTTCCTAACTCTACCAAAGTTTTGCAAGCACCACCAAAGGTGTAAGCAATACCGTCTAAAGATTTGTCATTATTAATGTTTAACCGTTCAATAGATTCAATCGGATAACCTAATTTATTAAGTAATTTTTCTTCAGATTTAGAAATGTCGTCTCTTGTAGGAGCAATATCATAATTGTCCATAAGAAAATCCATTGTTCTATAACCAGATATAAAATCTCGTAATACCATCGATAAAAAGAATTCCTTAGGATTTAAATAATTTACGCAAGCAGACGAAGCCAAAATACCAAAATTTTATATACAAATCGTTATTCAGGATGCTAGGATGAATAAACTATCTATAGTTATTCCAGTATATAACGAAGAAAGAACTTTGAAAGAGGTCGTTAACGAAGTTCTTAAAGTTAAATTGCCTAATAAAATATCTAAAGAGATTATCATTGTTGATGACGGTTCTGTTGATAATAGTAAGAATATATTAAAAAAAATCAACCATAAAAATGTTAAAGTTTTTTTTAACAAATTTAACCAAGGCAAAGGTGCTACTTTGTTGAAAGGGTTTAAACATTGTACAGGTGATTTAGTCATTGTCCAGGATGCCGACTTAGAATATGATCCTAACGAGTATGGTAAATTAATTGAAGCTATGAAAAATAAAAATGCTGACGTAATTTACGGCTCTAGATTTTTGAACAAAAACAATCCTGTCAGTTATAGACATTTTGCTTTAGGAAATTATCTTTTAAGTTTCATGACATCAATCTTATATTTCCAATCAATCACTGACATGGAAACGTGTTATAAACTTTTCAAAAGTCATGTGTTACAAAATATTGAATTAGAGTCTAAACGTTTTGATTTTGAACCTGAAGTTACAGCAAAGATTTTAAAGAAAGGGTTTAAGTTATATGAAGTACCTATCACTTACAAACCGCGTAGCATTGAAGAAGGTAAAAAGATTAACTGGAAAGATGGTGTATACGCCTTATACTTATTACTAAAATATAGAGTGAAAAAATGAAGATTGTATTGTTTTCCACTAGCACTTTTCCTGCTGACCAAGGTTTACGTACTTTATCGGCGTGTTTGAAACGTGCAGGGCATAAAGTTAACTTAGTTTTTTTACCTCTCTCTGAAGATTATACTGAAATTTATTCAGATTCTGTTTTAAAACAAATTGAAGATAAGTTTAAAGATTATAATTTGGCAGGCATAACCGCGATGGCATCAACAACTAAACGTGCCGAACAGTTGATTAAAATTTTTGTTAAACATGATATCCCTGCTGTCTGGGGTGGACCGCACCCGACATTTTTCCCTGAAGATTGCATAAAATATTGTGACATTATTTGCCGAGGAGAAGGCGAGGAAGCTTTCGTAGACTTAGCTGAAAAGTTAGAAAATAAAGAAGATATTACTCATGTTAAAAATTTCTGGGTTAGGAAAGGTGATGAAATTATTAAAAATGGTGTACGTGCAGCACCTGAAAATTTAGATATTTTAGCACATCCCGATTATAATCTTGAAGATCAGTTTATCTTAGAAAGTGGTAAGTTAATACAGTTCCAAGAAAAACATTTAGCAGGTATGATTTTTTTCCAGACAGGAAGAGGTTGTCCACAAGCATGCACGTATTGTACCAATCATATCATAAGAGAGTTGTATAAAGGTAAAAATCGTAAAATATTTAGAACTCATTCTGTTGATTATGTTATCAAAGAATTAGTTAGGTTAAAAGAAAAGTTTCCTTCTATTGGATTCTTTGATATTCGTGACGAATCTTTTTTAATTCGTAGCACTGAATGGATTAAAGAATTTTGTGGGCGGTACAAAGCTGAAGTTGGTATCAGGTTTAAATGTTTGGCTGAGCCTGCGAGTGGTTCTTTGGAATCTGCTAAAGAAAAACTGCAAGTCATGGTTGATGCTGGCCTTACAGATATTATCATTGGTATACAATCAGGGAGTGACAGGTTAAATAGAGATGTTTACAAACGGCATTTGAAATCTGCACAAGTTCAAAAATGTGCCGAGAATATTAATCTGTTCAAAGATAAATTGACTGTAATGTATGATATCATTGCCACCAATCCATATGAAGAATGGGAAGATGTTCTTGCAACAATAAACGTGATTTTAAAATTGCCTAAACCTTTTTTCTTATCAGTAAATAATTTAATTTTCTTTGAAGGTACACCTTTACACGAGAAAGCTATTCGCGACGGTTTTGTTACTGCTGAAGGTAAAGATCCGTCGTCAGAGTTAAACTATTGGGACAGATGGCAACATATTCGGCGTAAAAATAAGAATGCATATTTAGATTTAGTTTTAAACATGATGCGTGGCACTGCTAATAAAAAAAAGTATGGTATTATTCCTGCTAAGCTTATGCCGATTTTGTTAAATGATAAAATGATTAAATTTAACTTAAAACATAAAGGGCCTACTTTCTTTGTCGGTTATAACATTTGGGCGAAAGATTATGTTCGAGAAACTGTTGCCAAACCTTTGTATAGGAAAATGCCTACCGGCTTTAAATTATGGTACGATAAAATGAGGTATAAAGGATGAAGATTGCTTTTGTTAGTATGTTTTATACGCCTACCTTCGGTGGCGTTGAAGTTGTTATCCAAGAATTAGCTGAGCGGTATGTTAAACAAGGGCATGAAGTGCATATGTTCTGTTGTGATTCTGACAAGTATAAAAGAATTAAAAATAAGGAAGAAATTATTAACGGTGTTCATGTACATCGGTCTAGCTATTGGTTCAGATTATCTTTAAGTACTTTTATCTGGCCCGGTTTGTTATGGCAGTTGTCCAAGTATCAGTTTGATGTTATACATTCTCACGTCGGCGGACACGCTTATGTTTTATTTGCAGGATTAGTTTCCCGATTAAAAGGTACAGCACATGTTCATACCACACATTGTCCGTGGACAGACGCGTTCAGACCGTGGAAGGTGAAGATACCGTTGTTTTTCACGAATATTATTTTCAATCGTTTAGCATTTGCGATGACAGACAAAATCATTGCAATCACCCCTTGGGAAGTTCCTACCTTAAAAAAATGGGTTAACAAGAAAAAAATTGTTGTCATCCCTAACGGAATGGATCAAATACTTTTTGAAAAAATTAAACCTAACAATTATAAAAAAAAATTAGGAATAAAAAATAAAATGGTTTTGTTCTTTGGCCGATTAAATCCTACAAAAGGTCCTGAACATTTAGCAATAGCTGCACAAAATATTCTTAAAAAACGTAAAGATATTGATTTTGTTTTTGTCGGACCAGATGAAGGTCGTTTACCTTTACTGAAAAAAATTGCAAACAAACATCCGAAGATTCATATCACCGGTGCAATATCTGGTAAAAAAAATATTGCAGAAATGTATCAAGCTGCTGATGTTTATGTTCTACCAAGTTACAGAGAAGGTTTGCCTTTAACTTTATTCGAAGCAATGGCTTCAGGGTTACCCATCATTGCATCACCTGTGAACGGAATCCCTTACGAAATGAAAGATCCTGAAAATGGTTTATTCATTAAGTACGGAAACGTTCCACAAATCGAAGAAGCTATTTTAAAAATTTTAGATAATCCTTCTATGGCAAAAAAAATGTCTGAAGCTAATATGAAAAAAGCTAAAGCTTATACTTGGGACGCTATTGCTAAACGTACAATGCAAGTTTATATTGATACTATAAGAAGAAAATAATGTTGAGTTGAAGTCTAGGGTTTTCGAACCCGAAAGTTCTGTAGATAAGCCGAAACCTATCAAGTGACAAGCCGAAACTCGTCGAAGACCATCACGAAGACAGTCAGACCGGACACATCCCCGAAAGGCAGTCCTGACCTAGTTCCCCCTTCAACTCAGTAATAGTTATCTATAATATTTAGGTTTATAAGGATTTCGAGTATAAAAATTAAGTTTTAGAGAATATAAAAAAGGTGGACAGCTTTCCCAGCTTCCCGCTCAAAGAGCAGTACAACAAAGGAACGTAAGCCTATTTCACTTCGGTGTTCGAAATGGGAACCGGTGGAACCAGGCCACTTTGACCGTCCAACAATTATGACTTTGCCCGGATTTATAAAGGTTTTGGTTAAGGAAAATAGTTTCAAAATAAGATCGTTCAAAGGTAAGCTTTATAAAATACCTCTCATTCTCAAACTTAAGATGGCAAAGAGAAAATCTCCTCCACCTACAATCGATAGGAATCCTAAAAAATTTAGGAAAAAGGCTTTCGCTGATTCTTCTTTAGATCAATATGAATATGAAACTGTCGCTGATTTTAGCAATCTTCTTGGAGTAAGATTAGATGCTACTGAAGAAGTTGCTAAACTACTTTTAATGCAAACTCTTTGCGGCCATTCTGAACAAGGCCATGGCATGTATAAAATACCTTACCCTAACAGTAATTTTCATACTATCACTGAAGCGTTGCATAAAGGTAACGCAATCAATTGTACACCTAAACAAGTTATGCAAAAAAGGCAAAAACAAATTGATATTTTCAACCTATTCTTGGATGATATTATTACAGGAAAAAAAGTTTCAAAATTTAAAGTAGGTCAAAACATTTTATTCGGAGCTTACCCTTTAGCTGACATTGAAATTAGTGGTAATAAAGGGAGGCAAGCTGTCTTAACTGGAATGTACCTTGGTGCTTGCATGGATAATTTTAATTGGAGAGAAAAAGTTGAAGAAGTTTATGGTATCAAAATGGGTGGCGGTTATTGTTTACCTATTGATTTAGTAAAATTAAACAACGAAAATCTTGATTTGAAAGACCTTGCTTCATATGAATGGAGCGAAGATGATATTTCTAAAATGAGAGATAAAGGCATCGTACCTGAAGTGCCGATGGATGGTTTAGCTACGACTGAAAATGTTGTCTTAGGTTATATTCGAAGAAAGTTCGGACGTGGAATTTCTGACGACCTTGCAATAATTTGTTCGGGCTTAGTTTACAAATGGCATTATAAGTTACGTGCAGGCCTTGAACCTGCTGCAGGTGTATACTGTTTAGATGCAATTGACACATTTGACAAATTCACACCGTTAATGTGCGAAGGTGGACAAGATGAACATGTTGCAACTGTTCTTGAAGAACGTTTACCAGAAATTCAGCAACAATATCCTAGTTTCAAATTACCGACAGAGAAAGAAGTTATTGATTTCATGGCAACTATTGCTTTAGATTATGATAAAGATTCAGGGTTAGCTTACAAAGTTGGAGACAATTCTCAACGGTATTTATTGCAAATGAACGGCGAGAAACCTTTATCGCCTTTACGAAGTTATTTTAAATTTTTAAGAGGAAGAAAAACACATAAAGTTCGTGTAGGTTATAGAGGCTCTAATGTTTTAAACACTAAACTTCAACAAGAAGCTCAAAGAAGAGTTGACAAAATGTACGGGTCAAATTAATAATCTCTTTTCCAAAATGATGTTAACATAGAATAAGTCTCAAAAGCTAATTCTTCGCCAAAAGTAAAATTAATATCATCAGCTAAATCATATCGGCCGCCAGGATTTTGTTTTTCTAAACGTTTAATCTTAGAAGAGATTTTCTTAAATTTTTGTTTATACTTACCATTGTCATAAACTATATAAGCTTTTTCAAGTTTCCTAATTCTTCGCCATTGGTTAAGCCAATGCATGCGCGATTCAAAACTTAAAACGCGGTTCAATGGAAACTTTAACATTCGTATTGATTTTACCCCGAAATATTTCATTGGATCTTGAAGATTGTCTAAAATAGAATTTTGCTTGTACCAAGAAACTTCATATTTCCTAAACTCATCTTTAACACCGATAAAAACTTTTTGCTGGCGTTTAAACGTGCCCTGTAAACCGCCTGAAAAAACTTCACCTTCCCTGAACCGTTCCAAAAACTCTTCCTTCGAAACTTTACCTTCAGTACCTGTCCAAGTTAACCCAATAGTATTGTAAACGTGAGAATCGCTTTCACCAACCCATGCTTTATCGTGAATCGAAGCCAAAACTTTAGCCAACCTGTTTTCCCGTCTCATATTACCATTACGCGTAGCGATACACCGAAAGTACGACAAGATGCCTTCCATTAAAGCAGGTGTCATTGGTGCTTGAGGATGTTCAGAGTATGCAGGATGCGCCCAGAAGTTAGCTAACTTATAATGATTTAAAATGTCAAAAAACTCGCCCAAACCAACATACCTAAACTTGTTTAATAGATTATATTTCTGTTCATCTAAACCTAACACAACCACATGTATTACTGGAACTTGAGAATCAAATACCTTACCATAAGGTTGTTCAAAACCCGAAACATTAACATCAAACTCGCAACCAGGTATAACATCCTCATATTTGTCAGCTAATTTTAAAGCTTCAAAAACAACATTATGGTCAGTTAGTGGAACATAGTCCATACCTTTAGATTTAGCAATCCGGTAAACCTGTTCAGGGTCGTTGTAACAGTCTACTAAACCCATTCTATGAGTCATTGTATGATCAAACGGCATGTTAGATGCTAAAGAATGTACATGCGGATCAATGCGGGTAATGTTTTCTAAATCCATTTTTGCCTAACAAGGAGTAAAAAAACAAATATTTATAAAGGTAATGTTTTGGCTTAAAATAAAGAAAATGGCTCAAAATATGACTGTAATAGATGCTTTAGAGAATGTAATTAATTATGTTCCGCAACGGCGAAAAGTGAAATTAAATAATGCTTTACTTGGAGACTCAGATTCTTATCCTAATTTTTCTCTTCAAAGTCAGAATAGTCATTTTGGAAATATTATTCAAAATAATAAAAAACATTTAGAAACAAAGTTAGAAGATGAAAATCTTAACCCACTTTATTGTTGGTTATGGGCACCAAGAATCTTAAAAGGTATTATTGATATAGGATTAGAAAGTTCAGAGGCTATAACGCAAGAAGATTTTCTTCACTTAAAATTATTAGCACAAGATTATTGTTTAAATTGTTTTTCTGGAGATTATGTTAAAGCCGAAGAATTGTTAACTGAAATTGAACAAAGAAGTTTACCTATCCATAAAATTTACAATTATGACGGATTGGATTCAGTAAGTATTAATGCCAGTCATCCCCAAAATATTCGAATATTAACTAAATTATTAAACAAAGAAGTTGAAGAATTTGATTATCTTATAATGGGCGGACATGGGAGTTACCGTGCAGGGTTTCCTTTAGCTTTACTTACTGATTCACAACCTTATGTTTTAAGAAATTCAAATCAAAAGAAAGGCGACCTAAAACCGCGAACCTTTGAAGATGAAACTAAATATTTACTTCAATTATTAGAAGGTAAAAAAGTTGTTTTATTTGATGAAGATGTTTTTAGTGGACAATCAATAAAACAATTTATAAAATTTTTTAATGAAGAAATTTATACTCCTACAGAATTTCATGTTTGTACTACTCGTCATGGTGAAAAGGATGATCAGCCTAAAATACTTTATTTATGAGTTTTCTTTTTCTTAGGTATTTTTCTTTTCAAAGCAAAGTTTACCGGGTTTCTAAACCGTTCACAGAAATTAGCAGGGTTACATAACCTTAAGTCTTTGTAATAAGAAGAGTTTGCACAGTTTGGAGGTAAGATAGGTTGTTTTTGCCTGAAGTTCCAAATTATTTGCGATTGAATATAACCTTCCTTTAACTTGTCAGGATTTCTCTCGTTCCATTCGTTAATACATTCTTTAATTTTTTCTTTGTCCCAGCCAACATGTCTTAAGAAATTTACTAAGATGAATAATGAACGTTTTTTACCGTCGGACATTCCGCCTTTCAAAATGTTTTGTATACAGTTTGGAAAATATTCTTCCTGTAAAGCGAACTCAGGTAAGTTGTAAGTTTGAGGTTTAGTTAACACGTCTTTGTAATCGTCACGTTTTAACTGTTTGGAATGCCAGTCAAACGCTTGAATGATAAATTGTTTTGCTTCGTTTTTTACTACTAAACTTCTATCCAAAAAAGGAACGTCAGTTTGAATATTTTCAATCTCTGCCATAGTTTTTTCAAAACCTAAAACATGATTAGGATTTATTGGGACAGAAATTAAACCTAACTTTTCGTGTAATGAATACGGTGCTCTAAACAAATGTCTGTTAGAAATTAAAACTGTGTCAATGTCTATGATTTTAAACGGGTCAAACTTGCCGTTGGTTAAAAGTTCTTGAGCTGTTTTTCCAGATATCTTACACAAATTTTCCATTGTATCATTTTCAAATATTTTTGCCGTCAAATGTTCCTTAATCATATCCGAAAGGTATGCAGCAATAATCCTTAACCCGTCAGGGAACAAATCTTTAGTTTTTATTTCATTAACTTCATCAGGGAAAGCTTCAAACGGTACTGCAATATGAAAACCCTTTGAACCTGAAAATTTGATTGAATAACATTTAACATCGTGAAACTTTAAAGCTTCAATCAATAAAAAAGCTGTATACTTAGCATAGTCCCAAAATACTGTGTCAATGTCTAAGATTAAGTCCCAACCTTTCCTTAACTCGTCCAACTGTCTTTTAGTCATGCCGGGCTGTAAGTCCAAAGGACTTGTCCAACGTTCCTCTGAAATGTGAAAAGATAATACGCCTTGCTTAACCAATTCTATAATATCACCCTCAAACTGTAAAATGTCAGGCCGTTTACCAAACCCGCCGTTAGCGTAACGGTACGAAACTTCCCTATCTTGAGATGCATCTAACAAACATTTTAAAATATCTTTCCTTGTATAAAAATTAAACAAATCGTTCTGTAACATTAATAGAAAATGAAAATAAAGAATTTATATAAATTTAGTGGTTACAGCCGCAATGGTCTTCGTCGCATTCGCCCTTATCATGATCGCATTCACAATCGTGACCGCATACTTGCATTTTCTGGAACTGTTGTTGCAAGACGTTTAAGTGTGAAGTTTGCATTTCTACATGTTGAGTTACTTGTTCAGAAATTGTTTCCATTTCTTTAACCTGTTCAGAAACAAGATTTAATGCTTCAGAAATCGGTTTTTCAACCACAGTGCCGTTGCCGACAGCCATAATAACATTATCAGCATTTTCAAGTTTTGTTTTAACAAAAATACCGCTGCCTAATGGGGCCAAAACTTCGTCGCCAGGCTTGTTATTTTGAATACCTTTAATAGCTTCTTCCAAAGTTTTCAACTCTTCAATTTGCATTTGTAATTGTTGCAAATGTTGTTGCGCTTGCTGGACTTCGTTAACTAACTGTTGAAGTTCCATAAACTTTTGTGCTTGATCGTTCATTTTTTCTTGATAGATTTGGCACGTTGTCTTTTAGGTTTTTCAGATTTTTTACGTTCTTTAGTGCCTTTCTTTTTTTCTTCAATCTTAATCTTTGCAGCTTTCATTGCAACTAACACGCCTTTATGATCTTCTTTAGATTTAATCTTAACAACTTTATCTAAAGGGTGCAAGTGTGTAACATTACATTTACGTCTACGAGTGTTACCGTCAATAAGAACAAAGTTTTTGTCTAGGTTGTCTACAACAACACAAGTTTTGCCAGCATCACGGCCAGCGATTTTTACGCATACTCTTCCAATATCCATTTTTTTCTCCTTATTTGCTACATCCATTCGTTTGTCGCCAAAACGGATTTCGCAATTCACAAACAAGAGATTTACTCTGATTTTGCGATTATGACTTTCCTAGTACAAGCAGAACAATATACGCCACCATATGGACGTTCAGGTCTTTTCTTAGATTTAGCTATGTTTTGCATTTTTGTAGGCCTTTCGTTAGAAACGCCAGGCAAAATTTTCTTACACATAGCACAAATTGCCTTAGACGGTTTCCTATATCTATGATGTAAAACAGTTTTACCGCCAGGTGTTTTAACCTTAACTTTCCTAAATGTTTTTGTTCTTAGTCTTGGTGCAGGCATAGTATTTTCACCTAATGTATTGTAATTTAAGGATTTGTGGGTCTTTAAAAAGGTTTTGGTTTTTGCCTTTGTTTTTTAGGTTAAATAGGTTAGTTAAGAGATAAAATTATTTTATGTCTTTTTGATCAGTAATAATAACAATATCATCTAAAGAATCAATGGTACCAATTTGATACATAGGGGATTGAAATGGATCTTGACATTCTTTAACTCTTTGAAAATTTTGAATAAAGTCAACTTGTATTTCTAATTGAACGTAAGCTGTCATTGGGTTACCATATTTTTTGTAAAAATCTTCTGCAATATCCCCGCGAATAATCACTGTTGCCCTTTCTGAACCAACAAAAGTATACGATTCATAATGGGTCTGTTTGTCCGCAATTCGCTTTCCATATATTGTTACTTTTTCTAAACCCATATCATTTTTGAATTTAAATAAAATATATAAACCTATTGAATAATATTTACCTTATGAAGTTTCTCATTGTAGGTGATTTGCACGGTTCTATACCTAAGATTCATTTTAAAGATTTTGATGCTATCATAGCTCCAGGAGATTTCTGTTCTGATGAAACCAAACCTTTAATCTTTAAAGCTCTTCGGGCAAGGTTGGAAGATCCTGATTTTGATTTAGAATGGTATGATCTTATTGATAAACGTAAAGCTAAACAAATGATTTTAAAGTCTGTCAAAAATGGTAGAAGAGTTTTAGAAAAGTTAAACTCTTTTAATGTGCCTGTGTTTATTGTGCCAGGCAACTGGGAATGGATCGAATGTACCAATTGTGAATGGAAATTTTTGAACAAAGACCATTACACGCCTATGTTAAAAGGTTTAGACAATATCATAAATTGTCATCATACATTAATTAAATTTGAAGAGTATAATATTATCGGATATGGTATATCTTCTGGTCCAGAGTTTCCACAGAATAAAAAAGAATTAAAACGTTATTCTAAACAAAAACTTAAAAAAACAAAAAAAGAATTTAATAATATAATAAAATATATGAGTCATTTGTTTAAAAAAGCTAAACATCCAACAATCTTCCTTTCACATAATGTACCTTATAATACTCCAATAGACAAGATAACTGATAAAAGTTCTCCTCGACACGGTATGCATTACGGTTCAGTTGTTACGCGTAAATTAATTGAAAAATTTCAGCCCGTAATTTGTATCGGCGGACATATGCACGAACATTTTGGTAAAACTAAGATTAAGAAAACTGTTTGTATTAATACTGGGTTTGGACCGAAAGTGAATACTTTCTTAGAATTGGATAATAATAAAATTAAAAAGTTAAAATTCTATAATAAATAAAAATTAAAAAAAATTAAAAAAATTGTTTTTATTAATCGAAATCATCATAATCGTCTGCATCATCGTCGTCAGAATCATCAGGTTCGTCGTTGAATTCTTCAACATCTTCTTCCTCTTCTTCAACAACAATTTTTGATGATGTGTCATCTGTTCTTTTTCTTCGGATTATCATTTTTTCTTCCTCCTTACTTTTTTTTCTTAACGGGTGCTTTCTTTTTGGCAGCCATAACAATCACCTCCTGATAAAAACATGAAAAATGAATCATTGAATAGAAAAATATTATGCATTGTGTTAAGCTCCAATAGAATCCTGGCTGAACCAAACGGTTTTGTTTGATTTATTTTTGTGCTCCTTAGGTCAAAAACGGGACGATTTTGATATCGGAAGTGTATACTTTTGCATATTTAAACTTTTCTAATTTGAGGAGATTTATCATAAGCAAAATTTGAATTTTACAAAGTGATATCAAGATTTAAGACAGTAAACAAAAATCAAAAGAAAAAAAAGAGGTGTAAAGAGAGGTAAGATTATACTAGACATATGCCTTTATAAACAAAAAGAAACTTTAACACAGATATGAAATCCATAAATCTTAAAAAGGGTTTTACGAGGCAAAAATACATTAAAATTCTCTATCCTACAAGGATAACATAAACTATTTAAAGACAACATAGCTCACCAAAAAGTAAGGTGATTATATCATTAACAGGACCGCAATGGTTCTACGGAATTGGATCAGGATTCGAAATCATTCTAGGGTTTGTAGCTTTCCTAATAGCAATGCTTAGCCTGAAAGCTTTCAAGCTTTCAACTGACAAAAAATATTACTATTTCAGTTTTTCATTTTTTTTAATATCATTAGCTTATTTCCTTACAGGAGTAAGCAAGTTTGCAATGTTAACGCACGTATTGAACCAACTTACAGCAATACTGCAACAGTTTGATTTTATATTTTTCTTACACGTGTTGCTAATTATTTTCGCTTATATGATCTTATTAATTATTACGCTTAAAATAAATAGGAATAAGAAAGCCATTGGTTTATTATTTGGAGTATCACTATTGTTTGTAGCTTTCTCTTACCAATATTTCCTTAAGTTCCATTTAGTATTATTACTGTTATTATTTTTCCTGGCACTGAAATATTTTGAAAATGCTGCTGATAAAAAAACAATTAACTCAGGACTAGTGTTCACTGCGTTTTATTTCCTTATGATTGGGCAAGTGTTTGCACTTTGTGTAATCTTAATGCCAGGATTAGTTATCCTAGGAGAATTGTTCCAATTGTTAGGATTCCTAATGTTGTTCGGAATGTTTGTGAAGGTATTAAAACATGGCTGAAAGACGTGAAAAGTTAGACATCATAAAAGATATCCTGAAAGCAATTCAGGATAAGGGCGGGGAAATTAAGCCAACACATTTATTGTATAAATCTAACTTGTCGCATGAAGGTATGAAAAAGTATGTTGGTGATTTAATTTTTAAAGAAATGATTAATGAAAAAACAGATAAAAAAAGTAATAAAACATTTCAAATCACTGATAAAGGTCTTCTATTCTTAGCAAACTATAAACAAATTAAAGAGTTTACTGATAGTTTTGGGTTGTAGAGTTGTCCCAAATATTTTTAAACAATTAATGAATGGTATATTTTATGAAAATAATAGAAAAGAAGTTATGGGCAGATTATTTTGACTCTGATAGAAATACGCCAATTGATTTTAAATTGGCGGATTTTAATCTTAAAGAAGGAGATTAAATAAGATTTCGTGAATGGGATCCAAAAACTAAACAATATATAGGCCGAGAATATACAAGAACTGTAAGACAAGTAACTAAACACAAAAGTCCAACAAGATATTGGTCACAAGAAGAATTGGAAGAGCATGGAATGTATATTATAGAATGGAAATAATTACAATATTTTGTATTAAGCCAAATGCAAAATCAGAAAATCTTACAAAAATTGTACCGAAAATTATTTAAATTGATTCTCATCATTTAATATTATGGCATATAAAAAATTAAAGGGGAAAGCATTGTTTAAGGCTATTGAAGAAGCCCAGAAAGACCCTGAATTCATAAAAGAAATTAATGAATTTATCAAGGCTACAACTAGTTAAAAATCATACTTATTTTTTAATTCTGAATAGGTCCAAAAATTTGGTAAACGTAAATTTTCTTCTAAACAAATTTGTCGATAAGCTTTTTGTGCATTTTTGTTTAGTAATGTTTTTGCATCGTTTGAAATGATAATATATAGTTTATAAAAACAAGCATATGCGACTATCATAAAATCGATATTAATATTGCTTTTGTTCCAATTACAAATCCCACCGTAAACACGATATAATTTGTAAAATTTAAAAGCAAGATTATGGATATTAATAGAATCTTTACTGTAACATCCTTTTGTTAGTTCATCATATAAATTAAGTAAGAGATTACGTGTTTTTAATTTACCTTGTCTTTTTATTTTATTAGTGTTTCTTAATTCTTTTCTTATTGGTTTATAACCATAAATAATAAATTCTTTATCAGCACAAATCTTTTTTTGAATTGAATAAAGATCTTTTTCTTTAATTAACAATCCATAAATGTTTGTGTCGAAGATTACTCTTAGCATAAAATAACTTTTGAAGATTTAGGTTTTAAGAAGTTAAGTAAAGAATTAGTTGTATTTTTCCGAAGATATTAAAATAAAACTTTGTATTAAGCCGAAGGCAAAAACCTCAATGAACTTTCAGAATTTTTCTTAATGCTATACTAAGTACCATTGTAAATAAGAAATATGTCCAGAACCAGTTTAAATTAAGACCAAAAATAGATAACACTGGGCCGTAGTCTATATAATATGTTCTCAACCAAGGGAAGATTAAAATAAACGGAATGAATGTAATCAACATAGGTTTGAACGATTGCATCATATATTTCATGTTCTTTTCCATGGTTTTCTTTTGAACTTCCATCATTTTCTTAGGATCGTTTTTCAAACTTTTCATTTCCTTCTGCATAGCTTTCATATCTTCCTTTAAAGTTTTCATCAGTTCTTGATCAGTTGCGTACTTGTATACAACTGTCATGAAAATAGAAAGAATTGCACAAAGTATTAACAAACCCCAAGGGTTGGGTAAGCCTAATAATGGGCCTAATGTTGCATTGAAAAAAGAGTCTAAAACCATAAAACAAAAGAATGTTTAAAGGTATAAAAAGTTATCTATAAGAATTAATTATTCCATAAACTTTCTCATCGCTGGATGCATGTCCATCATGTGTTGTTTAGCTATCTCTTCATACAACTTGTAAATAATCATAACGGCTAATAAAATACCTGTACCACGTGATAATGCGCCTAACAAATCTGCACTAGCTGCCAAAATACCAACAAGAGCACCACCCATTACAGTCAACGGCATAATATACCTATTAAGAATACTCTCCAACACTCTCTGATCCCTTCTAAAACCGGGAATCTGTAAACCTGAAGACATGATCTGTTTAGCTTGGCTCTTAGCATCCATACCAGATGTCTGAACCCAGAAAAATGAAAATATAACTGAACCTACAACGAAAAACAAAACATAAACAAAAGCTTGCAAAATATCTTGTGGGACGAAAGCGCCAGTAATAACACGTTCAACTAAATTCGGCGAAAACATCCATACAACGAAACCTGAAACTGGTTGACCGCCTGCAAAAGTACCTAATATAGGAAAACCCCAGTTCTGTAAAAGTCGTGCCCATAACTGAACATTTGCCATTAAAGCAGCTACTAAAATAACCGGAATGTTAGACGTGTAAAGGAAATTTAACGGCCATCGTATTCCATGACCCCTAATCCTACCAAACGATAACGGAATTTCAACTTTCATAGCCTGGGCATACACCGCCATTACAAAAACTATAATCGTTCCAATGATAGTTGATAATGCTATTGACGCACCTATCGTGTCGCCGTTCATTAAAGATGCGAACAGTACCCAAATAGTACCTATAGCTGGTTGGGACGAGCCAAAAGCCAATAACCCTGTACTGGTTAACGGACTGAATGCTCTAATAATAATCTGAGACGATACTCCTGCTGCAATGAAAATACTTATACCTTGGCCAAAGCCCCATTTGTCTACTATCTCAGCCATACCCATAATGATTATACCACCTAATATTAACTGGCCTATCAATGCTAATTGTACCACAAAGAAAGTGCTACTCTCTAATCCAGGTGCTGGTGCTAGACCGCCCATCATAACATAAATTATAGCTTCAAAAATTACGAAAAAAATTCCCAAAATTTTTTGTAAACCATGAAAAGTACGTTTACCGTCGGATGTTGTCAAATCAAAATTGATTAAACCTGAACCGTTTAACAATTGTAATACAATAGATGCTGTTACTAATGGACCAATACCTAACGATAACAACGAACCAAACTGTGCACCTAAAATGATAGATAAATATTCAAACTGTGCCAATTCGTTTGCGCCTAAACCATATAATGGAATTAAACCTAAACCGAAAAAGGCTACAAGAATTATTAAAGTCCATTTAACTTTTTGTTTAAACGATAAACGTTTTTGTGTTGGACCTTGGACCTCTGGTAAATTTGATAATATTTTTTTGAAAAAACTCAAAGCAAACGCCTCTTATTATTGTTCTTTGCCTTCGGCTTCAGGCTCGAACTCTTCTTGAACTTCTGGTAAAATAACTTCGCCGCCAGCTTTCTTAACTTTTTCAACTGCATTTTGTGAAGCTGAATTAACAGTAATCTTAACTTTATCTTTAATCATGCCTGAACCTAACAGCTTATCGTATCCTAATTCTCTAAGGTTTATCTCTATATAACCGTTTTGTTTAGGGAACGTGTCTAACTTTTGTTGTAACAATGATAAATTGATTGCATTTATTTGATGTTTAATTTTTTGAATCGAAGTGAAACCATGTTTACCGAAGTATTTGTTACCTATAGTGTTTAAAATTGTAGGTTTTTTAGTGTCAGCACGTTTACCTGTACCAGCCATACCACGACCGCCACGGTTACCTGCACCACGGTTCTTTTTCATTGAACCATGACCATGAGTTGTGTACCCACGTTGTTTGCCACATTTTCTTCGTTTATGTTTCATTCTTATACCATCCGTTTGATAAGGTCGTTGATCTTGTCTTTCCTGTAACCTAAAACGCCACCTAAACTAAACGGTTTCTTAATACCTTTTCTTTCATAACCACCAATAGGCGGATGTAACTTGAAGAAAGGTTTTAAACCAGGAACATCTCTCAACTGTTTTTTCATTCCGAAAACTTCCTTAGCGAACGAAGTTATGTCTAACTTAACTTTATTTTTAACATAGTCGTCAGTCAACTGTTTTTTTGCAGCTAACCGACCGCGTTTTTGTAGTAAAAGAATCAAAGTTTCTTCGTTAACCTCACCCCAAGTAACATAATCTTTAACCTTAGTAATCATACCAACATAAGACGGATTAGATGGAACTACTACACACTGGTTTTGCCTGTATAAACGAAGCATGTTTAAAGTATCTTTTACTTCCTTGTGTAATCCTACCTTTCCACGGATCCGTATGATAGCTATTTGTTTCATTTTTTGATTTTACCTTCGACAAGTCCGCATTTTTTCTTGTATGTTTCAGGCATTTTAATTTCAGCGAACTGTTTCAATGCTTCAAAGCATGCTTTGACGTGGTTTATCTTTGTTTTGGTTTGACCGATGCTCTTAGAATATACATCTTTAACGCCTGCCAATGCTAACAATTTACCACATTCAGGTTCAATACATAAACCTGTACCTTTAGCTGCAGTCATAAGCTGCATTTTAACTGAACCACATTTGCCTTTTACTGCAAACGGAATTGAGTGTGGTTCTGCGCAACCGCATGCCCATGAACCGCAACCTCTCTTGATCTTGATTATGTTAAGTTTAGCTCGTCGCGTAGCTTTTTCACGTGCAGGAACAGTTTCTTTTGCCTTGCCCATGCCAACGCCTACGTAACCGTCCTTGTTACCAGCAACAGCCATTGTTGCGAATGAAGCTTTGTTACCTTCCTTAGTTTTCTTTTGGGTCTGGCGCCAAATGGTACGTTTACCACCACCAAATTTACCTTTAGACTGGCCAATCATTAACAAGTCTGTTTCTAATCCTGGGAGTAAAGCATCAACGATTTCTGGTTCCAAAATTTTTAAACCTTGATTTAAAATTTGATCAATATCAGTGATTTCGCCTGACTTAACCTTTTTACCTAATTCGGTCTTAGGTTTCCAAGCTTCAATATCGAAAGTCTTGATACGGCGAATACCACTTTCAACATTCTTATCTCGTTTACTTTTTTGAATCTTTTTCATATTTACTCCTTAATTATCTTAGCTTTGATTTCTTCAACATGCTTTTTTAAATCTTGCGGTTTTAAACCTTGTTTCAAATAAACGCTAAACTGTTTATCATACTTTTCTTTGTTTGATTCTAAATGTTTAGCATAGTTTGCAATGTGTTCCCCAGATAACCTCTCTTCCGACGGGAAAATATCTTCATTATGTGCAACGTCTAATCCATTGTCAACAGCACCTTTCAAAGCAGCAAACAATAAATTTCCTTTAACTTTAGCATAAAGGCCAATGTCAAATATCGCTTTCTTAATCTTAGCATTCTTAGCTTTCTTTGCCAACAATAATCCTAACAAATAAGCCGCAGGTAAATTACCCCTATTACCTTTGTAACCTAACTTGATAAGTTCTCTTGAATTAGCGCAAACTAAAACTTTGTCACCTTTCGGATTATATTCTACAATTTGTAAGTTTAAGTTGTTTAATGATTTACGTACAACTAATCTAAGTAAACCTGATTTAACCAAACTTAACCTTTTCTTGTAATCGGTTTTTTGTTCCCGTTTTCTACGGAATGCTACATGTTTTCTTCGTATCATTTTTTAGGTTTTTGAAACATATTCCTTTCAGTCAAGTATAATTTAATATGTCGTCGACTTCGGAAAAAACCTCCCTTGATTTTTGCATAAACTTCTTTGAATGTAGGAGTATCGATTAAACTTTTTTCTCTAAATTCTTTAACCAAACCTCTTTGCCCACGCATTTTTACTATCCATACACGTTTCTTTGGTAATCTTGCCTTATGCGTACCTTTCTTTGTACCAGGACCCTTCTGCCGACCTTTCCTTCTTTGAATTAAACGTTTTCTAGCATGGCCTCTTGAAGTGCCAGTCATTGGTTTTTCCTGGATTGCATAATCATTAATCAAACGTCGAATGTCTGCCTTTGTGATAGCTTCCTTAACCTCTTCCAATCTATCTGGATCAAACCATACTCTTGTAACGCCAATTTTTAAAATTTGAGCGCTAATTCGTTTTTGGCTAGTTAAGCTTTTCATTCTCCGGCCTCCAAGAGTTTAACTTTCTCACGTTCAGCTTCTCTCTTAGTCTCTTTAATCTCTTCAGGAGTTTGTTCAACAGTTTCTTGCTCTTCTTTTTCTTTTTCTTGAGCTTTCTTCTCAGCTTTTGCACGAGATTCTTTTTTCTTTTCCTTTTTCTCTTGATCTTGTTTTTTCTTAGATTCAATCTTAACCTTAACATCTTGAATAAATTGTTCTGGTTTTGGAATGTTAAGTATCGTGATTTTTAGTTCTAATGCTTTCTTAATCAGTTCAAGTTTACGTTTTTGGCCGACTGCCTGTAAAATAATACCTTGAGTTTTAACATCAATATCTTTTAGGTCGGAAATTTTTACAACTGTTACCATTTGTAAACCTTTACGATGTAAACCGCGTACTTTTCTAGGTGAAGAGTAGCCCATAGACGGATGTTTTTTACGTGATGCTAGTTTCCTACGCGTTTTGGAATGCATACCTTTAGGTTGACGCCAACCCTCTGGCAATCTCACAATCTTGTTAGCGCACTGTCTAATAAAATTAGGTTTTTGCGCCTTTTTCTTATTCCGAAGTTCTAGCATTTTTTCCATTTTCACATTTGTTTCCCTGCTTTTTCAGTTATCCAAATTCCGTCCTGGAACACACGCCTGTCCCTATTTGTTATACGAGTGGATTGTTCTAAATTAGCTGCTGTTTGTCCTGCAGCTTCTCTATTGTTAGCAGTAACTGTAATTATATCACCTGAAATTTCAACTTTGACACCTTCCATAATCCTAGCTCTTCTCGGAATTTTTTCACCAAAAAAGTTTTTTATAACAACTTCTTTACCTTGAAGAGTTACATTCATTGGAAAGTGGCTTGATGCAATTTTTAACTTGTAAACAAAAGGTTCTTGCGTTCCTTGTATCATATTGTTAACGTGAGCAACAAAAGTGTTTATAATCATTTTTTCTTTCTTAGAAAATACTTTTGGTTCAAACATAACTTTGTTACCTTCAATTTTAATTTCTAAAGTAGGATAAGCTAAAATTCTTTGAACTTCACCAACTGGGCCAATTACTTTAACTGTTTTACCATCTATTATAACTTGTACACCTTCTGGTATTTCAATTTCTTTTCTTAACCTTTCTTTGGGAAACATTTTTAGTATACAAACGCTAATAGTTTGCCTCCAATTAATTTTTCTTGAGCTTGTTCTAAAGTCATTACACCCTGAGATGTTGTAACTAAAATAAAACCCATGCCGTGTGCAATCAAAAATCTTTTTTCAAATTTTTCGTAATCATTGTTAGTAAATGATAATCTTGGTTTGATTGCTTTACATTTATTAACAGCACCAATTAAATTTATTTCTATCATATTACCACAGCCGTCTTCAATAAGTTTAAAATCGCCAACATAATGGTTATCTTTCATAATTTGTAATACTTGCATGATCATTTTAGATGCAGGCCTAGCTATACAAACCTTTTTGCTTGCGTTCGTCGCATTTTGTATATTTGACAACGCTGTTGCCAATGTATCATTCAACATTTTTTCATACCTCAATGGAATTTTTTAAAGCCCAATTTATGAGCATAATCCCGGAAACATTGTCTACAAAGATGTAAGCCGTATTTTTGAATATGACCTCCAACCCTGCCACAATGTCGACATGGTCTTGAGTTTATTCCAAACTTTCTTTTTTTGGGAGCGTTATGCTTCAAAAACTTTTTTAGTTTAACTGGCTTAGCTTTCAATTGTTTAAACACTTTTTTATAACTTCCAGCTGTCATTTTTATTCGCCCTTCTGAACTTTAACACCATATGTTTCAGTGATAAAGTTCATAGCCTCCTCTTTACTTATTTTATGACGAGTAGGAATTTTTTTACAACCAATCCTACGTTTTTTAATACGGAACCCAGGTCTTGCCAAGGTTACAGCAACTTCCAAACCCATCATACCTATCTCAATAATGTAAGTCATTCCAGGAATATCTAAATATTCTTTTATACCAAATGAAAAGTTTCCCTGGCTATCAAACCGTCTAGGGCTAATACTTTTTTCAAGAGCTTCAAACAATCTTTTCAATAATTCTTCAGCATCTTTACCACGTAAAGTTACTTTAGTAGCAATAGGTAAACCTGGACGCAGTCCCCAAGTTGGAATACGTTTTTTTGTTTTAGTGGTAACTGGCTTTTTTCCAGTGATTGTTTCTAAAAGTTTTATAGCTTTGTCTAGGTTTGGTCCTGGACCGCCAACACCCATGTTAAGGGTAACTTTCTCCACTTTGATTTGTTTCATGTCTGCCATTTTATAAATCTATAACTGGTTTTGTTTTACCAACAACGTAAGCATAACTTTTCTTTGTTTCAAACTTAGCGTCTTTTGTTTGGATTATAATGTTATCTTTTACTAAACCTTTAAACTCGTGCAATGATTCATAAGTTCCTAAAGTGCTAGCCTTCTTACCTGCAGTAATATAAACTAATGCGCCTTTATCAAACTTCAAATGCTCTTTAACTTGTTTTTTCTCTACATCAAATAATAAAGTATCACCTGACTTGTAAACATCTTTGTCAACCAACAAGTTGAAACCGTTAGTAAAGTTTAATTGTAATTTTTTATTTTTTAACATAGTTTTATTTTTAATTTTTAATAAAGTAAGGTTAGCTTCATTCTTGTCAATTTTTTTCAAATTCAAGTAAGCGTTATGGTTCAAAATCATCCTATAATATTCATCAATCTTTGGAATCGCAATAGTATCAAACAAACCTACAGGCAGTTTATGATCTCTTACTACAACACCGTTAACCAAAACTCCTTTGTTGTTCAAAATAATTTTAACTTCTTTCAAAGTTTTAGCGCATTTGATTATATCACGCATTATAACACTTAAGGGCATAGATGAATGAAATGTGTGAGGACCAGACCGTGCACGTGCTATCCAAGTGATACCTTTCCTTTTTACAGGCCAAGCCTTAGGTGAATTTAATCTTAACAAATGTCCTTTAGTCATTTTTTCTTCTCCTCAACTTTCTTTTCTTCAGATTTTTTCTCAAGTTTATTTTTACGTTTTTTATCATTTAAATTTAAATCAGTAATCACTAAATTTGATGGTGTTAACGGGTAAAATGTTTTACTACCATCAGTTTTCAAAGTTTCAACACCTTCAATATAAACTTTACTTTGCTTAAGCATAACTTTTGTAACCTTCCCTTCAATTTTCTTAAACTGGCCTCTTAAAACCTTGACTTTGTCACCAACTTTCAAACCAAAATTACGTTTACCATATTTTACTTTTAATTCTTTTGAAAGATGAGTATGCATTAAAGTCTGGCGAGTATGTAAATTTGCATTGTGAACGTATTTTCTTTGCTTACGCGGTTGAATGCTACTCTTCCATGTTTTTGACCATTCTGTTTTCATTTTTTATACCACTATGCTTGCCACTTTTGCAATACCCGGCCATCTTTCAGTAGCTTCCTTGGCAATTGCTCCTTTAAATATTGTTCCTTTTGGATTGCCTTTTACATCTTTGACTATAACAACTGAATTATCACTGAAACTTAACCGTGTACCATCAGGTCGTCTGTATGATTTCTTTTGCCTTACAATAACAGCAAGTACAACTTTTTTTCGCATATCTGGCTTACCTTTCACAACTGACACAGTTATCAAATCCCCAATCGTACCTTCCTGCAACCTTCTCCTAGTGGTGTTTAGTTTACGAACTGATATTAACTTAACTACTTTTGCACCAGAATTGTCGCAAGTTTCCATTACAGTACCGATAGGTAACGCTCTTGAAGGGTATGCTTTTATTGCTTTCATTTTACTTTCTCAATTATTACAAAGTTCTTTGTTTTACTAATAGCCCTACACTCTGCAATCTTAACTTTTTCACCTGCTTGAGCATTAATACAGGGAGGATTATGAACTCTAATCTTAGTAGTACGTTTCTCGTACCTCTCATATTTAGGCAAATAAAACTGTCGAGGCCATGCTACTGAAGCTGATCTATGAGTGTCAGTCTTTGTAACTTCGCCTACGAAAACTCTGCCTCGTACAACGTTCGTTCCGTGAAAAGGACAGTGTACATCTTTACATTCCTGTTCAGGAGGAACCACTTCCAATCCGATATTTTTTGTTTTTACCATTTTTCTTATTTTTTGAGTCGGTCATGAGGCCGTGCAACCAAATCTTTTCCTTCAACTTGAACAACTTGACCGTCAACTTTAATATTAAAGGTCGCCTGTTCCTTAAGGATTGTCTTTGTTTGACCCTCACAATCGAGCATGATCGTGTTTCGTGTTTCATCGACGATCGTACCTTTGCACCCAACCAATGAAGCGTTTGACGCGTTAACAATTTCACATTTCAAACCGATAAGCTCGTGTTTGCGTATGTCTTTTGCGTTCATGTTTATACCTTCACGTCTATTGTTTCTGCTGGGAACCCAAGTTCAATCAGGTACTGCTTAACTTTTGCCGCATGATTCCCTTGTAATTCAACTGTGTTTCCTTTGGCAGTCCCACCGCATGCAAGTTTTGACTTAAGCTTTTTCGCCAAATCCTTAATGTCGATGTTCTTGTCGTTGATACCTTCAACCAGAGTAATCAGTTTTCCAAACTTTCGTTTGACAACTTTAATCTCAATTTTCTGGCCTTCCTTAGCTATCGTCTCACAGACACACAAGTCTTGAGGTAAACCACACTTTGGGCAAACTCCACTCATTTCTTTTGCTGCACCTCCATTTTCGATTTTTTATTCAAATGTTGAATCATAATAATACGTGCAATATTCTTTTTAATTTCGCGCACACGCGATGGTTTCTCAGGTGCTGTACCGACGGCAATCTGGGCGTTAAGACTAATAAGTTCTTTCCTGAACTGTACCATCTTTTCATTTAACTGAGCATCGTTCATTTTCCTTAATTCGCGCGCTTTAATTTTAATCATTTTTTATCTTCCTTTTTCTTAGGAGTTTTTTTTGTTGTTTTCTTAACAGGTTTTTTCTTCTTTTCCTTAACTTCTTTCTTTTCTTTAACTTCTTCAGTTTCTTTAACTTCTTCAACTTGAATTTCAGTTTTTTTAGTTAATTCATAAATTTCTACTGTGTCAGGAAGGATAACATCTTTTGTTAAAATTGAAACTTTGATACCAATTGAACCTGATTTTAAATTTGCAATTGCCAAACCTTTACGAATATGATTCATTGCAATGTCGCCGGACTTCTTCAAATAACCAGCATAAAATCGCCATGTCTTTGCACGTGTGCTCGGTAAACCTCTACCACTAATAACAATCTCTGCACCTAAAGCACCAGCGTCAATTATTCTTTGCAATGTTCTGTAGCCTGTAGCTTTAAACCTTTTTGGTCCGAACCTTTCTAAAACATTTACAATTTGTTCAGCAACAGTTTGAGCATCCAAGTCAGGACTTTCAATTTCAGATACTTCTATCTGAGGATTTTCCATTTTGAATTTACTTTTTAAAACTTTTGTAAGTTCTCTAATATTTTCACCTTTACGACCTACAACTAAACCTGGTCGTGCTGTATAGATTATAATTTTTTCACCTAACGGAGTTTTCTTAATTTCAAAGTTGCCAATCTTTCCTAGGCCTAACTTTTGGACTATAAAGCTCTTTACCTGGAACAATCTTACATTTTCCGCAACAAATTTTCTTTCAATCATTTTTTAATTTCCTCTTTTTGAGCTTTGCTTTCAGCTTTTTGTATTTTTTCTTTTTTTTCAACCTTAGGAGTTTTTTTCAATTGTTCCTTAGATGTTACTTTTGCCTCAGGTGTTTCTTTTGTTTCCACCTTTGAAGTTTTTTGTTTTGGTTTCTGTTTCTTTTTCATTTCTTCAACAATAATTTCAATATGAGTTCTTTTCATTCTACGCCGACGTTGTCTACCATAATGCCATTGGCCAGTGCCTTGATTAGCAACAAACATTTTAATAAATAAGTCTGAACCCAAACCCTTATTTGCAGCGTTTGATTCGGCTGAATTTAAAAGGTTTAATACTTCAGTTGAAGCATTTATAGGATAACGACCTGCAGCAATGTTACCTTTCTTGTGTCCCATGTCTTTATTGAAACGTGTAAAAGGTACAGCAACTTTTTTTGCAATAACATTTGCCAACATTATTTTTGCTTTAGCAATAGTCTTACCTTTAATAAAAGTGCCAATCTCAATTGACTGTTTAGTTGAGATAGGTAAGTTCCTGCCCAATACTTTTGCTGTGTTATCGTTTTTTTCCATTTTTATTTCACTGATGCACTTGCACTTGATTTGGTTGCACCAATACCTGGTGAAGAGTGCGAAACTTTATTCCTAGTCATACGGAACTCTGCCAAGTAATGACCTAACATTTCTTCTGTAATACTAATTGGAACGAAAGCTTTACCGTTATGAACATTAATCATTATTCCTACCATCTCTGGTAAAATAATCATGTCACGAACGTGAGTTTTAACAGGTTTTTTTATTTTGCCTTCTTTAAACTTTTGAATTTTCAATAGTAAACGTTTTTGTTGATCAGTAAAACCGCGAGTCAATGATCTACGTTGTCTTGCAGGAACTAACTTTGCAAAGTCCTGAATACTAATTTTCTTTAACTCTTCCAAATTTTTCCCGTGGAATAATAATTCTTTCTTTGCCATATTTACTTGCCACCTCTACCTGTTTTCCTTGCTTTGATTAAACCAACATTTCGTCCTGCTGGAGCGAACCTTGGAGCAATCTTATGTTTACCTACGTGTCGACCACGTCCTGAACCGAACGGATGGTCTACTGCATTCATAGCAACACCAGATGTACGTGGGTAAAGTTTGTTACGAGCACGCATAGCATGCATCTTTTTTCCTGCCTTCAAGAACGGTTTGTCTACCCTGCCACCACCAGCAACAACACCAATTGTTGCACGGCAATTAGCTGACAAAGTTTTTTGTTTCTTTGAAGGTAATTTGATTGTGATTTTTTCGCCATTGTTAATCAATACACGTGCAAATGTTCCTGAACAACGGACAAATTTACCGCCGTCGCCAGACATTGCTTCAATATTGTAAATGTAAGTACCCTCAGGAATGTTACGTAACATTGTAGTGTTCCCTACCTGAATCGGTGCTTTATTACCAGATGCTACAATGTCGTTAACTTTCATTGTTTCTGGTGCAGCAATAAGAACTTCTTCTTTATTTTCATATTTAATCTTAGCTAAAGGAGCAGAATGTCCAGGACAATGTACTAAATCGGAAACTTTACCGTAAACAACATCATTTTTTTCGTTGTCATCTAATTTACGATGTTTTAACGCACCTTTAAACCGATGGCTAGGTGAACAATACGTGAATGTTCCTCGTCCTCGCCTTTGCGTTATTATTCGTTTACCCATTTTACATTAAACCTAATTTTGTGATAACATCAATAGCTGGTGTTTCCATTGAAAGTTTTAAGTAAGCTTTCTTTTCACCAGTTGGCATAATTAAAGTGTTAACTTTCAAGACTTTAACCTTGAATTCTTCCTCAACAGCTTTCTTAATTTGTGGCTTGGTAGCTTTTCTATCTACAATAAACATAAGTTTGTTTTCCGCTTCCATAATCTTAACAGCTTTCTCTGTAGTTTTTGGATATTTTAAAATTTGATAAGATTTCATTTTTTATCCTCAATTTTTGCATGCGAAACTTTTACATTAGTAAATAGTTTTTCTTTGTCAAGCTTTTCAATAGCTTTTTCTGTCCATAATGTTAACCTTCCAGGAGCTGTACCTGGTGCTAACAATTCTGTATTGATTGAATCAACAGTAATTATGTCAATTCCAGGAACATTAAACAATGATTTGTTCAAGTCACATTTATTTGATACAACAATCAAAGGACCTGTACGTCTTTTGTATCTTCTACTACGGTTTTTACCTTTACCTGCCCGAACAGTTTTAACAGATGCTCGTTCAAGTTCTTTATCTAAACCTAAAGCAGATAAAACTTTTTTAGCTTCAGCAGTTTTTTTTACAGCTTCAAATTTAGTGTCAATAACAAAAGGATATGTATCAGGAATAATATGTCCACGTTTTGCTACAAGTTTCTTGTCTACTGTAGCTGCAATTGCTGACCTTATTGCATAACGTCTTTCAGTAATATTGATTTTTTGAGCATATACTTTCTCTGCCTTCGGCGGATGAGCTCTCCTACCACCAACAACACATGGTGCTAAAGCAGCTGTCCAATTAAACTGTGTACCACGCCTAGTCATAATCTTTCTTGGCACACGAGAAATACCTTTACCATATGAACCACGATATTTTCTTCTACGCCTAGACAATTCAGCGGAATGTCGCATACCTGCACCTTCCTTAGCGCCGTATGCTTGACGAAGATGAGATTGAATTGCTAAAACTGCACGTTTAATTAAGTCAGGACGATAATCTGAATCAAACTGGCTAGGTAACTCTATTTCCTTAACTTTTTTCCCTGTTAAATCAACTAAATTTGCTTTCATTTTCAGTTACCTTGTTTTGAACTTGTACTTATGTACGAAATTTTTGGATCCTGCATCTTACGAGTGCTAGGTCTTGTTGCGCCAACCATTGTGATTGCACGTTTTGTCGGGCCCATGACTGAACCTTTCAATATAATATAATCAGATTTAACCAAACCATAACGTAAAAAACCTCCGTCTTGGTTAACTTCTTTAGGATCGTTACCTAATTTTAGGCATACTTTATTAAAATCAGTACGTAAATGGAAACCCATTTTACCTGGCTGTGCCACTGTATAACTTACACGTTTAGGTGTCCATGCACCTAAGTTACCAATACCACGTTTAGTTTTTTCAGACTTGTGTTGTCTAATCTTAACACCAAACCTTTTTACTGTACCTTGAAAACCTTTACCTTTTGTGATACCATGAACATCAATTTGTTGACCTTCTTTGAAAACATCAGAAATTTTAATTTCAGTTTCTAACAAGCCTTTAGCAAAATCTAATTTAGCAGCATTATCTTTACCACCAATTTCAATTTCAATTAACTCAGGTTTTTTCTTATTAACTCCAGAAAGTTTAGGTTGAGTATAAACAACTAATCGTAAAAAGTCAAACTCTTCAGGGATAGACCCTTCTTTCTTTGACGGTTTGATTTTCCTTTTCAATTCTTTATCAATTTTTTTTGTGAAAAATTCAGAAACAAGAATTATACCATCGTAAGTTTTTTTGTAGAAACGTAAAGAATAAGATTTTAGGGGCGGACATTCAATGATTGTCGCAGCATAATTTGCACCGTCACTTTCCTTTAAAGAATTAGGAAATATTGTTGTGCCAGCAACGTGAGTCATTCCCACTTTATAACCAATGAAACCTAAAAGTTTAGGATCGTTTGTCGACGGCCAAGAGTTCACTCTAGCATAAGATCGTTTAGCCCTTTTTCGCGGCCAATATTGCAAACTTCCTCTATGTGGATGGTGTGGGTTAGCCATAGTTATTACACCTGTAATTGCCGTTATGTTTCCAGTGTCTTTGACAATACATGTCTAAAGACAGCAAGTTTCTAGACGTCAAACTTGCACTCGCCTTCTAAGAAGCAAGCGTTGTATAACGCTATTTTCTTATTAAATGAAATTTAATATTTAACTTCATTTGAGTTGGTTATTTCAATGAAATTGCTGGTATTTATAAAGGTTTCGGGTTTTGTTTTGTCTCGAAGGAATAATTATAATCTGTTCATAACAATAGTTTTAAATATTTTAATCTCTAATTTTAATTATATGAAAAAACATGATATTAGCAAATGGCCTATTCCCGCATTCTTGTTTATAGGTATAGGATTAGGTTTACTTTTATTTGAAGAATTTCCTGCAGCTATCCCAGCATTTGCATTAATAGGATTCGGAGTCGGTTTGTTAGTAACCTTTTTTGTTTCTAGAAAAAAATAGTAAATTATCTTTATGGTATTTTTGCCTTCGGCTTAAGGGTTTAATCCCATTAACTTAAATGAAAGAACTATATTACATATAATCCAAGGGTGACTTTATCCGTTTCAAATCCGTATCTGCAACTCTTGTGTAAATCTGCGTCGTCTGTAACCTTGAATGCCCTAACAACTTTTGTATGTACCTTATGTCCGTCCCCTGTTCAAGCAAATGTGTTGCAAATGAGTGCCTTAACATATGGGGAGTTACCTTTATCTTTAATCCAGCCTTTCGTGCAGCATTATCAACAATCAACTGTGCAGACTTAACTGCCAAATGACTATTTCTTCCAGGAAAAAGGTAATTTGATTCCTTCTTTTCGCAAAGATACTTCAGCAAGTCATCCTTGAATGATTGTGCAAAAATAGTCAGCCTGTCTTTGTTACCTTTACCTTGGTTAACTCGAATTGTAAAATCATCAGTATTCAAATCAGCTGTTTTCAAATTAACTAATTCAGAAACTCTTAATCCGGACGAATATGCAAATTGTATTATCAATCTATGTTTTAGATTGTTTGTTACTTCAATCATTTTTTTAATGTCAGTGAATGGAATTACCTTAGGTAATTTATTCCTTCTTTTTGGTAAAGGAATATTATCTAAATTTAAATTTATATCAAAGACATTAATGAAAAAAAATTTAATTGCAGCCATTGAAAGTCTTACTGTTTCTCGTTCATAATTATTATCAATAAGAAAAATTATATAGCGTTTAACATCATTGTTTTCACAGTTATCAGGAAGTATTTTGACGTGATCAAAAAATTTGTTAACAACAAAGCTATAAGATTTAATTGTTTTAGGACTGTAACCTCGCAATTTTAACTCTTCTTCTAATTTTTGTTTCGATTTTGTTAAATCCATTTGTGTATTAGATAAAATCTAGGTTTATAAGATTAAAGGCTTAATTTTCGGAAATCTTGCAAAAAATAATAAAAAGACTTTATCTAATAGTTGTTATACGAAATTGATTTTGCCAGAAATTTTATATACTTCTACTAATTTAATGTTTATATGAAGATTCATCACATAGCTATATCGGTAAAAGATTCAGAAAAATCCGCTAAATTCTATAAAGATAATTTCGGATTTGAAGAAATCAATAGATTCACAAAACCAGGATGGGACGGTAGTGCCATAATTCTAAAATTGAATGATTTACAATTTGAAATTTTTCAGTTCCAAAATCCAATTGATATGAAAGATGATTTTTCTAATCTTAAAGTGATTGGATTGAAGCATATTGGTATCCAAGTTGATAATGTTAAAGAAAAGTATGAGGAACTGAAAAATAAAGAAATTAATATTGATGAACCTAAAAAAGGCACTACCTGTGCATGGTTTTGTTTTCTGAGAGATCCCGATAGGATACCGATAGAGCTATATGAATCGTTGTAATTTCTGGCAAAATCAACTCTGCGCTCCTTTCAGTCGCTTGGGGACGCTGCGCTTTCGTCGCTAACGCTCCTCACCCTCGTATAACAGGGCTTATGAGGAAATTTGCTCGGCTCGCAAATTTCCCAAATTTCTTCCGCTTCGCTCCAGAAACTTCTCATAAGCCCGATGTTAAATGAAATAATTTTTAGTGGCTAAACGTGGAAGGGGGGACAATCAAAACAAAAGAAAAAAAGAGGAGGGGCTAGTGCTTCGCACATATTGGCTCACTTCGTTCGATATTTATTAAGAGGGGGCTTTTAAGATAATATTTTCCATACAAAAGAATTTTTAACCACTCACACTAATTTTATCTACGACATTTGCAGACATTAAATCAACTATGCCTCCTTCTTCAATATAAATATCTTTTTCTAATCTTTCCTCTATATCTCTATCATAAAATCCTTCAATAATCCTAGTTCTTAGAGTTCCTTTTTTGTATACTTTAAGGAAACTTGGTTTTTCCAGATTATTCCTAACTAGATTTCTTACTTCTTCGTCATTGATTTGTTCTTCACAAATTTCTCTAATTACAATTGCATCTTTATCAGAGATAGGATATTTTTCCTTAATTCTATCCAGGATATCAGGAATTGTTGTTGTAGGAGGTTTGCTATTTACAGGCGCTACTGATTTAGGTCTTGAAGGTTCTTTGCTTGGATCATTCATAAGTCCGTATTTTCCTTGATAAATAACTGCTCCTTTCTCTAGCTTAATTCCTTTCAAATATCTTTTCAAAGTACTTTGATTTCCTTCTTTCAATAATTTATCGTGTATGGTCTCAGAAAATAACAAGAACATTTCAAGTTCCGTGTTTAGTTTGTAGAATTTAGTTACGAAGTAATAAACAGATATGTATTTGTTTAATAATTTTATATATTCTTTTCTTTCATCACTGTCTCTTGATTTTTTAATAAATTTTAGTTTATATTGTGAAGTTAAATCCATAAGTTTAGCATCTTTTTTTGGGTTTTTTAGAACTTCTTTGATTACTTCAACATAATCTTCCATTTCTTTTTTTGAAAATAATTTGTATTGGATTATTGCTTTGTAAATCTGATTTAAGACATCAGGACTTGGTTCACTTTCTAAGAAGGGATCTCCTCCTCTATATTTCTGAAATGCCTTGAATATGTCTTTAACATTATTTGTAAAATCTATAGTTACCGTTCCTTCTTTTCCAATGTGCTTTCGATTTAATCTTGAGAGTGTTTGTACGGCATTCATATCTTTAACTTGTTTATCTAAGAACATTGCAACTAGTTTTGGTTGGTCAAAACCTGTTTGAAATTTATTTGCTACAACAAGTATTTTGAACATATCGTCCTCATCAAACACATCTTCAATTACTTTTCCTTCGTGTTTAGCTGTTAATTCATTTATAGCATCTTCAGTGATGAGATTATCTTTTTCATCAGTATAATCACTAAATGCAAAAAGAATTTGATAAGGTAAATTCCTTTCAATAATTATACTTTTCAGAGTGTTATAATAAATTAATCCTGAGGGTCTTGAAGATGCAACAACCATTGCTTTTGCTTTATTATTAAGAAGATGTGCTATTTCTCTTTGGAAATAGTTGATTATTACTTCGGACTTATACTGGATAAGTTCTTCATCTCTAAAAGCTATTTCACGTAATGCTTTTGCAACAACCCCTGCAGGATAAAATTCATCTTCTGGAATTAAAACTTCACTTTTAAGATTATATAATGTTTTATAGCTAATAACATTTGAAGCGACATCTAAAATATATTTCTCTTGTATTGCTTCATTTTCAGAATATATGTCGAATGGTCTTCCAAATAGAGAAACTGTTTTATTAGTTGGTGTTGCAGTAAATGCAATGAATACTTGATTTGAGATATTAATTTTTTTAAACTTTTTACTAATCTCATCTTCTAAAGTTGCTTCTTCAATGTCTTCATCAGAAACATCGCTATTAGTAAACGTAGCTCGCATTTTACCTGCCATTTTTCCTTCTTGGCTTCTATGAGCTTCATCAATCAGATACGCAATATTTAGTTTTCTTAATTCTTTGTCTTCTTGAATTTTCTCATAAATATATGCGAATTTCTGAATTGTGGTTACAATAATTCGTTTACGTTTCTTAATATACTCTGCAAGGTTTGAACTTCGTTTAGCGATACAAGCTACTTTTTCTAAGTGTTTAAATTTCTCAAAGTCATCTCTAATATTTTTATCAAGACTTCTTCTATCAGTTAATACAAATATCATATCTAATATTTTTTTATCACTATCGACTTTGTATAAGCTGTGAAGTTTATCAGACATCCAAGCAATAGTAAGTGTTTTGCCAGATCCTGCACTGTGACTAATTAAGTATTTTTTACCTAGCTTTTTTTCTTTATCAAAATGTGTTGTTAAATCTGTTGCAAGTCTGCTTGAAGATCTTAATTGATGGTATCTTGGGAATATGGTGAATGCTTCTTTCTCAACAATGGTGTGTTTTCTAACCTCAGGAACATAAATTAAATAGAATTCTAAATATTCCAGTATTTTATCCTTGGTTAATGCATCTGCATACATATACTCAACAGAATACTCTTCTTCACTTTTTGCTTGGTTCACTAAATCGTTATTAAACCATTGAAAGTTAGTATCTTTCTCAGGATTAGTGGCAACCATAACATCAGAGGTATCCATAGCGATGTGTAAAAACGGGAATTTGAATATGTTATTTTTCTTATTTCTTTTCACATATTGCTCAATTGCATCATTATAATTTTGACCTTCATCTTCGTGTTTTAGTTCAATAGTAATAATTGGGACACCATTTAAAAAAAGAACAATGTCGATACTTTTATTGTTATCATTCTTATCAAAATGATATTGTTGTTTAAATCTAAATTGATTAAGTTTATAGGCAATTAACTGATCTTTTGATAATTTTGAACGAGGTTTTGGTGCAAACAAATCAAAATGGTGCCCTCTAACATCAAAACCATTTCTCATAATGAGCCAGGCTGGTTTGTGTTCGATTTCTTTTTTGAGGGATTTTAAAATTTCATCTTCGCTGTCTACACCATAGGACTGCGATAGTGCTTCAAATTTTTCTTTCTGTGTTTCCTTAATGAAGTTTAGAATATCTTTTGTAATAAAATGATGTGCTCGTTCATCTATTTCATTATCTTGAGTTCTAATAAATTTATTTTTATTTTCAAGATAATTACAAATATGATTCTCAAAGATTCTTTCCTTACTACTAACCATTTTTAACCTCTAAAACGCACTTTTTACCCATAACGCACTCGTGAATAATACTTTCTTTGTATTGCTTGAGCGTTTCAATTTGGAAATTTATTTTTTGAATTAAATCAGATATGTTTTTATTTACTTTATCAAGATATGAAGAAATTTCTTTTTGTTCTGAGATTGATGGGACTGCTATTTTTAACTCTCCTGTATTTCTCTGATTAAATATGGGTAATGTTGTATTTGTTGCTATTTTAACAATATCCTTTTCGTACACTTTTAAGAAATAATATAGATAATTTGGTTCTATCTTAAATGGTGTAATAATATTTATTTGTTGATTGCAAGAAGACGCATCCTTTGTTAAAGCAATTTTTCCTACTGTTGCTCCTACTCCAACAAAATATATGGAATTTTCAGGAAATATTTTCAACTTATTATCTATTTTCGCTTTGATATTTAATAATTTTTTTGCTTCAATTAAATATTTGCTTTTGTTGAAATCTGCTGGAGAAAACCACTTAATTTCACCATCCAAATAATATTCTTCAACAGCTGTTGGAGGAGTCGAACCGGTATCAATTTTTAAACACACATCTTTTACTCTTTTGATTTTCCAAGAAGAAGGATATTTATTTATCCAAGGCACTTTACTTGTAGTAAAATTATTATTTTTATTTTTACCCTTCGTAATTATTTCATAAATTACTGAAGAATAGTATTTTTCTATTTTTTCTATTTGTTGTTGTTTTAATTTGATAACTTTATTGATTTTTGAAGATAATTCTTTTAGATATTTAGCAATTATTTCTTGTTCTTCTACTGGAGGCGTTATCAGTGGAATTGGGAGAAAATATTGAGAGTAAAGTCTTAATCTACTATCTATTATTCCTCTACTGTGTCTTTTGAATTCTGTTGTGTATAAAACATCTCTTAGTAAATAATGCATATATTTTGGGTGTGCTTTATGATTGCTTCTGTAAACACAATATGCTGGACTAACGATGCCGTTGTGTTCAGTTACTCCTAAGCCTCTTTTCCAAGCAAGCATTATGTTTGAAACTAGATCTCCTTTCTTGCATTTTTTGTATCCTTCTAAACTTTCTGCTCTGCCAACCCAATCTGCATCTTCATATTTTTTCTGTTTAGGGGTTACTCCTGTAAATTCAGAAACTGAAAGAAGAATTTCTGAACCATCTGTAGATCTTTCATCAACTTCTCTGTAAATCTTTTTAGCTCTATTAAGGTTCCAGTGTTTTGGAATTTCATCTATGAAATCCGCATCTGTTTTTTCTAGTTCATATGCTTGCATTTTAGTCCCTAATAGTTTTTAATATATCTTCAGCTTCTTTTTCTAAATCCCAAAATTCTTTGATTAAATCGTCTGATTTTGGAGGCTCCTCATATTTGAAGAAGTATTTATTTGGAAGTATTTCATAGCCAAGAACTTCATTTGCAGTTTCTTCGCCTTTTGATTTCTTGTTAACTTCCCAAGAAATTATTTCATTATCAACTTCTCTTTTTAAGAATTCTTCAACTTCTTCATCATAAGGAACATATTCTACATCTTCCACAAAATGTTTGTGTTTGTATTCTATTTCCAAAGCTGCCGATTTAATCCATTTTTTAATGTCATTAATTTTCATATCTTTGAATAAATCAGGAATACGTTTCTTTAATTCATCCGAGAGTAATGTTTCAATAGGAATACTATCATCAAATTTAATATCAAATACAAATTCTTTTTCTTTTTCAGGAATCCTTATTTTTATATTAAAGTTCAAATCACCATACAATTGATATTTTTTCTTAACATTGCTATTGTTGAATTGAACATCAAATGGTTCTGATGTACTCATCTTTTTTTCATTTTCATCTGTTTGCCAGTAAACTAAATTAACTTTATGATATGCAAAATCTGTTGTTTTGAAGATTTTACAAAATTTATCAGGTTTCCATTGAGAATACTTATCAATGATCCATTTTCTATTTTCATCATTAATACTGTTTTTCTTTTCACCAAAAGATCTTTTTTCGTGAATATATTGTTCTCTTGCATTGATCATTAGAACTTTATTCTCTTTGTGTTTCTCTTTATTGTTATTTAGTATCCATACATATGTATATATTCCTGTGTTATAGAACATTTTATCAGGTATCATTACTATTGTATCTAACAAATCATTTTCTAAGATGTGTCTTCTTATTTCACTATCTCCTTGTCCCGCATCTCCATTTGCTAATGGAGATCCATTGAAAAGTATTGCAATTTTTGAACCGCCTTCTTTTTTTGGTTTCATCTTTGCAATCATAGTGAGTAAGAATAGGAACGAACCGTTGCTTTTGTCTGGCATTCCCCAACTGTATCTGGTAGTTTTCAGTTTTTCAACATCATCTGCGTAATCCCCCCAGTTAACGCCAAAAGGAGGATTAGAAATCATATAGTCAAATTTTTCATCAAAATGTTTATCACCTTCTTCTTTACTGCTTTCAATATCTTGAATAAGGCTATTTCCTAAAGTGATGTTGGCTTTTGTATCTCCTTTCAGTACCATATCTGTTTTACATACCGCATAGTTTTGAGGTAAATATTCTTGTCCTGAAAGAATAATTAAATCATTAGCTATTTCTTTTTCTTCATCTGATAAATGTTCGAATAAGAATTCTTTAGCTACTGAGAGCATTCCTCCAGTTCCACAAGCAGGGTCATATAAAGATATTGATTTAGACAAAGATTTGTCTAATTTAATACCCATTAATTCTACCATAATCTTGATTATTTCTCTAGGTGTGAAATGTTCTCCTGTGTCTTTTGCGTCATCTTGAGAAAATCTTTGTAGAAGTTCTTCATAGACGTAACCCATATCTAAATTAGATAGTCTTTGTGGACTAAAATCTTCATCAGCCACTAACTCCATTATACTATCTAAACGGTTGGCTTTGACCATTCTTCCTATCATTTCTCTATAATTAAAATGATCTATTATATCATTAATAAGGGGAGAGAATTCTTTAAGATACTCCCTGAAATTATTTTCTACTTGGGTTCTATTGTCATCCAGTATTTTTTTAAGTGTCCATTCGCTCTTATTAAAATATGGTAACGTTAATTCTTCTTTTTGCTTTATTTTTTTTAAAAGTTCTTGTTCGCTTAAATTAGGATATTTATTTTTGAATTCATCTTTGAATTCTTTTCTTTTTTCAACTAAAACGCATTCTATTCTTCTAATCATAAGCATAGGCAATACAACTGCTTGGTACTCGTATGCTTTGAATTTTCCTCTTAATTTGATAGCTGATTTCCAGATCTCGTTTGCTAAATTGTTAATTTCTTCTTTTCCAACCATCTTTAATCCTCTTCTATTTGTTCTTCCATCATAATTTCAACCTGTCTAGAAACTAATAAACCTTTTTTCTTACAAAGTTCCCTATACTTAGCATAAAGTTCAGAATTTACTCTTAATGTGATATTTTTTGATTCCATATTACCCATTTATTACAAATATGCTCAAATATTTATAAATGTATCGCAAAATAGTTTTCTCTCCATAAATGTTCTTTTAGAAAAAGAACCAAAAGTAAAAGCCCCCTCTATTTTCTTTTTTAGAAAAAAAGAAACAAAAAAGCCCCTCCCCTAAAAAAATAAAAAAAAGATTGTCCCCCTCGATTCTTGTTCTTGATGTATCGCATTCGCTCATTTGATGGAACGCCACTAAAAATTACTCTCCTTCCTTTCAGTCAGTCGGGGACGTTACACTTTCGCCTTCGGTCGACCTCACTTAACAGCGATTAAGAGGAAAATGGCTCGGCTCGCCATTTTCCCAAATTGAATTTTTGGAGGTCGCTACGCTCCACTCTCAAAAATCCAACTTCTCTTAATCGCGATGTTATGCGAAATAATTTTTTGGGCTATAATGTAAAAGGGCAAGGTTCAATTTAATTTGAAGCAATCGCTATATTTATATATCAACTAATTTAAGTAACATTAATATGAACAAAATAATCATTTTTTCAATCTTAATCGGAATCGTAATCCTAGCTGGATGTACCCAGATATCATTTAATGATTCTGATGTTGTCAATTGTAACGAAGATTATGATTGCTTATATCAACAGTCTTCAAATGGAAATTCTGCGAAAGTTGTAATAACTGAAGAAATTCAATCTTTATCTTTAATTGAAAAAAGCGAGGTTAAAGTAGAGCCAACCAATAATCAATTCAAAGTATCTATGAAAATCATTGACTTAAAAGAAATGAAAAAAGAACAGCCAATGACTAAATCAATTGTTGGTTCAATCTCCGAAACTTGTCCTCAGATAATCAACAATCTTAACAAGATTGAATCTAAAGAAGCTATCTGTACTGCCAATTCTGCTGAAGAAGCAAAACAATTAGCAATTGATGGATTAACAGAAGATTCAATAAAAAAATATAATTGTGCTGGAGAATTAATTGAAGCAATCACAAATATTTGTGTTACGCCAGATTTTCCAAACTTTCCACCAGGAGTTAAAAAACCAGCAGTTTATTTATATCCAACTGAAACATCTGAAATTGTAGTAAAAGTTGATGTAAATGGATATATTACAACCGCAGAACCTAATTATTTGACAGGGTGGAAAGTTACGGCAGAACCAAACGGTCTGATTGATAAAGAATATGATTATTTATTCTATGAAGCAGAATTAACAAATCTTCAGCTTCCTGATGAAGGCTGGCTTGTTGAATACTCAAATCTCGACATATGGTTTGATGAAACTTTGCCTCTTTTAGGATTGAATGATAAAGAGATTACTCAATTTAAAGATTATTGGATGAAAGAATTGACAGACGCAAATTATTATGAAGTAAAGATTCTTGAAGATCAATTCTTAGAAGAAAATATGAACCTAATAATCAATCCTAAACCAGATACCCTGATTAGATTGAATTTCTACTTTAAACCTCATTCAGAAAAAATTGAAATTGAAGAACCAACAATTAAAACTCCGCAAAGAACAGGATTTACTGTTGTTGAATGGGGAGGATTGCTAGATAATTGAACCTTGCCCTAATTCTTTTTCTTTATGTGTCGCATTCGCTCATTAGATTGAACGCCCAAAAAATTACTCAAGGGGACGCTGCGCTTTCGTCGCTATCGCTCCTCACCCTCGCATAACAGGGCTTATGAGGAAATTTGCTCGGCTCGCAAATTTCCCAAATTTCTTCCGCTCCGCTCCAGAAACTTCTCATAAGCCCGATGTTATATGTAATCGGACTACGGCGGGCTAATTAGATAATTTTTTAAATACCAATAATTTTAATTATGCTATGAGTGAATACAAAGGAGTAATCGTTGAAGAAAGTTTAGAAGACAATAGGATTCTCAACGATTTTAAAATTATTGAATTTAGAATATCCAAAGCAGAAAATCCAGCTGATAGATGGCATCTTTATACTGTTCAGGTTTCCAAAGAGGATATTGTTCGACTTTCCAAAAATATCAAACAAAAATGGTATATGCACTTTTGGAAAGGTCGAGAGGTTATTGCAATTTTTAAGGATAAAAAATTTGAGTTTAATTTTGATGATAACTCTACTTGGAAACCTGTTGTTGAATATGGTTTGTCTTTAGGAATCCCAAAAGAACAGCTGGATTTTCCGATTGATTGACGCCCGCCTTCGTCCGACTTCTTCGCTCCACTTCGTTACGCTCGACCACGCTACGCTCCATTCGGGACATATAACAAGG
>JBDRJY010000003.1:0-55143 GCA_043814545.1 archaeon | reverse complement strand
ATCCAAAATTTTTCTTTTTAAATTATTCATTTTTTGCCTCCTTTTAAGCAAATTTCTTAATATTTATGTGAATTAATTCATATTTAAAGCTTTTGGTTTTGTTACTACTATAAAATAGTTAATTAACTTGTCCGTAATTCTACTGGTTTAAGGACAAATAAATAAAAAAATTATTCAGGAAATTCTGCTTCAAGATATGTATTAATACACCTTAAAAACAAATCATCAATTCTTTCTCTCTCTATATCATCTTCCGGTCCAGGTCTTCCACTTGCTTCTTCAGTATAATAATTAACATCCCAAAGACCATCATTAAAATCTTCTTGCTGCCCGTCACGCAGAGTATCAGCCATATTAAACTCTATCTTTGCAACCAATTGATTATCGGTATCATACAATTTAACTGTATCTTGATCAAGTTTTAACTCACAGGTATAATCATCAACTTGCAAGATTTTTCGTTCGCATTTATATGTCTCTGTTTTTATCAAAGGCTTAGTTGGTGCGCAAGCACTAAAACTAAAAGTCAAAAGCCCTAATGAAAGAATTCCCAAGATTTTTTGATAGGTTTCCATGATTAAGAATTAAAAAATAATTATTTTATAAAGATTATGCAACTTGTCCACCAACCAAACAATTCATGTACACACCAAATTACGATGTTTTTATTTTTTTAACCCTAGAACGAACATAACCATCTTTGATTAAAACTTCAAAAATGTCTTGAGGTTCTCTGAAATGTCTACGTATGTTAACATAAGAATAACCGTCTTGGTAATGTAATCTTTTACTTTCCCATTTAGATTTAAACGCTTTCAACCTGTCTTTAGAAACTTTAGGTGGTCCAAAATGTTTTTTGGTCAAAGATAATTTTTTCTTAGGAAAAATGTACCAGTACAAAGCTTTCTTATCCCAAGTCCAACCTGATACAATTATGTTAAAATCATTTATAGCTAACTGTCTGTTAAAAAATTCGTAAATTTTTAGCAACTTAGAACCAACGATATCATTTTTACCAGCCAACGGCACAGCTTCAACTAAAATCAATACATTACCTTTAGCAATCTTTTTCAAATCTTTAACATTAAAATTTTTACGAACAAAGAACTCGATAGATTTTTTTTGTAAATAAGCTTTAGCAACTCTTCGAAACTTATCATAGTTTTTTTTACCAAACACAACTGTAGCATTACGAGTTTTTTGTACCGGATCTATCACAATTAGAGGACATTGGATCTTTGCTTTGTTTAAACTTTTCAAAGTTTCACCTCTTGTATAAAATTTTTCAACATCAATAATAGTTTTGTCGTCCCATTTGCTAACACCTTTTAACATTTTTTCAAACGAACCATAATACACAGTTAAAATTTCGACAGCGTAACCAGACAAGCCTTTAATATAAGATTCAGCACCATACAAACCTTGAGCTTTACAAAAAGCTTTAGCTAACCTTATATCGTCTGATAATCTTTTATGTTTTTTAACCCATTTAACATGTAAAGGTGAAATGTCAGTAATGTTAACAGCTTGTTCAGCTTTACTTATCTTCAAAATTGGTATAACCTCAATTGTTTTACCTAAAAGATCTATCTGGTAATAGTCCCTAGACCCGTGCACCATCTTAATGTTTAACTTTTTCAAACTGCGTTTTAAAATCTTAGAAATATCTTTCCCTTTATACTTCTTCAAATTAAACTGGACATAAATGTCAAAATCATGTGCGTCTTTCAACCATGTATCTTTTGCAAACGAACCTCCCAAAGTAACAATTGCATCCTTAACTTTAATTTTACTTAAAACAGTTTTAGCTAACGCGTCCATTTCTTTAACTTGTTCTTTATTAGGTTTAACTAAGTCTAACGCTTTCACAAGGATAAACAACCTTTCTATTAATATAAACCTTTCGACTGAAAAGTTTAAATATTATAAAATCAAATGAAAACTTAATGCATATCAATCAGCATCTTTCCTTTCATTATCTTTTTCATAAAGAATTGTCTGAACTTTACATAGCAAAGGCCTTAAGGTTTTTAGCTTTGTCTATGGTAGGAATCTTTATCCCAGTTTTTCTTTATTTTGAAATTGGTTTAACCCTTAACCAAGTTATATTATATTACATTATTCAAACAATAACATTTTTCTTTTCATCGTTCGTTGCAGCGTTTTTCATGAAATCAATAGGAGCTAAACATCTTATCCTTTCAAGTGTACCGTTTCTGATTATAATGTTTATTTTCTTACATTACATGGAATTGTTAACAATATTTTTTTGGTTGCCAGCAATAATGGCAGGGATTAATTATGGGTTGTTTTGGGTGCCGTTTCATACTGAATTTGCTAAATATAGTGATAAAAAACATCGAGGACGAGAGTTTGCATTCATGCAAGCGCTTGCAATATTTGCAAATATTTTAGGACCGGTCATTGGAGGTATAATAATTACATATTTGGATTATACAACACTTTTCGTTATTGTTTCAATTTTATTATTAGGGTCAGCTTTACCTTTATTTTTAACGCCTGAACTTTATGAACGTTACAGGTTTTCGTATAAAGCTTTATTGAACCCTAGAACTGTTAAGTATGGTTTGTCTTTTTTTGCTGAAGGTATTAAAGATATGACCTCCGCACTAGTTTGGCCTTTGTTTATTTTTACTATTTTAGGAAGTTATGTTTCGTTCGGTGCAGTTTCAACCTTATCATCGTTTGCAATGGCAGCAGTTACTTTGTACATTGGTAAACTTACTGATAAAATGCGAAAAATGCGGTTGATTGCTGTTGGTTCGGGTTTAACGTCAATAGTTTGGTTTGTTAAAACTCTTGTTCGGTTTCCGTTAGAAATTTTTCTTATAGATTTCTTTAACGGAATTTCTAATGCTTTGTTTCATATTCCGTACATGGCAAAGTTTTATGACCATTCTAGTAAAACAGATATTTTAGGTTTTGTTGTGTTTAGAGAATCTATGTTGCGTTTAGGTGCATTGGCTGTTTTGATGTTATTATTATTAACCCAAGAAATGATTGCAACTTTTGTTTTAACAGGTTTAACTTCATGGGTACACATTATCCTTTAAAGATACATTTTTATATAATAAAATTTGTTTAGAGTTTAATGGTTTTGGACTACCTTTCAAATATTTCACTTTTATCTTTGCTTCTTTTAGTGGGTGTACTGATTTCTATCTTTGCAAGAAACATTAAAGTTCCATCTTTGCTTTTGCTAATCTTAATAGGTGGAATTATTGGTAAGTTTGGGTTGGCTGAGTTTGACCAGGCTTTTATAACAACTTTAGCGCTGTTCGCTTTAATCATGATTGTTTTTGATAGTACAGCGAAGTTTAAGGTTAAAGAAATTAGTTCCTTATCTCCTTACGCTTTGAAATTGGTTGGTATGGTGTTTTTGCTTAATTTAATATTTTTATCGTTTGCTACCCATATGCTTTTCGTTGGTTGGAAATTGGAATTGATTTTGTTAAGCGTTTTATTTGCACTTATGATGTCAGGTACTTCTGCTTCAACGGTTTTGCTTTTGTTTGATAATGCAAAACAAAAACTGATTAAAATCTTAGAGTTTGAATCGATAATTAACACACCGTTTATAATTATCTTTCCGTTAATTATTTTATACTGGTTGCAAGGAGAATTAATGGCCGGACAAATTGCTTTTACTTTTCTTCAAGGTATCATGACTGGAATAGGTACAGGTATAGTTCTTGGTTACATTACCTTAAGATTAATAAAACACAGTTATTGGAAAAATCTTTCTCCGTTAGTTGTTGTTGCTTTAGCTTTAGTTTCTTATACTCTTGCAGAAGCTTTAGGTGGTAACGGTATTTTAGCAGTTACAGCTGTTGGTGTGATTTTTGGTATTACAGTAATGAAAGAAAAGGAAAAGATTGAATCTTTTGTTAGCATTTTTAGTAATTTTCTTACTATAGTTGTTTTCATATTGTTAGGTATTTTTTTAGTTAAACCTGTAATGAATGATTTTTTGCTTAAATCGTTATTGTTATTTTTTATCTATTTAATATTAAGGTTTGCAGCTGTTTCTTTATCTTTACAAAAGTTAAAATTTAATCTTAAAGAACGTATTTTTATGACTCTTAACATGTCTAAAGGTGTGGGCGAAGCAGTGATTGCGTTTGTTTTAATGGCAACCGTAACTTCAATAGCTTTACCAGCATCCATAACAGTTTATTTGTCTGAAATTGTTAGTTTAACTTTCTTATTTATTTTATACAGTATTGTTATAACGTCAATAGCTGCAACGTTTGTGAATTATTTTTTAGGTAGTCATTTAAAAAATTCTTTAGGTGCTAAAAACCATATAAGAAAATCTAAAAAGAAATCTAAATAGTACGAGTTAACCTAGGCGTATTATCACGTGTAGGAGTTTGTTGTGTGTCTAAAGGTGCTCTAGTAGGAGTTGTTTGTTCTTCTTGAGTTTGAGGAGTAGGAGTTGTTTCTAATGCTAAAGTTTTACAGTTAGGGTCAGCAGGTATGTACTGTGCGTTTTTGTTTACCTTGAACATGCCTAAGAAACCTGAACATCTGAACCTGCTAATGCTGATATCATCAATAATACCGTTACCAGTTAAATCGCAACCGCCAAGATCAGCTTTATCATTATCATCGTTGTCAACCCTATCATCGCATTCAGTTTCTTTAATTGGTTGAGGTGTTTCTGTTGCTTCGCCTTTCATTGGTACACCTTGTTGAGGAGTTATTGTTAATGTTTCAGGTGCAGGTAAAACTCCCGAAGGTACACAAGCACCGTTTTGGCAAACGTTTACGCCGCAATCTATTGCTACTTTAATCGCGTTGCCGCCGTCACAGTAATATTCAATTACAGAAGCGCTGTTTTGACAACTCTCTTGTTCGTTAACTAATAAATTACCAGTAGTATCAACGCCTTGAGTTAATAAACCTTGGACAGTTGCATCTTTATTGTCTGAATCAATACATTCAACACAAGTTAATGTTGCTAAATCGCAAGCTTCAATATTGCTACAATCGTCGTCACTTGCACATTCGCCTATTTCACATGCGCCGTTATAACAAATTTCGTTAGCTAAACAAGTTGCCGAAGAATAAACCACATAAATATCTATACATTTGACTTCATATACGGTTTGAGAAGTTCGACAATAATCTTCAATTTCCATATAATTATCGGTAGAGTAATATACACCAGAACCGAACCCGTAAGTGTAAGCGTCTGGACCATTATCAGAATCTAAACAAGGATAACAATTACCGTCGTTAGCACAGGCTTCACCATCACAGTCCGCATCATTTTGGCATAAACCCGGACTTATACATTCTCCTTCATAACAAATTTCGTTAGCATCACAATCAGCGTTTGAATTACAGTCTACACAAGCACCGTTTTCACATTTAAAGCTACAAGTATGAAAAATGTTTTGGATAACATAAGGTTCAGTGTAAAATTCATCAGTACAATAATATTCATTTACTCTTTCAGCATCTAAACAAAAATCTTCGTATTCAGCATAACTGTCAGTATTGTCAACACCATTAATTGTACCATAAACATTGTAAACTAATCCATTATCTGAGTCTGTACAAGCATAACAAATACCGTCGTTAGCGCAAACTTCGCCAGTATTACAGTCAGCATCAGATGTACAACCATTAAATAAATTACAACCAGCTGGAGAAACATAATTTTCACATGCATCTTTTCTAGTTTGAGTGAAATCCATACAACCTGCACTAATTTCCCAATCATAATTTCCATCATTGTCTAAACATTCACAACAAGATACTACTTCTTCAATTTCAAGCCCACATCCTTCAGCAGTAATATAAGCTTCGCAGGAATCTTTTCTAGCTTGCGAAAAGTCCATACAATCTGGGCTAATTCCCCAATCATAATTTCCGTAATTGTCAAAACATTCGCAACAAGATGTTATACCTTCAATTTCAAGTCCGCATCCTTCTGCAGAAACATAATTTTCACAAGAATTTATTCTATCTTGAGAAAAGTTCATACAATCTGCACTAATTTCCCAATCATAATTTCCATCATTGTCAAAACATTCGCAACAAGATGTAATTATTTCGCCGTCTTCTTCACTTGTTGAATATCCATCGTCGCCAGAATCGTCACCTGAACTAGACGAACCTCCGCCACTACTAGATGATCCGCCACCAGAAGAACTGCCTCCACCACTAGACGTAGATGTTGTATCTGTTTCAGTACTTTCACTGTCGCCAGTTTGAGGTGTTTCTTCTTCACCGTATTCGCCACAATATTCGTCAATAGCACCGTTACAATTGTTGTCTACACCGTCACAAAGTTCTTCCTCACCTGTATTAATACTATAATCTGCATCAACACAGTCGTAAGGTTCACAGTTTGTGTAATAACCGTCGCCGTCAACGTCAGTACAATCTTTTCCTGTACCATCTGTTGAACATAACGGTAGTAAAGCTAAAAGGAGAAGTAAAGCTAACACGGCAGCGCCGATAATCCACCATTTTTTGTTACTACTTTTTTTCTTGTATGGTTTGAATGCACCGGACACAACTGATTTAGGAATTTTGCCAGATTTTATGGCTGGTGAATTTAGAACTTTGTTTTTGATATCTGTAATATCATAACCTTGGTCTAAAGAATATTGGACGAATTCAATTAAATAATCTTGTTGCACTGCTTTTACAATATCTTCCTTTGGCCAACCTTTACGTACCAAAGCGCCCATTAATTTTTCAAAAGAATAACCTTTTTTATGATTTTTGCCAATCCAGTCAACTAAGTCTTCATATAATTTAGCTTTCAAAATTTAGACACCTCTTATTGTATATAGAAAAAGAGTTTTAGATATATAAATATTTTGATTATATGTATTGTTTTAATAAATCAGATTTGGTGATAATACCTTTAATTTTACCTTTGTTTGTTACAATGACTAAAGGATAATGTTTTAGGATTGAAGAAATTAGAGAAATCTTAGTGTTAGTGTTTACGATAGGAGGAGTTTCAATCATGACATTTTTTATTAATAAGTTTTGAAAATCTTTTTCGTTTAATTTTTCTAAGATAGATGTTTCAGTTATCAAACCTTGTATTGCATTATCTTTGACAATAGGTATTTGGGAAATCCCTTTAGTGTTCATTGTTTTGATTGCTTTTGTAAGTTTTACATCCGGGTCTAATGTTACAATGTTTTTAATCATGATATCTTTTGCTTTAGGTTCTTGCTTTTCAGTTATTGTTTCTAAAGCTGTTTCAATTTTTTTTATTTTAGAATATGCCGGGTCAACTTTGTTTGATTCAATTTTTGCAATTAACGATTGTGAAACTTTGGCTAAATCTGCGAACTCGGATTGCGTTAAGTTTAATTTTTTCCTGATTTGTTTTAGTTCAGTTATGTCTAGCATTTTTTGAATTTTGCGACGAAAAAGCCTTCAGTGTCGTTGTCTTGTGGCCAGATTCGTAAAGTTTTTTTAACTTCAGATGAATAGGATTTGTTTTCAAATTCTTCAATAGGTTTTGAATGTTTTATGTCTATTGAAATCTTTTGTAGTTTAATATTATCTACATTGGTTAAAATATGGTCGACGATTGCTTCGTTTTCGTCAGGTTCAGTTGTACATGTGGAATAAACCAAAGTTCCATTTTCGTTTAATGACGTGAAAGCGGTTTTTAATAATTGTTTTTGCACGCCTGCCATGGTTTTGCCTACGTTAGGGTTCCATGTTTGAATTGTTTTTGGAGATTTTCTTATCGTGCCTATGCCAGAACATGGCGCGTCTACAAGAATTTTATCAAAGTTGTAGTTCTTGAACCATCGCCCTTCCATTAAAGTTATAACTGAATTAGTAACACCGCACCTTTGTAAATTAAGTGTTAAAGGTTTTAACCTGTTGATTACTACATCGTTGGCAACGATTAAACCTTGGTTTTTCATCATTGCTGCCATCTGCGAAGTTTTTGAGCCAGGTGAAGCGCACATGTCTAACACTAAGTCTCCTGGTTCTGGGTTTAACACAACTGGTGGGATCATTGATGCTGCTGATTGTAAATAAAAATATCCCATGAAATGTTCTTTAGTATTACCTAAACCGTAACCTTCAGTCGTAAAACCTTCCTTACACCATGGTATTTGTTTTAACTCCAACTTTTTTTTCATTTCATTTATAGTAGTTTTTAATGTGTTAACTCGTAAAGTTTTAGGTAAAGGTTTTATAGAATATTCTAAGAATTTGTCAATGTCAGTAAGGCATTTGTAACGTTCAATAAATTTCGGTTTCCATTTTGGATCCATCTTTTAAAATTAGTCTGTAATAGTTAATAAATGTTATCTAAATCTTTAAAAATTATAAGTTTTATTGGAATGTTATGCATTCAGAGTTGTTATTACGGTTTTTATATAAGAAAAAATTACTTTCAGTGTGTAGAAGTTATTCTAAAGTTTTTAAAAAAGTTTTGCAACAGTCTTTAGGTGTTAAAAATGAAGAAGTTGTTATTTTTGGAGACTTGGGTGAAAATAACCATTATGTATCTCCATTAATGTGTGGTACTTATTATTTAGCTGCTAGGTTGTTAGGTTTGAAAACTACTATTGTTCTTCAAACTCTTAAAGACAATTCTATGGATGCGTCCGAAGCTGTGATACATACTCTTAAGAATGTTCACAAAAAAAGTATTTTGATTTTGTTATCTTCGAATCGTATTGGTCAACTTGGACCTATAGGTAAAAGTCTTCGGCGGTATATTAAAGAAAAAGAATGTAAAATGGTTTCAACTGCTGGTCTTGGTTCTTTAAAATCTGAAGATTTTATTCAACTTGCTGATGCGCATGATTTAAATTATTTTAAAATGCAACGCTTTGCTGCTAAATTGAAAAAAGTTATGGACGAATCTCGTGTAGTTAGAATAATGACGCCTTCCGGTACTGATATTACATTTAACATTCAAAGGCAAACTGCGATTTCTATCGATGGTAACTATAAAATGTTTCGTAAAGGAGGTAACCTTCCTGCCGGAGAAGTTTACATTGCGCCTAACATGGGAGAAGTTGAAGGTACGGTTGTTATTGACGGTGCGGTAAGGTATAGGACTGGTACTTTGTTGGTGAAAAAACCTGTCAAACTTTTGATTAGGAAAGGTATTGTTTCAGAAATTATTGGCGGGCGTGAAGCTCGTATTTTGAAACAAACTGTAAAATGGGCACAGTCGCGTTCGAAAAAACCTTCTAATGTTAGAATGATTGGTGAGCTTGGTATTGGGTTTAACCCCAAAATAAATTTAATGGGGGCGATGGTTGTTGATGAAAAAGCTTTAGGCACAGCGCATATTGCTCTTGGTAGTAATTACTGGTTCGGTGGAGATATCTATAGTATAAGTCATTTGGATCAAGTTTTTAAAAATCCTTTAATTTTATTTGACGGAAAAGAATTTAAGTTACCTAAAAAATCTGATTTATTATGAGTGTTGTTAAAGAATGTGGTCGAAGATTAATTTGGTTTGATTTAGTTGATAATTTAAAAAATGAGTTTGAAGAAGTTCAAGAGTATGGTCCAAGATATAAGTTAGGCCGGCAAGTTGGTTCGGTTGCAATGTTTGTCATGCGTTCCGCAGTAAGGTTCAAAGCAGATGTTATTCTTGGACAATCTGCTGTTATGTCTTGGCAAAATGATGATTTAAGTTATATTGGTATGGGTGCGTGCATATTTGCAATGGGTTATGCAGCTGATTATTTAATTGGTGATAAATTGTACCCATGGGGACGGCCAAAGTTAGAAAACATGTTTTTAGATGAAAAAGATAGGCAGAAATGAAAAATTAAGTTTTGTTATTTTTTAATTTTTTCAATTTTAGTTTTTAATATTAATTTTGTTAGTTCTAAATATTTTTAATAATTTTTTTACAAACAAAATAAATGAAAAAACACTAAAGCCGTAAGGCAAAAACCCAAAAAAAAGAAAAAAAAGGTATAGAAATACCGTTGCATAGACACCAAATTTTATTAGATAGAAATTTGAGTTGTTGGAAATTGCGAGCTGAATACCTCGCCGAAGCTTGGTACTTACACTCCAATCCCATCAAACCTGTGTTCTGCAGGTACTCTAGGTCTCTTTTTGAGGTATCTTTCGAGCTTAGATGCATTCAGCTCTTATGATTTAAGGCGTAGCTGCTCGACCTGCCCTATCGGACAATCGATGGACCAGTGGCCTCGAGCCATTGTTCCTCTCGTACTAAATGGCCCTTGCTCTCAGACCGTGAACACTTCCAGTAGATATCATACAAACTGTCTCACAACGTTCTTAACCCAGCTCACGAACCCTTTTAATGGGTGAACACCCCCACCCTTGGTCGCTTCTGCACGACCAGGATAGGATGAGCCGACATCGAAGTAGCAAACCGCGCCGTCGCTGTGGGCGCTCGGGCGCGACAACTCAGTTATCCCCGAGATAGCTTTTCTGTCACACCTGGCCCCCATTAAGGAGGACACAGGGGATCGCTAGACCGAACTTTCGTTTCTGCGTTTCTTGCTGTTCAAAACACAGTCAAGCTGACTTTTGCTCTTGCACTCTCCTCCGGATTTCTAAACCGGATGAGTCAACCTTTGGGCCCTACTGATACCTTTTCAGCAGGGTGCCGCCCCAGCCAAACTGCCTACCAAAAGCTGTCTCTGACATGTTGTCAAATGAGTGATACAAATTCTGCAGGGTGGTATCTCACTTGTGTCTACACTCAACCTAGCGACTGAGCTTAAACAACTCCCACCTATACTGCACAACAAAACTCATACCACAACCTCAAGCTGCAGTAAAGTTCTACGGGGTCTTCGCTTCCCACCGGAAGTCTCTGGACTTTGCACCAGAATGTTGTGTTCGGGGGACACTAACTTGGGACAATAGGGATCTCGTTACGCCATTCATGCAGGTCGTCAATTAAACGACAAGGCATTTCGCTACCTTAAGAGAATTATAGTTATTCCCGCCGTTTACTAGCTCTTAGCTCCCTTGGACGAGAGTTTGAAGTACTAGCACTGGGCAGACGTCACATCCCATACGCACCATTGCTGGCTAGCGAGATGTTAAGTTTTTGTTAAACAGTCGGATCCCCCTTGTTATTAAACCCTGTAATCGCATCCATACGAATACAATCGCAGGGACCCCTTCAACCGAAGGAACGGGGCTAATTTGTCGACTTCCCTAAGTTAGTTTACTCCCTCATACCTTAGGCTTCTCACCCTGGGACACCAGTGTCGGTTCTGGGTATAGTTATTTTAGATTCTTCCTGTTTCCCTTTTCACGGGCTCCAGGCATCAACCGAACAAACTATACAGTCTGCTATTCCTTGGTTTAATCTACTTCTCTTCATTATGAAACTCCATAGATTTATCCAAGTTAACACGGACGATAGTCCGTGTCGGTCTAGCCCGAAACGTTAGAAAACAAGCTTGCGTTGCCGCACGTACTAAAATAGTAAAGGAATATTAACCTTTTTCCCTTTCCCGCATAACCAGTTAGGAATGCGGTTAGGACTAACTTACTCTTAGCTGATTTACATTGCCAAGAAACCCTTGCCCTTTCGGTATTAGAGATTCTCACTCTAGATCGATCCTACTACCGCCAGGATTCTCATTTCTGCAAGGTCCACCTATCCTTACGGAATGGTTTCTGCCCTAACAGAACGCCTACCTACTCCTATGAAAACTTTCCGTTTCCATGGCTACAGTATCGGTAATTAGCTTAGTCCCGTCAATTTTCAGGGCACAACACCTTGAAAGGTGAGCTGTTACGCTTTCTTTAAAGGATGGCTGCTTCTAAGCCAACCTCCCCGCTGTCTGTGGTGTTGAACACCTTTCACCCTTTCACACTTAGCTAATATTTTGGGACCTTAACTGTAGTTGGGGTTGTTCCCCTCTCGTGACGCAAGCTTACCCCAGCGCCGCCGTTTCCCAAGTTCTACGATGCTAAAGCATTTGGAGTTGGACAAGAAAGTGAAGGATTTCTCCCCCGGGCTCTCAAATCCGTAGCTCTACCGCTTTAGCTATCTCACTCGAGACTAGACTTCGGCCTATTTCGGTAGGAACCAGCTATCACCGGACTCGATTGGCTTTTCACCCCTAGTCCCAGGTTACAGGAACATATGCACATAGCAACCCTTCAGACCTCCACGAAGTATTACCTCCGCTTCATCTTACCCAGGACTAGATCGTCCGGTTTCGGGTATGGCCCAAGTGACTTAAGGCAAGTTAATACCTCTCCCCTCGCAAGCTGCGGGATATTGGTTTCCCTTCGAGTACAAGCTATACACTTTTACTCTTGCCACTTAGACAAACTCCCTGGCCCATTATTCAAAACGTACGAAAGAACGCTCATTGGCGCCCTTTCTCTCTATAACCGTTAGGTTTCTGGCTCTTTTGACTCTCTGTTACGAGTCCTTTTCAACGTTCCATCACTGTACTATACGCTATCGGATTTAGGACATATTTAGAGTTGGAAGTTAATGTCTCCCAAATTCACGCGCAATTTCAAATGCACGCTACTCAAGATACCTGCACATCCACTTTGGCTTCCTTTACGGGTCTATCACCCTCTACGGAATTCCTTTCCAGGAAATTTCAAGTCACCAAAGCCGGATTAAAAGTAGGTCTTGTAACACCACATGTCTATCAGGTTACCCTGAAAGATTCAGTTTGCTCTGCGCCGTTTTGTCTCGCTGATACTCACGGCATCTCTATTGATTTCTTTTCCTCTAGGTACTAAGACGCTTCAATTCCCTAGGTTCCTTACCCTCTCGGATTATCTCGAAAGATAAGAAGTCTCATTCAGGAATTTCCGGTTCAAAAGTTGCATGCACCTCGCCGGAACTTTTCGTTGCTTGCCACGCCCTTCATCAGTGCCCTAAACCAAGTCATCCACCTAACGGTGTAGTCGGATCAATCTAATAAAATTTGGTGCCTATGCACGGTATCACTAACATGATTTATGAAAGAATCTACCCTCAGGTAAATTCCAGTGACACCCTTCACCCCTAACTTTCTGTTATGGAGTTGCATTCGATGAGTGGACTCGCCGGGATTCGAACCCGAGGCCCCCGCCTTGCAAAGGCGATGCTCTACCAGACTGAGCTACGAGCCCGAAATATCTGTTGATAATGAAAGTAATGGATGTTGATTAAAAATAAAAAGGAGGTGATCCAGCCGCAGGTTCCCCTACGGCTACCTTGTGACGACTTAACCCTTCTTACTGAACCCAGATTCGACTTGAACAAATATCCAAGCCTCACCCGAGCCCTGCTCGAATGGTTTGACGGGCGGTGTGTGCAAGGCACAGGGACATATTCACCGGGCGCTGATGACGCCCGATTACTAGGGATTCCGGTGTCATGAGGGTGAATTGCAACCCTCAATCTAGACTAAGATAGAGGTTCGAGGATTAACTTCTCCTTTCGGAGTCGTAGCCCATTGTCTCTACCATTGTTGCGCGCGTGTAGCCCAGGAAATTCAGGGCATACCACCTACCGTTGCCTACACCCTCCTCCTTGTTTCCAAGGCAGTCTCTACAGTGTGCCCAATCCTTCCGGAGAAGTAGGTAGCAACTGTAGATGTAGGTCTTGCTCGTTGCCAGACTTAACTGGACACCTTACGGCACGAGCTGACGGCGGCCATGCACCTCCTCTCGGCTTGTTAGGTAAGACCTTTAATCTGACCTTCATACTGCCGTCGTTCCTGGTAAGGTTCACGGTGTAGAATCTGATTAAACCGCACGCCGCACCCCTTGTAGTGCGCCCCCGCCAATTCCTTTAAGTTTCAGTCTTGCGGCCATACTTCCCAGGCGGTGAACTTAACACCTTCGCTACGGCACTGCATATCCGCGAAAGATACGCAACACATAGTTCACAACGTTTACAGCTAGGACTACTCGGGTATCTAATCCGGTTTGCTCCCCTAGCTTTCGTCCCTCACCGTCAGAATCGTTCTAGACAGACGCCTTCGCCACAGGTAGTCCTCTAAGGATTATCACATTCTACCGCTTCCCAAAGAGTACTTCTGTCTCCTCCCGATCTCTAACCTGGCAGTATCTTTTGCAGGCGCTGAGTTAAGCCCAACGATTTAACAAAAGACAGACCAAATCGGCTACGGACGCTTTAGGCCCAATAAAACTGATCCCCACTCGTGGCGCCGGTGTTACCGCGGCGGCTGGCACCGGTCTTGCCCACCACTTATTCGTTAAGCTATTTACACTTAACAAAAGCTTGCCCATAAGGCAAGCACTTTGGATCCCCTTATCACACTTTCGTGCATTGTAAAGGTTTCCCGCCTGCTGCACCCCTTAGGGCTAGGGCCCTTATCTCAGTGCCCTTCTCGGGGCTAGGACTCTCATCCCCCCTACGGATCGCGGGCTTGGTGAGCCTTTACCTCACCAACAACCTAATCCGCCGCCGACTTATCCTAAGGCATCGGAACTTTAAGTGAAAGAACATTCCAGTATCAATCACCTATCAGGAATTAGCCACAGTTTCCCATGGTTATGCCTGACCTTAGGGCAAATTATCGACGTGTTACTGAGCCTTTTGCCGGTGGTCCCGAAGAACCCCCTTGACTTGCATGGCTAAGTGGAATCCAAATAGCAGGAATCTCCCGCAGGATCAACGGGAATTTTAATTTCTGATCCTTTTTGTTTTATTTTGACTCGCAAGAAATTAATTAGCGTTATTTGCACATACAAATTGTACGTTATAAATTTACACACATAATATATCTACTAATCAACATCCATTACATCATACTTAATGATTATTAAGCACTCACTATCATATGGTTCCAAATAGTAACCATATTCTTATTCGGTCCTAATTGACCAGAATGGGTGGCGATTAACATTATTGAAAAGAAGGTTATATTTAAAGGTTGTTATTAGGCCTGTCTCTTACGCTTTTCTTTACGCATACGCTTTCGTTGCCACTTCCAGCGCATCTGACCTTTTTTCTTCCAACGTCTTGAACTTCTTTTCATTTTATGTTATGTTCAGGAAATTTGTTGAGTTTATAAAACTATCGTTTGAGGTAGTAACCTAAGCCTAATAATGCTATAGAGGATAGTGTTATTGTTAGTAAAATTCTTTTTGTGAATTGTATAAAGAATTCGGTAGGGAAAAGAGATAATAATTCAGAATTTGGCTGAAGCCTCCAAAGATTGTTAGTAAAAATTAGTTCATGAAATTTTATAAATGCTTGTTCAAAGTTTAGGAATGTTATTAATGTTAATGTAATTACTAATGCTAATGTTAGTAATGAACTTTGGGTCAAGAATGATCCTAAAAATTTGTATCTTTTTTTGTATATTAAGAATGTTATTATTAATATTAATGTTAACCATGAAAGGATTAAAATTGTTTTTGTTATTTCTATTTTATTTTTCACATCGAGAAGATGCGTTTGTTCATCTTCGGTAAAATAATTTAATTGTTCTTTATCGTTTAAAAAATGTAGGATGTTATTTATTTTATCTTCGTTGTAATTGGAGTAATTTTTGTAAAAATTTTCGTTGAATGTTAGGAAATAAAATGAAGTTAAGATAAGAATAATAGGTATAAGAATAATTAATAAACTAATTTTTTTCATGGTTCTGTGCATCCTGAAATTTCTGCTAAGTTGTTAAAGTCTTGTTCACCAGGGTAAAGATTATTGTCTTTATCTATCCACGTTGGGTAACCTTGAATGTTTTTTTCTTCACACCAATTGTCAATTGTACATTCATGGTAGTCAATGTATTCGAATGCGTTGCCAAACATATTTTTTTGACTGTTACAATGGGAACACCATATTGCTCCTCCCATACTCATGCCGTTGGTAGTGAGACATTTTGCAAAATTTTCATATTCTTGAGGTGCTTGTTTGTTGAAAAAAGTAAATGTTAAGAAAACTATAATAATTATTGCTACTGTTGCTGTAATTATTATTTTCTTTTTCATTGTATGCCTTGCTTGCAGTTTAGACAAATACCTTTTTCTTCATCGTAACAATCTTTACAAACTGATAATCCACATTGTCGGCAAGCGTATCTTGCTAATCTCTTTTTACAGATTGCACATTGTTCAATATGTTCCATAATTTTGTTATTTGTTTATGTTGTTTATTAAACTTTTGGGAGTTTTTAACAAAAAAGAATAATTTATAAATAATCAATTTTGCAAAACTTTTAATGAAAACAAAATATGAGGTTCATACGTCAGATTTAGTTAATGAAAATGCTAGTCCTATAGTTAGATTCTATTTTGAGTTTGCACAATTAAAAAATCTTTTACGTCAAGGATATGTAAGACGAACAGTTCCAAAAGAACAAGGTGAAAGTGTTGCTGACCATACTTTTGGTGTTGCACTTTTAGGTTATGTTATTGCAAACGAATATCGTTTTGATTTAGATGCCGGAAAAGTTATTCAACTTAGTTTGATCCATGAAATGGGTGAAATTTATGGCGGTGATATGATTCCAGCAGATAATATTAGTTCTGAAGAAAAATTTAAAATTGAATTTGCTGGTGTTCAAAGAGTTTTTAAAAATTTTCCAAACGGAAAAAAATATGTTCAACTTTGGCTTGAATTTGAACGTGGACAAAGTCCTGAAGCTTGTTTTGTTAAAAAAATGGATAAACTTGAAATGGGTTTACAAGGATTGCTTTATACTGAATTAGGTTACCAAGGTTTAGATGATTTAATGGAATCTGCTCAAAAAGCTGTACAAGGTCATTCTGAGCTTGAAAATATTATGGAAGAAATATTAAGGTCTGAATAAAATTTTCTAAAAACTAAATTAATATAAATAGGAAAAACCATTTAACTTTTCATGGTAATGATATCATATATTGGAATAAGGGACTTTGCTTCTGAAGAGAAAGACGTGATCAAAAAAATCAGTGAAGAGTTTGCTGAAAAGTTTGACTTGGTTGATTCTAACGGAACTTTGAAAGTTGAAGTTAAGAAATATAACTCGACTGGCACTGTTGCTAAATACGCAGTTAACTTAATGTTTGATTCAGTAACTGTTGTTCAGAATGTTAAACAGGACGATTGGGAATTGAAACGTGCTTTGCGTAAAACTTTTGAAAATATGAGCAATGCTTTATCAAAAATGGATAAGCAGGCTGCGAAGAAAACTCCGAAAACTTTTACCTGAACATACGTACATCGACGGTAACAGCTTCTAAGTCGTTAATCACGATTGGGTTAAGGTCTAATTCTTTTATTTCTTCATTTTCTAATGATAGTTTAGAAATTTTTATTAAGATTTGTGTTAAAATTTTAATGTTAGCTTTTTTAGTCCCTCTAGCACCTTCAAGAATCTTGTAAGATTTTATTTCTTTAATCATTTCTTTGGCATCTTTTTGTGTAACAGGTGCAATCCTAAAACTTACATCATTTAAAATTTCTACGAAGACACCACCTAGACCAAACATTAAAACTGGGCCGAACTGTTTGTCTTGTTTCATACCAATGATAACATAATGGCCTTCGTAATGTTTTTGCACAAGAAATAAATCTATTTTAGAGTTAGGAACAGAATTAGTTATATCTTTGTAAGCTTCTTTTAATTCTTTTTCATCTTTGATATTAATTTTAACACCACCTACGTCGGATTTGTGCGAAATAGAATTTGAAATTATTTTTAGAACAACTGGATATTTAATTTTTTTAGCAGCTTTATAAATTTCATTTTCTGTTTTAACAATTTCATGTATGGGCAAAGGGATTTTATACTTGATAAGAAGTTCATTAATCTCTTTTTGTTCTAAAGCCTTCATAGGGAAAGTTATTCAACATATATATTTAAAACTATCGATAAGAACCTCTATGTTCAATATTCTTTAGGATTAGGTTAGTTTATTAATAATGAGAAATGTCCTGATTCGTAAGCATCGATTGTTTCTAACAAATTTGCGATTTGTATTTTTTCTTCTTTAGTTTCTACAACCTTTTCCCAATTTTCTAAATAATAAGTTATATTAGGTAAATATCTTTTTGTTAACCAAGTTTCATAGTCCCAATCTTTTGGGAAATTAGGATATTTTTTTTTTTGAATTTGCAAATCTTGTTGAAACATACTATATTCCACATAAATTTCCATAAAATCTTGTGCTTCTTCTGAATCAAAAAAACCTAGTGAAGGATTAGGTTGACAAGGTAAATATTCTCGTTTTTCTTCCAACTGAAAATTATACCAGTCTGTATATGGTTCATTATTAATATATACAATTTCTTCATCTGTTGTAAATATTTCTTTATTAGTTTCTTGATCTTGACAAACCCATTCAGAGTCGTTATATAAAATTAAAATCTCTGCAAAAACTTCACTAAGGTTGTTAGGTACAAAATATTTAGAATTACTCAAATATTCATAAAAATATTTTTCTTCTTTTGTGTATGTAGGTATGACTAGTTCTTTTTGAACAATTGGAATTAAACCTTGTTCTTGGGCTTTTTCAATTTTTTCTTCAGTTGTGTAAGGTTGGTCAACTGCTTCGACTATCTCTTGAGGTTTGAAGTGAGGTGAATGTGTTAGCCACCAAGACATAGTACCGACTACTGCTAATGTTCCTATTACGTAAACAAGGTTTTCTTTTTTTAATATATTTTTTAGTTCCATTTTTTAAAAAACAAATTCTAAGTTTAATTGTAATTGTTCTTTATGGCCAAAACCTGAATAAGTTTTAGTAATGTATAAAAAACCGTCAGCTTGTGCTTTGGCTTGGTCGTTTTCAGTGGCTTCTTCCCAGTTTTCTAAAGCATCAATTAAATCTTCAGTATATTCTTCGTTTAATGCTTTTTCAAATTGTGGAAAAGTTTCAAAAACTTGATTTTGTTTAAATCCAAGATAAATTAAACGGTATTCGTTGTAAAGTTCAATGAATGTTAATGCTTCGTCGCTATGATATACTTGGTAAAGGTCGTTTTCTTCACAATCGTAAAAAATACCTTCGCTGTAAAGTCTAGCTTGACCTATACTATAATAAACTTTTTTATAATCTGTAGTTAACGGACAAACGAATTTTCTCCCCGAGAATGGCAAGTCTTTATCTGGATCATTTATTCTTATCATTGTTTGGTACTGGTCATAATATACACTGATTAAACCTTGGAGAAAAACTTTTTCACTTTGAGGAAGTCTTTGGAAACCTTTGGGTTTTGCCTCTGGCTTTTGGGATTGTTCAGTTATTACTTCAAGTATAACCTCTTCGACTGGTTCTATAACTGGTTCTTCTTTCTTCTGTATAAGATCGTTTGCGACAATACTGCCTAAAGTTAAAACAAAAGCTCCTGTTAGTATATCTACTCCTCTAATTTTCAACGTCGTACACCTCTAATTCTAAATAACCAGTTGAATTTGATTCTAAATAAGTGTTAACCATTTCAAGGTTTGTCTGGATAAATTCTAACTGTCTTTCATTTTCAGTAGCTTCTCTCCATGTAAGCAAACTGTCTTGCAACATGCCAATGTAACGCTGGTCAAACTCGTCTTCTAACTCGGGTTGTGTTTCAAAAAGTCTTACTGTATTTGCATTGAGTCGGTTAAAGAAATATTCTGTGAAAGTTAATAAAAAATCAAACGCTTCATCAGAATTGTAAAAGCCTTGCAAAGTGTTTTCGTAACAAGGGAAAACTTCTTTGTCTAAAATCAGTTTATCAGTTTTTGAAAAATCAAATAGCATACCAAATGCAGGACAAATATTTTTTTTGCTATTGTTAAGATCATCAACAATCTGTTCGCAAATGCATGCAAAGTCTAAAGAATCTTCGTCAATTTGTTGAATATGTTTTTCTAAAGTTTTATCGTATTCATAATTGGCGCGAGGTGTTGGTTTAGGAAAATTTTGTATTGAATATCTTTTAGGCATTTCAGATACTTCTGTTATAGTTTCAACAATAGGTTTGTCTTCAATAAAATCAGAACCAAGATCCATAGGCATAGCCAAAAGACCAAGAAAAACACCTAAACTTGTTAAATGTTGTCCAATTCTCATACTAAAAAGCAATATACAGCTATATTATAAATGTTACTATCGGGTTGTAATTATTTGAACCTATATTTTCAACCAAGCTATTCTTTAAATACCTCGAAAAAAAGGATTAAATAAATGGGAAGGGTACAATGCAAAGATTGTAAATGTTGGCACGAGGACGAGGATGACTTCTGCCCTTTCTGTGAAAATCGCTCTCAAAAGGACTTAAGTAAGTTTTTTTAGAGTTTCATAATACTTAAAAATAATCTAAATATAAAAAATGACAATGAATGTAGAAGTTATTGGTTTGGTTGAAGATGTTAACGTGAATAATCAAATTATTAAAGCTAGAATTGATACTGGTGCCAAATATTGTTCTATTGCTAAAGAGTTAGTTGAAATTCTTAACCTAAAATCTATGAATAAAATGATAATTATTCGTTCGTCTAATGGTACAGAAAAACGGAAGATGGTTAAGGGTTTGGTTCAATTAGCTAAGAAAGACGTAGAAGCGCAGTTTACTGTGGCTGATAGAAGTGAAATGACCTATAAAATGCTTATTGGCCAAGATGTGCTTAAGCAAGGTTTTGTAATTGATCCGAAAAAATGAAACTTGGTATAATAAGTCTCGGCGGTCCTGGTGGTGAATTGGTTAAGGAAGAAGCTAGTAAGTATTTTGACGAGGTAAAATGGATTAATATTAAAAATGTTGATGTGCGTGCTACCACTGCAGGTTTAAGAGTTTCGTATAACGGCGAAGAGCTTAAAAATTATGACTGTCTTTTTATGCGCGGGTCTTACAAATATGAAATGTTACAAACTTCTATAACTTTAGCTTTAGAAAATAAAGTTTACATGCCGTTGCATTATACTGCTTTCAAAGTTTGTCATAATAAACTTTCAACTTTGATGGTTTTGCAAAAAGCTGGTTTACCTGTACCTACAACTTATTTTGCAGCTACCACTGAACAAGCTAAAATGATTCTTGAAGAAGTTAATTATCCTATTATTTTAAAAATTCCTGAAGGTACGCACGGGAAAGGTGTTATGTTTGCTGATTCATTACCTTCAGCAAAATCTATGTTGGATGCTTTAGAAGTGTTTAAACAACCGTACATTATTCAAGAGTATATTGAGTCAGGGTCTACAGATGTTCGAGCATTTGTTGTAAATGGTGAAGTTGTTGCTTCAATGCGTCGACGGGCTGCATCTGATGATATTAGGTCTAACATACACATGGGTGGTGTTGGTGAAAAGTATAAACTTTCTTTTGACGCTGAACAAATCGCAATCAAAGCCGCTAAAGCTATTAAGGCAGAAATCTGTGGTGTTGATTTGCTTGAAGGTTCACGGACTGTTATTATAGAGGTTAATGCATCGCCAGGTTTCAAAGGGATAACTGCTGCTTCAGGTAAAAATGTTGCTGCAATTGTTGCCAAAGGTTTATATGAAAAAACTTTGGAATTTAAGAAAAGTCAAAATAATAATGCTTACAAAGATATGCTTGATGAGTTTAAGTTAGGGGAAAGAAAACAAAAACAGTTTCTTACAACTTTAAATGTTCGTGCTGGTATCATAAAATTACCTTCGATAGTTACGCAAATTACTGGTTTTAAAGATGAAGAAGATGTTCTTATTAAGTCTGATAAAGGTAAGTTAAGTGTTACTGGTTATAGGATTAAAAAGGAGGGTTGATATTATGGCTATGTGTCCGTTTGCTAACAGGGAGTGTACGTCTGAGTGTAAAGCTTATGATGAAAGTAAAGATGATGGTTGTATTGTTTTGCATAGAAGTGATAGAACTAACATGTTGTTAAACTTTATTGAGAAAAAGTTAGGTAGGTAAGTTTTTATATTTGTTTTATTTGGTTTATACAATGAAAGAATTATTGATGAATAAAATACATGTTCCAATGAATCAAGCTTCTAATTTGATTCTTTTAGATACTTGTTTTATTATAGATTGTATTTCTAGAAGTAATAAAGTTAATTTTTCTAATACAGGTATTACTTCGTTTAATATTGAAGAGTTGTTGCATGTTGAACATAGGCTAGGGCATTTGAAAAAACCTCTTCGAAAGTTTTTGAAGGATACAGAATTTGTTATTGTAGATGTTCCTGTTTCTCTAGGTGATTGGAAGGCTGAGAAAGATTTTGTTAAATCAGTAGATTCTGGTTTGTTGCAGCATATTGCTGATGCTAGTGATGCTGTTCTTATTGCTACAGCTGTGAAAACGCAAAGTAATGTTCTTACAAAAGATAAACATCATTTGTTTACAGTTGAGTTAGAGAATTTTGTTCGAGATTGGAACGTGAAAGTGTTTAAAGAGTTGAAAGATGTTTGATTTTTGCCTTCGGCTTAAGGGTTTGTAAAAAATAATTAAAATAAAAAAGAATTTTGTTCTTATTCGGGAACAATTCTAATCGGTTCTATTGAATATCGTAAAAGTTCTGGTTCACCATCAACCATTTTTAGTAAATAGGATTCTTCACCAATTTTCATTATTGTTTCTGGTTTACCGTTGCCATCTAAATCTTTACATTCAATTTCGAGCTCACTTGGAGCTATATATCCTGTTTGAACTTCCGTTGTAAGTGGAATTTTATTTGATGTGATATAAGCTTCACAAAAACACCACCCTAACGCACCCCCCAAAATTATTGAACTTATTCTATAATATGTATCTGTCATTTTATTCCTCCTATGAATTTAATGAATCAGTTTAGAAAACTGTTTATTTAAAAATTTAACCTTTTTCCCAAATTCGTAAACTATATAAATACTCAATTTTCTCTGCGGATTAAGATGGCAAAGTTTAATATCGAGTTCAACGAGGAAGAATGTATTGGTTGTGGTGCTTGCGCTGCACAGTGTCCAGAGAATTGGGATATGAAAGAAGACGAAGATGAAGGAACGCGTAAAGCTGAACCTTTAGAATTTGAAATAGAGGATCTTAGTTGCAACGAACTTGCTGCAAATGTTTGTCCTGTTGGCGCTATAAATATTGTAAAGAAATAATAGAATAAAAATGAGTAATGAAAAAATTGTTACATCTTTAGATGGGTATGAATGTCAATTGATTCCTAACGGTTTAGATGCATTAAATAAAAATTATCATCTGAGTTCAAATGATAGTAGAAGTCTTGAAGAAATAGGAAAAATTGTTCTTGGTTTTAAAGAAATTAGAAGAGAGACAACTGAAGATAGTTATACATGGTTTTGGGGACTTCATTTTGATGCAGAAAGAGGCCAGGTTGCAGTTTTGTTCCCATGGTGTCAAGATTGGGGCAATCAAGATGGATTAAGATTGGATAGATCGATTGCAGTATATTCCATAGGAAATGTTGAAACACAAACTGTGGATGAGATTATTAATGGTTTATATCAAGGTCTTTTAATACAGGAATAATCTCTTTTTTTATTTTTAACAATTCTCTTTATCACAAAAAAATCATTCTAAAAAAGTAATTCTATAAGCATAAATTATATAAAGCAATAATTAGGTTTTTACGCCCATGCAAAAAGAGTTTAGTAATAAGATTGTTTGGGATAAAGAAAAATGTAAATTTTGTGGGATTTGCGAACAGATGTGTCCTAAGAATTGTATAAAATTTAATGGAAATGAATTAGAGTTTAATGACGAATGTATCAAGTGTCAGTTTTGTGAAAATTATTGTCCTGATTTGGCAATAGAGGTGAAAAAGTGAAACTTGTTTCTGGTAACGAAGCTGTAGTTCTTGGTGCATTAAGAGCTGGTGTTGGATTTTATGCTGGGTATCCTATCACGCCTGCTTCAGAAATCATGCATAAGTTTTCTGGTTTAGAAGTTCCGTTTGTACATTGTGAAGATGAAATTGCTAGCATGAACATGATTGTTGGCGCGTCAATGGCAGGGAAAAAAGCTTTGACTGCTACTTCAGGTCCTGGTTATAGTTTAATGCAAGAAGCTATTGGCTATGCGCACATGACTGAAACGCCTGTTGTTATTGTAAATTCTCAAAGGGTGGGTCCGAGTACAGGCATGCCTACTTTACCTGCACAGGGAGATATAATGCAATCACGGTATGGTACACACGGCGATGTTTGGCCGATAGTGTTTTCTCCTAACTCTGTTGAAGAATGTTATAAAGTTACTATTGCTGCGTTTAACGCTGCTGAAGATTCTTTAAGCCCTGTAACTGTTTTGATTGATGCTTTTCTTAGCCAAATGTATGAGCCCTTGGATGAAGATTCTATTAATATTGAAGTTAAACCTAGAGTTAAGAAAGCTCTTGGTCAAGGTGTTGGTTATCTAACTGGTTTGTTATCTAAGAACGGTATACAACAAACTAAAAATACTGAATATTATCGTGAATGGTTTAAGTTAAGCAAAGAACGTATGTTAAACGCTGCAAAGAAATATGAATTGTTTGAATATATTAAAAATGAAAATTCCCGGACTTTGTTAATTGCTTTTGGTACAACTTCTCGTGTTGTGTTACCTTTGAAAAATGAATATTCAATTTTTCGTCCTATAAGGATGTTTCCTATTTTGGAAGAAATAAAAAATGTTGCTAAAGATTATGACGAAATAGTTGTTGTTGAAATGAATGATGGACAGTATGCTACTGTTTTGGAAGCATTTTTGAAACGTGAAGTTAAACGTGTTAATGTTTTAGGTGGTACTTTAAGTTTAGAAGAAATAAAGGAGAAATTAAAATGAGTTACAAAGATTATCTTGCTGTTGATAAGTTTCCTACAATTTGGTGTCCAGGTTGTGCTTTAGGAATTCTGTTGAAAGAAACTGCGCATGCTTTTAATGATCTTGGTTTTAAGAAAGAAAATATTGTAACTGTTTCTGGCATTGGTTGTACTGGTCGGTCGTCTGGTTATTTTAGTAACGATAGTATACATACGCCGCACGGTCGCCCGATACCTGTTGCTGAAGGTGTTAAAGGAGCTAACCCTGAAATGAATGTTGTTGTTATTTCTGGCGACGGTGATTTGTTAGGTATAGGCGGTAACCATCTTTTACATTCTGCCCGACGTGACGCTAACATTACAGTAATCTGTGTGTCTAACGAAGTTTATGGTTTGACTGGCGGACAAATGGCGCCGACAACTAAAACTGGTGCTAAAACTTTGACTTCGCCTAAAGGTTCTACAATTGTTCCAATGAATGTTCAAGGTTTGTTAACATTAAATAAAAAACATTTCTATGCTAGAACTTCTGCTTACCACTTACCGCATATGAGAAAATGTATCAAAGAAGCTCTTGAATGGGACGGGTTTTCTTTCGTAGAAGTTATTACAATGTGTATGACTAATTATGCTCGACGTTTAGGTTATAAAACTAATTATGAAATTTTAATGCAATTGAAAAAAGATTTTCAAGTTAAATCCGGCGAAGGTTTGTTAGCTGATAACGAAATTGGTATTGTGAAACATGACTAAAATAATTTTAATAGGAATGGGCGGCGATGGTGTTAAATTATTAGGTTTAACCTTAGGAAATTATTTAGTTGCTTTAGGTTATAATTTAGCTTTAACTTTTTCATATGATTCTGCAGTTAGGGGTGGAGATATTATGGCATTTTTAGATTTTGGTAATGAAAAGATTGAAAATCCTATCATTGATGAAGCAGATTTAATGGTACAGTTTTCTAACAGTGATAAAAAGTTTAATTGTAAAAATTTAATTACCGACGAGAAAGTTACTGGTTATGCGACTGAATGTAATGAGATTGTAAAAAAACCTGTTAAACAGTTTGCTTTAGATAATCTTCAAAGTAACAAAGTAACTAATATGTTAATGTTTGGTTTCTTGATTAAAGAATTAGGTTTAGATTTCAAAGAAGAAGAAATTGTTAAAGTTTTACCTCCGAAATTTACTGAGCTTAACTTGAAAGCAATTAAGTTAGGTTACGAGGAACTTCAATGAACCTAACAGAAAAGCAAGGGAAAGAATTGTTTTCTAAGTACGGAATTGAAACACCTAAACAATTTACTGTAGATAACACTGAAAATGAAGTTGTAGTTAAAGCGCAAATTCTTACCGGTAAAAGAGGTAAGGGTGGCGGAATTAAGTTTGCAACTCTTGAAACTGTTAAAGATGTTGTTAACGAAATCTTGGGTAAAGAAATTAATGGTCATAAAGTTAACGAAGTGTTAATTGAAGAAAAACTTAACATTGAAAAAGAACTTTATTGTGCAATTACTTTAGATAGAGAAAATAAAGGTTTAGTTTTGGTTTTATCTTTATCTGGAGGTATGGATATTGAAGAAGTTGCTGACAAGTTTCCTGAACGTATAATAAAAATTCCTTTGAATGATATTGAAAACTTGAAAATTAATTTTGAATATGATGTTTCTGAAGTTGTAAAAAAAATGTTTACTTTAACTAAAGAATATGATGCAACTTTGGTTGAAATTAATCCTTTAGTAGTTACCAGCGGTAAATTGGTTGCAGCAGATTCAAAAGTTGTTCTTGACGATAATGCTTTATTCCGGCACCCTGAGTTCAAAAAAGAAGAAGAGTTAACTGAAATTGAAAATAAAGCTTCTCAACTAGGTTTACAATATGTCGAACTAGAAGGAGACATTGCTGTTATTGGTAACGGTGCTGGTTTGGTAATGGCAACTTTAGATGTTTTAAATCATTACGGTGGTAAAGCTGCTAACTTTTTAGACATTGGTGGTGGTGCGTCAGTGGAAAAAATGGAACAAGCCTTAGAAATTGTTTTAATGAAAAAGCCTAAAGGTATTTTGATTAATATTTTTGGTGGTATAACTAAATGTGATGATATTGCTACCGGTTTATTAGAATATAAAAAACAAAAACAGTTAAACATTCCGTTCGTAGTAAGGTTAATCGGAACTAACGAAGCTGAAGGTAAACAAATCTTAACACAAAATGGAATAGATTCTTTAGATTCAATGGAAGATAGTGCTAAGAAAATTGTGGAGATGACAAAATGAAGCAAGTAATTGTTGATCAATTAAGATTACATCCTAAATTACAGATTCAAGATGTTTACAAATTACTTTATCAAGCTGAATTTGGTCCAGGGCATATGATTAAGAATGAACAAAAAGCTTGGGAAATGTTTGATGAAGAATATGAAACTACATATGATAATGGATTACATTTGCCTTTAGAAGAAAATATTTCTGAAAATTTTTGTCGTGTTAATTTATGGCCGCATAAGCAAGGATATCATGATAAAGTTCATCTTTTTGAAATGTTTTTGGAAACAGCAAGAATTTCTGAAGGTTTACTTGTAAATTTTAAAAATAGTTTAAATGATTTTAGAGAATTAAACTTAAAGTTTCCAATGTTTGACTGGGTAAGTGTGCTTAGTTTTTATGAGAATTTTGCTGTTAAAGGTAATTATCCTGCAGTGCGTCATTCAGAAGAATATAAAAAAATAAATGTTTCTGCTTATAGAGTAATTGATAGAACTTTATGGAGTCCAAGATGAGTATCTTAGTTAACAAACAATCTCGTATTATTGTACAAGGCATGACTGGAAATCAAGGTAGTTTTCACACTAAGCTTATGTTAAATTACGGAACAAATATTGTTGCAGGTGTTACACCGGGTAAAGGCGGACAAAGTATACATAACGTTCCTGTTTATAATTCTGTACAAGAAGCATTAAACGATCATCAACCTGACTGGAGCGTAATCTTCGTACCTGCTAAATTCTGTAAAGCTGCAGCATTGGAAGCATTAGAAAATAATCTTAACATAGTAATAATTACAGAAAACCTTCCTGTACACGATGTAATAGAAATAATGCAAAAAGCCAAAGGCAAAGACCTAACTGTCATAGGACCTAACTGTCCAGGGTTACTTACCACTAACGAAGCTAAACTAGGAATAATTCCAGGACACATTTTCAAGAAAGGTAACATAGGTTTAGTTTCAAGATCAGGTACTTTAACTTATGAAATTGTTAACGAAATTGTTAAAGGTGGTCACGGTATTAGCACTGCTATAGGTATAGGTGGAGATGCAATAATAGGTACAGATTTTATTCAAGCTCTAAAACTTTTTGAACAAGACCAAGAAACTGAAAAGATTGTTTTAGTTGGAGAAATTGGAGGTAACTTAGAAGAAAAAGCTGCTGAATATATTAAAACTAACATAAAAAAAGAAGTTGTTGCATATATCACAGGAGTTACCGCACCTAAAGGTAAACGTATGGGGCATGCAGGCGCAATCATCTCTGGTAAAACTGGTACAGCTAAATCTAAAATTCAAGCCTTAGAACAAGCTAACGTGAAAGTTGCTAAACTGCCGTCAGAAATAGCAAAGCTATTAAACTAAAAAAACATTTTATTCTATTATGGGTTTCCTTACAATGACAGGAAAAGTTATTGGATCTGGTTTTTTAATTGTAGGTATAATAATTTTATCACTGTTATTATTTGCAAATAACTTAATTGATGGTATTGATGATATTTCTGTAATTATTCAAGACGAGCTTGAAGAACTTTTAACTGAAAATAAAGATGAGTTACTTTTAACTGCAATGGAAGGTGAAATTGGACCTATGCCTGACATTGACAAAGAACAAATCCGTTTAGCTTGCGAGCAAGGTTTGCAAGAAATACCTGATGAAATTTGTGATAATATTGATACCATGACTGAAGATGAAATTCTTGCAACAATGTTTGGAGGAATATTGGAAGAGCAAGGTATTTTTGGAGATGAACAGATTCAAGAAGCTATAAGTAGTATCAACGAACCGTTAATGGAAGTGAAACAAAAGTTTAATGGGCTTTCCAAACTTTTAATTGTGCCAATCATATTTATCATAATAGGTATCTTAATAATCTTTTTATCATACTTCTTTAAATTATGGTCCGCATCTTTCCTAGTCAGCTTAGACATAGCAATAGCAACTTTGATTACAACATTGTTTAGTGGTATTACTTATGGTTTAGGTTTGGATAGTTTAAGAAAAATGATTGAAGAAATTCTTGTAATGAACCAGCAGTCGGTACCTGCCTTATTTGTAAATTTTATAGCAGAAGTTCTTTCAGTCTGGGTCAAAACAGCTGTTTCGTCAGTATTTTATTTATCATTAATAGTTTTCATCTTAGCAGTAATTGCCAGTGTTGTTTTTTATATAAAAAAATTTAAAGGATAATTCTTGGTTTTTCAATATTGCTTTGCCATGAATCGTATTTCTTTTTTACAAAATCAATTTCGTTTTTGGTTAAGCTTAAACCTTTTTTATCTTTGATCTTTTTTAATACACCAGAATTAGTTTTTTGGTTTAATAACTTTTGATGTAGAAAATTATATTCCTCTGGCCTGAATAGGTATGGGTTTCTTCGCATAGTTCATTCTCCACACCTCTTTTGCTTACAGGGTAGGAGTAACAAATGTTATATAAAGGTTTCGAAGGTTAAAATTTTTAATAAAATGGCTAATAAATCTAATATGCCTAGATTAATTGCAGAAGTGAGTCAAAATGTGGCTGATGAAATGCAGCAAAAGTCGGATAAAACACCTTATGATGTTGCTAAGATTGCTAGTCGTGAAGGTAGGTTTAATGATTCTAATAATATTCTTATGTTTTTACTTTCTTTAGAATCTCAAAGTACTTCTATTTGGGGTAAAATTGGCGATAATTATCGGGACATGGAAGATTATGGTTTTGCTGCATTGTTTTATCTTGAAGCTGATACTGTGCGTATTTTGAAAGGTTCAGAAGATACATATTTTCAAGATGAATATCGTGCTTGTGTTAACGAATTGAAAAAAGCTTATAAACTAAAAAAACAATTATAATTTTGTATGTATGAATGTTTACATTATATTAATGAAAGGTATAAACCTAAACCTTCTGATTTGATTTGTGAATATTATGTTGAACCTAACCGAATATCTTTAGAAAAAGTTTCTGAACATTTGGCAGCTGAAAGTTCTATTGGAACATGGACAACAATTTCAACAATGAACCCGGACATTGCCAAACGTCTTAAGCCTACAGTGTATTCAATTAATAAACATACTAACGAAGTTAAGATTGCGTACCCTAGTGATCTTTTTGAACCAGGCAACATGCCGCAGATTCTTTCCAGTATTGCAGGTAACATTTATGGAATGAAAGCTGTCCGAAAATTACGTTTACAAGACATTAAGTTTCCTAAAAAGATTGTTAAAAAGTTTAAAGGGCCTCGGTTGGGTATTAAAGGTCTTAGAAAATTTACTGGAATAAAAAAACGGCCTTTTATTGGTACAATTGTTAAACCTAAGGTAGGTCTTACTGCAAAACAACATGCTAAAGTTGCTTACGATGCGTGGATTGGTGGCTGTGATCTTGTAAAAGATGATGAAAATCTTTCTTCATTAAATTTTAATAAGTTTCGTGATAGGGTTGATTATACTTTGCGTGCTAAAGAAAAAGCTGAACTTAAAACTGGTGAGAAAAAACTTTATCTTCCAAACATTACTGCTGAATGTGTTGAAATGTTGAAGCGTGGTGAATATGTGAAAAACCAGAATGGTAATTATGTGATGGTTGACATTGTTACGACAGGTTATTCTGCTTTAACAACAGTGCGTAACAAGATTAATTTGCCTATACATATTCATCGTGCAGGGCATGCAATGTTTACGCGCGATCCTAAACATGGGATGTCGATGTTAACTTTAGCAAAGATTTCGCGGTTGTTAGGTGCTGACACATTACACATTGGTACTGCTTATGTTGGTAAGATGGTTGAAACTAAAACTGATACTCTTGTAATTGAAGATGAAATTGAACATAATATGATACAGGAAAATGTAAGGGCGCATGTTCTTGAACAAAAATGGTATCATATTAAACCAACTTTTGCTGTTGCATCAGGTGGGTTACATCCAGGCATGATACCTAAATTAGTTGATCTTATGGGGAAAAATATTGTTATGCAGTTTGGTGGTGGCATACATGGTCATCCTAAAGGTACTGTAAGTGGTGCAATGGCTGCAAAGCAAGCTTTGAATGCCGTTTTGAAACGTAAATCTTTACACGATTATGCTAAGACGCATAATGAACTTTCTTTAGCGATTAAAAAATGGGGCGTTGTTAAGTAAAAGTTTATAAGTTATAAAGTCATTTGAATTTTAGTAATGAATTTTTTGAAAAAGTATTTATTTGTTTTTAGTGCAATTAGTTTTGGTTTTGCTTCGTTAACTTGCGAAGAAGAATATACACCTATTGAAGAAATTATTGAAAATAACATTGAATGTGATGATTGTTTGAATAAGTTATGCTATGATAAGACTATTTTAGATTATATTAATGGTTATAGTTCTGATTGTGAAACTTGTATTGGCGACCTTTGTCAAGACGGAGAAGAGAATATTGAATGTGATGATTGTTTTCAAGGTTTATGCAACGATCCAATAATCTTAACTTATATTCAAAATTATGATTCTAATTGTGAAATTTGTATTGATGATCTTTGTCAAGACTATTATTTGTTTGAGTAAAGAAATATTATAAATTAAAATAAAAAAAAGAAATTTTATTATCTTCTTTTCTTACGAGTTATTTTTTTCTTAGTAGTTTTTTTAGGGGTAGCTTTTTTCCTTTTTACAGGTTTTGTCTTTGCTACTTTTTTCTTAACAGGTTTACGCTTAGGAGTTTGTGCGGTTACACGTTTTCTTTTAACTTCTGCTTTTCGTGTTATTTTTGCCATCCGCACTCTTTTAGGACGCGTAAAATATCTGTATACCATTTGCAATACCTTATACAGAACGAACAAGATTATTGCTAGCACAACTAAGAAAAAAATGTTTAAAAATACGTCTGCTGTTGCCATTTAAAATATCACCTCTAAGTTATGTTAAGGTGTTTTTTTATTTATAAATGTTACTGATTTGGTTTTCGCTCTGTGTTTATGGTAATGAAAAGTTTTATAAGTTTAAGGTAAACGATTTTTGGTTATGGAGACTTCATATTTACGTAAAGCTGAACAAGTTGTATCAAAAAAATGTAATGTTTGGTTTTGGCAGAAACAATCTTTGGTTAGGCAGAATGATAATTTAATTGAAAGAGTTTGTTGTTAGTGGTCATAATCAAGAGTGGTTAGGTGGTAGGGTAAAAAATGTAAAAAAACATTATGATGATATTGCTGTTACTATGAATTATCGTCAAAGAAGAGATAGGAATTGGTATAAAGAAATTTAATACAATGATTGACTTAATATTTATTTAATACATTTCTTAAAAAAGGATAAATTCCTAATAATGTAATGAAGAGAAAAATCCTTATTTGTTGAATAAGAGTATTAGGCAATGATAAAAAATAGATTGCAAGAATTGGATAATAGTTTCTTCTAACAGTTAAATGGAATAAAAAATATTTCTAAATGTTTGATTTTAATCCTTTTTGCACAAGAGTAAGAATATTTGATGAGTTATAATTATATTGGAAATTTTAACATAACCATAACCCGTTATCTTTTGTTTCAACATTTTTCAATTGTTCATACCGTTTTGTATCGTCTTTATACTTGTCGTAAACTTTTGCATAACCTTCTTTTACAAGAATTTCGTTTACCAAAATATCATCAACATAAATATAACGTAACAATCTCCCGTACTTGCCGGTATTAGATCTATCTTTTTCCAAATAAACTTCTTTGCCTAGTGTCAATTTTGTTAACCAATTTTTAGCTTCTTGATAATAACATTCATTAGTTTCAGGAGTGTTGATACCAGATAACCTAATTCTTTCACCAGTATTAATGTCTAAAGTGTCACCGTCTACTACATTTGTCACTAAATACGGTCCTTGTTTACAGCCTGTAAGGCAAAGGACTAATATTAATAAAATTATGATTTTTTTCATTTTTTAATCTTAAAATTGTACTGAATAAAAGCTTATACCATAAAAATTCGTAAGATTTACGGATTTGTTCCAAAAATATGCAAAAGGAAAATTATATAAATACTTTATTTAATTCCAAAAATTGGAGATGGAAAAATGGCAGACAAATTCTTTGAACAAAAAGCTTTACTTGATAGAGTTTATTCTGCCATTGAAAGTTCTGCAATAGTTGGTCAAGGTGAAAATTCTATAGTGTATCGGATTACAAATCATATTGTTGCTAAGGTTTATAATCCTGAAGTTGATAAACATTTAATTGAAAATGAATATGAAATTGGTTTAATGCTTAAAGAACATGGTTTTTCTGTGCCAGAAATATATGGTTTAGAAGATTTTGAAGATCTTGGCTGGGTTTCTTTTATGGAAAAAATTACTGGAAAATCTTTATTACGTGCATCTATTAAAACTAGAGTTTTTGTAGATTATCTTGTTAAACAAGAATTGAATAAAGCGCGTAAGCTTGGTTTTGTTCCGTCTAAAATTAAATCGTCTGATGTTATTTATAATTATGATATTGAAAATGATAAACCTTTTAAAATTACTTTAATTGATTTTATGGAATGGAGGTATGAAGCGCCGCGACCTAAGTTTCCAAACTGGTTTCCAAGGTTGACTGCTTTAATGCAAAATGAGAAATGAAAACAGAATTAGAGCTAGGACATTGTTCAGAGATTTTATGGTCTTGTCTTATACGGAAAAAATGCAAAAAGAAATTGGTCAGGGTGACCATGGTATTGTTTATGATCTCGGCAGTATGGCTATGAAAATAGCACATGATTTTATATTTGGCGCTTGGTCCGAAGTGGAAAGTCGGCGTAAATGGTTTTCAAATGAATTTGAAATTGGAAAAGAGTTACATCAACAAGGGTTTCTTGTTCCAGAAATGTATAAATTAGATTCATATTCCGGAAAACCGTTTATTGTGATGGAAATGATTCATGGTTCAACAGCTCAAGATTATATTGTTGGTCGTCCTAACGAAAAATCAAGAATAATTGATTACTATGAAGCTTTATTAGAACGTGTTGTAGAAATAGGTTATACACCAGATGGTAAAGATCTTACTAATGTTATTGTTGAAAGTAGTACAAAAAAACTTTATTTAATAGACTTTTCATTGTGGGAACGAAATGAATAATCAAGATTTGCAAGAAGTTGTTGAAGAATTTGAAACTGTTTACTATAATGATAGATTAAATGATTATTATCTTAATCATGGTATACATGGAGAAGTTTTTAAGTTTGGTAATGTTGTTGTAAAGTTTAGTAGACCTGATTATGATGATCCTAAGAGAACTAAAAGATTAGGGATAAAAGCAGTAAATGAATTTAGTATTGTTTGCGATTTAATTGCTTTAGGCTATGATGTGCCAGAAATGTATTTGTTAAAATCTTATGGTGATAGGGTTGCGTTGTTTATGGAAAAGATTGATGGTAGAAAAAATAGGCATTTTGGTTATAAAATTTTAATTGATCAAATAAAAGAAGATGGTTTTATTCCGATTGATTTTCAATGTATACGTGAACGAGGGACAGAACGTTTGCTTTTAATGGATTTTGCGTTATGGTGGTACAAGGATGAATGATCTTGAACTAAGAAAAGCTAGAAGAAGGTTGAAAAAGATTTTAGTAGATTCAGATACTGAATATAATAAAAGGATTGATTCGGCAAGGTTAGTTTATGATCTGGGAACATGTGTTGCAAAATTAGGTTTTACACAAACATTGGCATTGAACGAATATGAAATAGGTCAAGAATTATTTTCTTTAGGTTTCCCTGTGCCTAAAATGTTTGATTTGGATATTTATCCAACACCTTTAATTTATACAAGTAATAGTATAATTTTTATGGAAAAAATTAATGGTCAAAGTCTTTATACATATTTACTCAACAAATCTGAAGAAGAAAGTAAAGAAGAAGAATATAAAAAAAATGAGGAATATCAAAAAATAATAGAAAAAGTTTGTGAAAGTGGTTTTATACCAAAAGATATTAGTTTATTTGGAAATACAATGATAGAACATGACACTGGCAGAATAATTCTTATAGATTTTGAATATTGGGAATATAAACCTCGGTCGCAGGCATTTACCCAAAGTTATTTATATTAAAAAATCAATTGTTAATCATATGACAATTAGTATTGTAACTGGAGCTTCTTCTGGTTTAGGACGTAACATTGCTAAACGTTTGTCAAAAAAAGGTCACACTGTGTATGTTGTTGCACGTAGTAAAGATAAATTAAAAGAATTGCAAAAAGAATGTAACATAAATAAAGGTAAAATAAAAATTGTTTCTGGTGACTTAAGTGATGAAAAGTTTAGAAAACGTTTAATCAATACTGTTCTTAAAAATGAAAAAAAGATTAATTACCTAATTAACAATGCTGGGTTTGGAAGAGCGCAAGATTTTTCAAAAGAACCTTACCAAGAAATGGTTAATATGTTTAACCTTAATGTTTTAGGTTACGCGCATTTAACACAATTGGCAATAATTGCCATGAAAAGGCGTAAGAAAGGTCGAATAATAAATGTTTCTTCAGTTGTAAATTATACTCCGTTACCATATTTTGCAATTTATAACGCAACTAAAGCTGCTATATCTAACATGACAAAATCTTTGTATTATGAATTGGAAGGCACAGGCGTTTCAATATCGGCTGTACATCCGGCTAGAATGAAAACTAAGTTTGCCCACAGGGCATATGATTGTTATAAAGGTAAACATAGTAAAGATTGTATAAAAAAGTTTAACAAATTAGCTGGTGATTCTGATAAAGTTGCTAAGTTTATAGTGAGGAAGTTAGATTCTAAAAAAATGTTTATGTTCCCTACGTTTAGAGCGAAGATTTTACACTTGTTATATTATATACCGTTCTTGATACATTTGTCTACCAAGTACACGTTAACTAAACAAGCGCGTAAAGATCTTAAAATTTAAAATAGAAAAGCATATAAAAGAAAGAAAAATTAGTTCTTCTATTACGCGGGGATGCCGGAGCGGTTAAACGGGCTGGACTCAAGACCGTAAATGAAAACCATGCTATCTCATTTCATGTGAGATATCCAGTGGCTTAGTGCCTACGCAGGTTCGAACCCTGTTCCCCGCACTTATTTTATCAAAATGCAAATCAGTCAAAATATTCTTGCTAAAGATTTAGAAAAATTTAACAGTTACGAAATTTTAGATGTTAGAACAGCTGAAGAGTTTAATAATGGTCATTTGAAAAATGCAATTAACATAGATTATTATGATGTTAATTTTGAAAATGAATTAAGAAAATTGGATAAGAAAAAAGTATATGTTATTTATTGTCGTTCTGGTTCTAGGAGTGCAATAGTTTTAAGATGGATGAAACAATTAAGGTTTGAAGAAGTGTATAACATTATTAATGGTATTGAAAAGTTAAAAAATATTTTGGTTTTGTAATTTTTTTGGAATTAAAGTTCAGTTACTGCGCTTAATATAACTTCTTTAGATTGTCCGTTTTCTTCTATCCAAGCTCCCATGTACATTCGATAACTTCCATCATCGTTAATAACAATAGACGGATCATGTAATGTAGCTAAATTAAATTCTGTATATTCGCTTGGTTTTAATGAACCTTCTTCTAATTCCCATTCTTTACCTACACAATCACTACTAAACCAATAAATTGTTCCTTGTTTCATTGTAAACATTAATCGTGTATCATCTTCTAAAGGAATTGAGGATTGGTCAACGTATGAATTAAAAGTGCCGCCGTATTGTGCATCATTAAAAACATCTTCTTTTTCAAAATCAAAATTTAAACCGCCGTCCCTAGAGATAGCCATCCGTGCATTGTTAAGACCGTAATTGTCAGCCAAATAAATTAAAATTACTTCATCGTTACAGTTTGTAAACATGTCATAAAATCCTGCCCATTCGTTGTCTGACTCTTGTAATGTGTACCTTATACCACTTTCTTTAACAAAATTTATGCCGTCATAAGAGATTTCACTTTCTAAATCTGAAAAAGTATCGTCAGCTTTTCTAATCCAACTATATCTTCGCCAGGTCCCATCAGGCATTTCAACATTACGTGCATCATTTGCATAACTAGTAGGCCTTTCATTACCCGTAAAATCTAAACCGTTTTCAGAAAGAGCAACCATTTCACCTTCATTTTCATAATAAAGATAAGTCGTTCCCTCGTTAGTTAAAGTAGCTTTTGGAATGCCACCATCAACTCTTATACCTGCATCTGGTTCAAAAACTAATTCATTTGATTTATCAGTTGTTTCTTCGCTATCTTCAGATTCTTCAATTGCACAACCTGTCATACTTGCAAGTAATAAGTATCCACCAAGAATTAAAGTTAAAGCTTGTTTCATGTCCATTACCAAATTTTTTATTTTTTTAAATATAAAAAGTTATGTTTTTTTACAAAATAGCTCTTATATAAACGTTTCTGAAAACTATTTAAACAATAAAAATATAAAAAACATTATGAAACGTTTATTTTTAGCATTAATCATATTATTAATCTTAACCGCTTGCGGAACTACCGAAGATACTATACAAGAAGAAGAAACTCAAACCAATACCTTGGTGTTAAACGAGTTATCTTTAATTTATCCAGACTGGGACATGGAAATTGCTGAAGGTTCTTTACTAAACATAAAAAACGGTATATGTACAATCAATCTTAAATCTTACGATAATAATGCAAGAGATTTTTACAATTATTTAGCATCTACAATGAAAGATTCTTTAATTTCAAAAGATGATACTAACATGGTCTTAGAGTCTACTTCTATGTACAGCATTTTTTTAATTAAAACTAAAACCCAAGTAATTAAATGCAATGATAAAACTTATCAGTTAACAGCATTTTGCGAAAATAGTTCGTTCAGAACAAACAAAGATCTTTTAGATACAACTTTTAATTCTTTAAAATGTGAAACTGAATATTATGAAGATAGTGTATCCACTGAAGTAACTTACATCACTTATGCTGACGAAGATTTTACCATTACAATACCAGAATTAGATGTTCAATATGAAATTAGTGATGATAATTTTTTAACAACGCAAACTGCTGGTTGCCAAATTTCTGTCATGCATTATAATGCGCCAATAGATTTCTTTTACGAATATATTGGAACGTATTATGAAGAAAATGGTATTGATGTTTTAGAAGAAAATGGTTACGAGTATGTTTATACTGCTGAGTATCAAGGTTACGATTTTATGGCGCACACTGTTATGGAATATTGTAATTATATGACTTATGTTACGAGCGTTAACTGTGAAGAAAATTATTATGAAGATAACCAAGATGTTGTCCAAACTATTTTAAACTCTATCGATTGTGCCCAAGTTTATACAGTGCCTGAAGAAGTTATTGTCGATGAAGGTGAAGATCCTGAACCTGCGCCAATCGCTGAAGATATTGTTGAGACTAATGCCGGTCTTGAATATGGAATTAATCCTGAATGGGTTGTGTATTTTTTGAACGAAAACGAGATTGCTGTAATTATTTTTTTTGATTATGCTAAGATTAACCTAATTATTGAAAATAGTGACGGTGATGATATTGAACTTAAAGCTGATTTAGAAAATGGCCAGGTTGTTAAACTGCGTGATGGTTTGCATGAAGATGCTGGTTTATCTGTATATATTCCGTTACAAGATGCTTTAAACTTGTTCAGTAACGCTGCTAACATTAACATTGGTAACTTAATTGCATTTGCATTAAATGTGCGTACTGAACCTATTGCAGCTAAACAAGAAATTATTAATAAAATTTTAAGTTCGTTCTAAAACAGAATTATTTTTGCCAAGTTAAACTTTGGTCTTCGCATGTGACATAAACGTTGTTTGCAATTTCTAACCTAGGTATGACTTGTAAGGTATTGTAATCAGTTAAACCAGTGTCAACAGCCTGGATTGTGCTAATGCCTGCACCTGAAATGCTGTCATAAACTTGGAACGGATAATAATCGCCGTTAGTATCTTCAATCCTAAACACGAACGCATCAATCGGATCTTCGTTAAAGTTGCTAATAGTAATTTCGAAGTTGTCGCCAGAAATATCTACATTTGTAACAGTAAAGTCTACAAATTGGCAGTTTAATTCGCCTTCAGCTTGTGCGCCTTCTTTTTCAGCAGTTTCTTGCAAAAAATTTGTCCCCCAGATAATTAATAATGAAACAATAGCGACAGTAAATCCAATTAGAAGTACAGTTGCAATCAAGGGTGAGACGCCGTTTTTTTTCATTATGGGAATACCAACTTTTTTTCTGGGCAAATGACCCAGTTTTTGTCAACCTCTAACATTGGGATGACTTCTAAATTATTATTGTATGGTGGAATATTTAAAGTTTTCTTTCCTTGATTTACTAAAATTTCGCTATTTTGAATTTTTAAACTATCTGTACCATCATAACGTATGAAAACTGCGTCAATTGTTCTAACGCCGTAATTTGTAACTTGTATTTGGTTTGTTCCCATTATTTGCACGTCAAACACAACGTCTGAACATGCTAACCCTCCTTCAACATATTCAGAAGTAATTTCTGTTAAACTTTCAATTTGTTCAGTTGACCAGTTGTAAACTAAAACTGATAATGTTACAAAAAATAGTAAAAGCAAAATCCAAGATATCCATGCCATGCCTTTTTTATTTTTCATTTTGTGTTCAAGTCAAATCATAAGTAACTTCGTTCGGACAATAATATTCTGTTTCTTCAACTTCTATGTATGGAAAGATTTGTAAAGAAATTACGTCTTCTCCCATTGAAAATAAGTTTACTTCGTCGCCAGGAGGGAACGGACCGTCTATGTCAGTATTTAACCCAGACATGTCTGACCGTATAATTGAAAGTTTAATTTTTGTGATTGTTCTTGTGCCAGAGTTTTGCATGCGCCAATATGTAGCTGTAGTGTTAGGTTTTAAAATGTTGAACTCTACATCGTCGCAGTATACGCCGCCTGCTATGTCATCTAAAACACTTGTGCTAATTGTTTCAGCTTTGTCGCTATACCAATTAAAAACAAATGCAGCTAACGTGATACTTAAACCTAAGATTAAAATCCAAGCTATTGCTGGTGATATTCCTTTTTTAGTTACCAACTAGTTCGCCCCCTACATAAATTTGTAACTCGTCTTCAGTTTCTTCTAAACTAACCATGATAATTTCTGGATGGTTAGGTTTAATTTCAAACGGAAACTGGAAACCGCCGATGTCGAAAATGATTTTTTTTGGTGTGCCTGTTTGTTGGGTGTTACATGCAAGGTAATCAACATCATTGGGATTTAAACCGAGAACTTGTAAATTAATGTCGTCAAATTCAACTGAAGCAGGGATAATGTCAAAACAGCCAGTTAATTGGTTTTGGGGGGTGCAAGATGTGCTTGTTGCGCACCATGTAATGTCTTTATCCAAATAATTTCCGATGTAAAGATTATTTTCAAAGTTAAATGCATAAATTAATCCAAAATGTGGGTTTTGAGTTTTAGCATAACTTGTAAACAATGCTGCGAACGAAGTGAACGATTCTGCAACTGTTGTAGGGTTAGCATTATCTTCTAACAAAGAGTTGACTAGTTTTGCACTTTCAACTTTGTAGTTAGATGTAAGCTTATCAAAGTTTGATTCAACGCCAACTTCTCTTGCTTGGTTAGCAACGCTCATAAGCCCGAAGATAATGAATGCTAAAATTAAAGCTGCTACAATGTACAACTGTCCTTTCTTATTCATTTTTTTCAGCCTCTTTTTTTATATTTTTATATTTGTTATAATCGTAAAAGAATTTTGCTAACAACGCAACTGTGATAACAGCTGCAATAATGCCAACAAACCATGAACCTGTAACAAACATTGTGAAAAAGGCTGACATATCTCCCATCATGCCGATGTTAATTTCGCTGGTAACATCTCCCATTAAACGTGCAACATAAAAACCTACTCCTGAAACAACAGCAGCAGTGAAAATGTAACCTATCATTTGATTTTTTTTCTGAATACGTTCTTTTTCTTTAATGTTGGTAGATAATTTTGTAACTTTCTTTAATGCAGTTTCAGAAGTTTCAACAGTTTTAGATTTTTTAGTTTCTTCAGTTATTAATCTATCAGCAGTTTTAAGATCGTAATGTGCTTCACGAAGTTTTTGATGTACTATATCTAAACCTTTTGCTTCGCTAACTTTGTAATTTATCCAAGCAATGAATTGTTTAACATCAGAAATTTTTATACCAAAACCTTCAGCTTCTTTAAGCATATCTTGGATATCTGGATCAAACTCATTATATAGAGAACTCTGTACCTCTTTTTCCATGGCTTAAATTAGCCTAGGATAATATATAAAACTTACTTTTTGAGGATAGATAAAATGTCTTCGAAAACTTTATCAATTTTTTGTGTACCGTCAACAGTTACCAAAAGATTTTTTTCTTTGTAAAATTCAATTAAAGGCGAAGTTTGTTTATGGTATACATCCAACCTTTGTTGCATGGTTTCTTCGTTATCATCACTTCTATGGTTAAGTTCTACGTTACATTCATCGCACACGTTATCATTTTTTGGTGGAACATCTAATCCGTAAATTTTGCCACATTGTGGACAGGATCTACGTGCAACAACTCTTTTAATTATAACGTCGTCAGGAGAAGTTATTTCAATAACATAATCTAAATTTACAACATTTGATAAAGCTTCGGCTTGTGGAATAGTTCGAGGAAAACCATCAAGAATGAAACCTTCTTTACAATCATTTTTTTCTAAACGTTCTTTAACCAAACCAATAGTAATTTCGTCAGGTACTAATTGACCTTTGCTCCAAAATTCGTCTCTTGCTTTGATACCTAATTCTGTGCCTTCTTCAGCTGCGCCACGAAACAAATCTCCCGAAGAAATGTGCGGAATTTGAATCTCTTTTGCAATCATTTTCGCTTGTGTCCCTTTACCACACGCCGGCGGTCCTAACAATACAATTTTTACCATGATTTGTTTAAGGAATTAGTTATTGTATAAAAATCTTTTCGTAAAGATTTAATCCTGAAAATTTATAAAGTGTTTATTATTCAACCTCAATATGTTTTTTGGTAAAAGTAAACCTAAAATTAAAAAATATGTTAGAGGTTACAAGGAAATTTTAAAATATTTGCACGAAAATATGATGCATAAAGATGTTACTGTATATGTTGGTTATGGTTGTAATGATAACGTAGAGTCTCAGTTTTCTGGACAGTTAGGTTTAGCTTATTCTGAAATTGATAATAATGGGCAGGGAGAGTTAGAACTGGTTTTTTTCTTTGACCCTCAGAACCTTGAAATGAGGTTAACTGTTGACAATTTAGGATTAATGGTTCCTGAAGATAACGAAAACAGTTGTTACATAAGTTCTTATTATTTAGATGAAAGAATGCAGATTTATCTTGAACAAAAAAGTTAATATACTCCTTAATTCTTCAAATTATTCTAAGGGCTTGTGGCGTAACGGTAACGCACTCCGTTGGCTTCGGAGAGACTCCGGGTTCAAATCCCGGCAAGTCCATTTTTTATCACTTTTTGAAGACTAAAGATGCTATATCCAAAACTTTTATATATAATCCCTAAAATAGATTTTTAAACTTATATTTATATGGAGATCAATAAAAATGTCACAACAACAACCAATTTATATTTTACCTGAAGACACTAAACGTATGTTGGGTAAAGATGCTCAACGTAATAATATTATGGCAGCTAGAATCGTAGCTGAAACTGTTAAAACTACTCTTGGACCTAAAGGTATGGATAAGATGATAGTTGATTCTCTTGGAGATGTTATTATTACTAACGATGGTGTAACTATTTTAGAAGAAATGCAAATTGAACATCCTGCCGCAAAAATGATTGTGGAAATTGCTAAAACGCAAGAAGATCAAGTTGGCGACGGTACAACCACTGCTGTTATCTTGGCTGGTGAATTATTGAAAAATGCTGAAGATCTTTTAGATAATAATATTCATCCTACAGTTATTGCAAAAGGTTATCGGTTAGCTGCACAGAAAGCGCAAGAAATTTTAGAACAAATTTCTGAACCTGTTACAATTAATGACGAATATTTGTTATTGAAAATTGCTGAAACTGCTATGACAGGTAAAGGTGCTGAATGTTCAAAAGAACAGTTGTCTAAACTGATTGTTGAAGCTGTTAAACAAGTTATTGTTGATAATGAAATCGATACTGATGATATTAAAATAGAAAAAAAAGTTGGCGGTGGTGTAAGTGATTCAGAATTGATTAAAGGTTTAGTGTTAGATAAAGAAAGAGTTCATTCTAGCATGCCGAAAAAAGTTTTGAACGCTCGTGTCGCTTTGCTAGATTGTCCTGTTGAAGTTAAGGATACTGAAACTGATGCTAAGATTCAAATTACTGATCCTTTACAGTTACAGGCTTTTGTCGATCAGGAAGAAAAAATGCTGAAAGACCTTGCACAAAAGATTATTAATTCTGGTGCAAACGTAGTATTTTGTCAAAAAGGTATTGATGACATTGCACAATATTTCCTTGCTAAGGCTGGCATCTTTGCAGTTAGACGTGTTAAGAAATCTGATATGGGAAAGTTAGCTCGTGCAACAGGTGCTAAAATTATAACTCAGATTAACGAGTTGAATGAAGGTGAGCTTGGTCAGGCTGGTTTAGTAGAAGAAGTTAAAATCTCTGACGAAGAAATGATTTATGTTAAAGAATGTCCTAACCCTAAATCTGTTACACTTTTTGTTCGTGGTGGAACGAAACATGTTGTTGACGAAGTTGAACGTGCGATTAAAGATGCAATGGGCGATATTGTAGCTGCTTTAAAAAACGGTAAAGTTGTTGCAGGTGCTGGAGCTCCAGAGATAGAACTTTCCAGGCAGTTGATGCAGTATGCCACAACATTATCTGGTCGTGAACAGTTAGCAGTGCAAGCTTTTGCTAATGCTATTGAAATTGTGCCTCGTACTTTGGCTGAAAATGCTGGTCTTGATCCTATAGACACTTTAACTGACTTAAAATCTAAACACGGTCAAGGTATGAAATGGGCAGGTTTAGATGTTTTTTCAGGTAATGTTGTTGACGCTTGGGAAACCGGTGTTATTGAACCTTTGAAAATTAAAACTCAAGCAATTAAGTCTGCGTCAGAAGTTTCAGAAATGATTTTAAGGATTGACGATGTTATTGCAGGCTCGGGTGCTAGCAGTGCTCAACAAATGCCGCCACAAATGCCGCCTATGATGTGATTGTAGAATTTTTTTACTCTAACATTCCTTTTGGAAATAGATCTAAAAGAACAGTTTCTTTAATTAATAAATATTCTTGGTCTGCAATAAGATCAGAAAAATCTTTTCTTAATCCCCGCAACAAATGATCAATTTCCTCGCTGTTCTTAAAGGCACAAGTAAAAACCAAATTATTTTCATTCACATCAAAAAAAGCATACTCTACGTTATCATTAACAGAAATTCTTTTTTTAATTTCTCCGACTCTTTCTTTACTTCCCCCTCTTAATTTTACTCGACACAAATATTTAGTATAACCTAATGCTTTAAGTGATATTTTTGTATCAAATCTAACTATCACATTTTTATCAATAAGATTTTTCATTCTATAACGAATAACATCTAAACTAACATCCATATTTTTTGCAATCTGTAAATAAGGGAGACTAGAATCCTTACTTAATTCATAAATTATCCTTTTTTCAACATCATCCAAATCAATTGGAGCAAAATCTTTTTTCTTCGGTTTAGGCTTCTCAACGTCCAAATCTTGAAAAAACTCTTTAATCATTCCTCCTTCTCTTACCGGAGCTGAAGCAACAAAGAAAACCTTGTAATCATTTAACAAGTTCCCGAAATGAGATATAATTTCATCAATCCAATCGGCCATTTCAGTAAAATCTCTAAGCATAATTTCTACGAATAAATCCCAATTCCCAGAAAGAGTAACGACCAATGTTGAAAATCCACTCTTTTTGAAATAATCAATTATCTCTTTATTTTCATATATATCCGAATTAAATTTCAATAAGAGATTAAAAGTATTCAACTTGCATTTAACAGGGTTAGGTATGATTGTAAATTGCTTTATTACCCCGTTCTTTTGCAACCGGTCAATTCTATATTTAATCGAATTCTTATTAAGCCCGATTTTTTTAGCTAACTGGGTATGGCTCTCCCTCGAGTTAAGTGAAAGGTAATATAGCAGTTTTCTATCTTTTTTGTCTAAATCAACCATATTTCATATTAATTGGTAATTATTTATAAACTTTTCCCTAAAATCACAAAAAGTATAAGCAAAGTTTATTATACATCTATGCCGTTACTATCCTTAGAGGGTAACAAAATACCGGGACCATTTTCCCCGGCTTGTTCGCCATTAAAGGAGGAAAAAAATGGTTTTAATACAAAATGTAGAAGAAGATTTAGACAAAATTTCAAACGCAGACAACCTTGAAACAAAGGTTAAATTAGATAAAAGTATTGACGAAGAATTATCCAGACAATATGGATTAAATTTAAGCAAACGAGAAGAGATTGCTCCAGGAAGGTACATAGGATTAGCAAAAAAAAGATTAAGCGGATGTGTTCCTGTTGTTAAAAGCTATCTAGTATTGCTGAGCGACGACAAAGTTTTATCTGGAAATGAATATGAAAGTTGGAACAGCATAACGCCACAAGAAGATGGAACTTTTTTAGCAACAAGAATATCCTATGAGGGACATGGAAATCTTAATAGGACTATCAGAGAGACCAGTACTTTAGATAGAGACGGTAACCGAATCAGTGGCATCAGGAAAATTAAAGAACAATCAAAAGAATATTTCCCTACAAGATGGGAAACAACACAAAAAACCGAAGTGTACGGAAAAGGAACATTTGGTTGGGCAAGAGAACAAAAATAGTTCTTTAACCAAAAAACTAATTTTTTTATTTTTTATAAATTACTTAGTTGATTGCTAACAAAGTAAGATTAGTAAACATTAAATACTCTTTTTCTTTTTTCCTTTTTCATGATAGAAATCGACGGTAGTTTCGGCGAAGCCGGAGGACAAATTTTAAGATCAGCATTAGGTTTTTCCGCAGTGACAGGCAAACCGTTCCGCATGACTAACATTCGCGCTAACAGGTGCACCAAAGGTTTGCAGGAACAGCACTTGCAAGGCGTCATTGCAATGAAAAAACTTTGCGACGCGGAAGTTGAAGGCGCTGAACTTGATTCAACTGAAATAACTTTCAAACCAAGGAAGATAAAATCCGGAGATTTGGACGTCAAGATAAAAACTGCCGGTTCCGTCGGGTTAATTCTACAATCGTTGTTAATACCGGCGATAAAAACAGACATTAACATTAAAATTGACGGCGGCGCAACGTTCGGCAAATGGGCTTTACCCGTCGAGCATTTGAAAAACGTCGTATTGAAACATTTAGAAACAATGGGGTATAGTATTCAAATTGATATTATTAAAGAAGGTTTTTATCCTAAAGGCGGAGCCAAAGTTCGAGTACATTCTGGTAAAGGCGATTTACGTCCTATAACAATTTTAGAAAAAGGTAACATTATTTCTATAGAGGGCATTTCAATAGCGTCAAAAAGTTTGGAAAATAAAGAAGTTGCTAACAGGCAAGCTAAAGCTGCTAAAAAAATTCTTTTTGATAAATTTAAACTGGATTGTAAAATTAAAACTCAGTATGTTGATTCAACTTGTCCTGGTTCTGGTATACAGTTATGGATTAAAACTGAAAATTCTGTTATAGGTGCTAACGCGTTAGGTGAAAGGAATGTAAGTTCTGAAACTGTTGGTGAGAAAGCTGCTAAAATATTAATTCAAGAATATGAAGATGGTTGCGTTGACAAGCATACAGCTGACCAATTACTTCCTTACATAGCATTGGCTAACGGCGGTAAAATAAAATGTTCTAAAATTACTAACCATGTTAAAACTAATGCTAAGTTGATAGAAAAGTTTATGGATGTAAAATTTAAATTTGAAGATAATGTGATTAGTCTTTAAACTTGCTTTTATTTTTTAGTAAACGTTTTTCATTCTTAGGACAAATGCTAGGATCTTCGATTTTAGCAACATAATTTTGCATTAATTCGCCGTTACATAGATCGTGCGAATTTGCTGGTACTCCTAAAAGGAAGAAAGGATCAATTACAATTCTAAAAAATTGGTTTGATCGGTAATCATGCGCATGTGTACCTGGATAATTATAGTGGGAAGCTGGATGTACCATTTTGAAAAGGTGGCCCATTTCGTGTGCAATAACATTACGAGTAATCTTTGTTTCATGGCCTATGTCTGCAATGAAAGCATCGCCTCCAATTTCATTAACTTCTCCAAGGCAATAATGCCCGTAAGTAAAACCGTGGTCAAGAGGATAATTCATCAAGAAAATGTTAATATCCGCTCCGTAGTCGTTTCTTTGTTCAATATAATCATGAACATCGTTAGAAAATAAGTATCCGTTTTCTTGGTCAGCTAGAAATCCGCAAACGTTACCATCTATAATTGTAACAGAATTAACTGCAAATTCTATTCCATAATTTTTGTAAATATTTAATGCTTCTATACTGTTAATAATTTGATTGTGCCAATATGGTTTTTTTTCACTAGGTATTGTTGTTTTACCTTTATTCATTTCATCTCTTTCATCTTCGGTTAACCAACTTATGCTATCATCTAAAACAATATCTAAAGTAACTTTTTCACCTTCAACGTCAATAGGGTAAAGTTTTTTTAATTCTTGTTCTAATGTTGCAACATCTTCTTTAAAATCTGGAGGGATAAGGTGAGCATTTGCATCACATTCTTCCCTAGTCCATTCGTAATTTGACAGGTTAGTTAAATTATATTTTTGCATATATTTTTTATCTGTGTAAACATAAATTGTTTCATCATATTTTTCTATTGCTTGCGTATACTGCATTCCCCAAAGTAAATAATTGCCCATTAATCCTAAACTTAACAAGAAAGTTTTGTAAGCTAAAGAAGTTTTAGCCCAATCCTTACGAAAAGTTTCCTTAAATTTTGAAAATAATTTTACCATTATACTTTTTGAGAATATAACTAGTATTAATATTTATTCCTATTTAGAGGTTAAATTTGCGAAATCTTTTTAAATGAGTTTATGTATCGTGAAAATTAAAGGGGGTTTGAATTTTTTTAACGCACCCCTGCAAAAAAAAGAGGTGTGAAACAGTATGGAGGAAGAAGAATGTTCCGACGAGTACTGGCAAAAAGTCGAAGAAGAGTTTGATCCCGAATGGTGGGGTAGTGATGGAACTGACGACGAGGAAGATTAAACATTAACTTTCTTTTTTTCTTTTTTTAAAAACATAAACTAATTAAATTAATAAAACATAAGAAGGAACATGGGAGAATATCCTTTACGTAAAATTAATCAGCGGTTAAGGGATTTAGGTGCTGAACCGTTAAAAAAAGGTGGTTTTGATTATGATTCTGAATATCTCGGAAGACGTATTCCTGCGATAATTATTGGTCATGGTCGGGGAAGAAAACGTTACACTCTTTCTGAAGATGCTATTCATGATTTAGCTGGTAAGTTATCTGGCATTGCTGAAAGTAAATATGCGCCGCATGGTGGTGATAGAAGTTATTTTGTGAAAGTTTTGAAAGGTAAGTGTAAGGTTGATAAGCCAAGACATAAAACCATTGAAGATACTTTAGTTTTTTTAATGCTTCTTTCAGGTTTAGTAACTTTTTCTGGTAATATTACTGGTTATAGTGTTTTAGTAACGAATGGACAACAAAGCATAGGTGTTGCAATTGTGTTATTATTTTTAGGATTGTTAACTTTTATTCTGAAAAAAGCTAATGAAAAGCTTTAAAAACTAATTGCTTATCTTATTTCTCAGCGGGATAGGGCAGCCAGGAGTGCCCGTCGGGCTCATAACCCGGAGGTCGAAGGTTCAAATCCTTCTCCCGCTACTTGTATTTCTTTGAAATTCTTTGAAGAATGGCTGTTTAAGCAGGATTTAACAATTTCTTATCAAAAGAGTGTTTCGGTTAAAATTGGTCAAATATTGGCTAAAAGTATATACTTTTCTGATGAGTTGTGTAATGAGTTGTTGGATAAGATTACGGATGTTAATAATGATAGGTATGCAGTTTATTTTGTTAGATTATTGTTGCGGTACCTTGATGAGAAAAGGTTGTTTAGTAAGGTACAGTTACAGGAAGTTAGAGAGCGTTTAAAGGTGAAAAGAAGTTACCCTGACCAGTATGTACCGTCTGATAAAGAGGTTAAAGAACTGCTTTCTCGTTTGCAAGATAAGCATAAGATTTTGTGTTCTTTGTTTTTGGTATCTGGTTTAAGGAAAGTCGAGATTGATTATCTGTTGAAGAACTTGAATTCATTGAAAGTTCAGGAGATGAATGGATTTGTTAAGATAGATTTAAGTTTGTATCGGAAAAATAAGAATGTATACTTTGCTTATCTTCCTGAAAGTCTTTGGTTACAGTTGCAAGATAATAAAACATCTGTAAGTAGTCTTGAAACTTATTTGAAAAGAAATAAACTTTTACCTTTGAAATATTTTAGGAAATTCTTTTTTACAACTTGTATCAAAATTGGTGTACCTGAAGCTGTTGCAGATTTCTATCAAGGAAGAGTTGGACAAACTATTGGAAGTAGACATTATCTTTCCAGACAAATGTTAGCTGATAAGTTTTACGAGAAGGAACTATTGGGAGAGTTTGAACAGTTTTTCTATGCAACAACATAAAAAAGTTGAAATGATTTATAGATAAACCAAAGAAAGATCATAACAATAAGTACACCAATTAAATGGTGCCACCATCTTTTATCTTTAAATTTTGTTGTAAGATTCCACCATAAATAACCTGCTGCCAAATTTCCAAGAAAACCGATACATGCAGCTAAAATTAATAAACCTAAAGAAAATTGATTTGTATCCATTTTTTCACTTCTTCCAATACATATATAAAATAAATACAAGCACACCAAGAGCTAAAATTCCTCCACCCCAGTACATAGATTGGGTACCAATTTGAATTAAAGCTTCAGTTGCAGTCGTTGCACCTGTTGTTTTGAAAATTAGCCCAAGGACTATTAATAATAATCCTCCACTAATTAACATTTGAATAGGATATTTTGCTATAAATTTAAATGAAGCTATTACTTTCGTTGTTGTCATAAAGGAAATGCCATTCTTTTAATTTATATATTTTATGTATTTTTATTTTTTCAAGAAATCAGACTTTAAAGAACTACGAAAGCTATGAAAGCAAACCAGAGAATAAATTGTATTAAAAAGAATCCGTTTATTAACCACATAATGATTTTGTAGTATTTTTTCATGTCTTTATTGTTTTGTATATAATGTTCATATATTCCCATATTCAAATTATCTATGAAGGCCTTTAATACCCAAGTACCAAGAGCAAGTACGATGGCAACAAAACAAACGATTCTAATATAATTAACATCTGCCTGTTTAATATCTAAAAACAAAGAAAGCACTAAAATAATTCCTGCTAAATACAAAATATATTTAAAATAATTATTGATTTGTAACCCTTGAAATAGGTTTGTTAGTTGATTTAGGTTGTGGTAATGGTAGAGATGTTAAAGTCTTTCATGATCAAGGATTTAATGTTGTTGGCATAGATATTTCTGATGAAAACTTAGAATTGGCTAAGAAAACTTTTCCAGAATGTAAGTTTGAAAAGCAGGACATTGAAGATCTTAACTTTGAAGATGAGTCTGTAGATGCTTATTACATGGTTAATGTTATCCATTATGTTGACATGGTTAAAGCTTTTCAAGAAATCCAGCGTACCTTGAAAAAAGATGGTTTCTTGTTTATACATTTTAATCTTTCGATAGAAGATGAAACAGGTACAGTAGATTATCAAATTTCTGAGAGTGAAGTGATGGATTTGGTTAAAAGTTTTGAAGTTGTTGACAAGAAAGTTTTTGAAAGAATCGATTTGCAGCCGATTAAGCATACGCATAAGATACTGCAGTTAATTTTAAAGAAATAATTCTTTAATAGGAAGTAGTTCTAGTTAGATGATATGGCTTATCATTCTTTAACTTTTTTTGTCCTAACATCCAAATATGGTCGTTAACATGAATAGAATCTGCATGAGCAATTTTATTTTTGATTTTTTGTTTAATTAACTCTACAACCCAGATCGTGTTAGCTCGGATTTCAATTTCTTCTTCGCTTTCTTTATCAATTGGGATTTGATTATCAATCTTTTCATTAAGGTAAGTTGAATAAGAAAAAATACCTAGTCGTCTTAAGACAAAAGGTAATTTATAATCTGCACAGGCTGTAAGTTCAGAAACTTGTTCCATTTTTCCAAAATCTTTACCTTCAAAAGCTTGAATTATATCAGCTACTAAAAGTTGAGCACGCTTGTAGAAGTAAACTCTTTTTCCTTTGAAAGTAGCTTCGTCTTCAAAAGAAGGAAAATTCGTTACAATTAAATTTAATAACTTTTGTGAATCGCCATTAGCTTCTTTAACAATGTTTGTAAAGTCGCCATCATATTTTTTAATTAAAATGCTACCAATTTCACGAATAATGTTTAACCGATCTTCAAATAAAGGAATTTGAACATTTCCCTCTAATATTTTACTAAAATCGTTTTTATTAATCTTAGAAAGGTATTGAGTATCTAAAATTGGATAATTGTTTTCTATTGCTCTACCAACACAAGCAATCATACCATAAGCTCCATCTTCTTCTTTAGAATTATATTGGATTTTCCATTTAGGATCGCCCCAATAACTAAAGCTTATAGCATTAAAAACCAATAAGAAATGCAGTCTCTCTTTAGGGCTTAATTTTTTAATATCAAATGGAGCTTCGTTAAACCAGTGTTTAATATGTTTATGATCAAAATAATTACAGAAGTCTTCAACTTTCTTCAAATTTATCTTAACATGTTGAGAGTTGTCTACAACAAATTTGCAAGATTCTATTATCTTATTCATATCAAAAATAATAAAACTTAGAGTTCTTAAAAACCTTTTGGATTAAGAATTTAATCTTCTTTTTACTTCATTTATCATTTCATACCAATAATTACCGTGAGGAACAAATTTTTTTGGATTTGTTTTTAATTCTTCTTCAATTTTATCAGTACCAAGGAAAAGGATTTCTTGTACTTCTTCACCCTGTATTTTTAATTTATTAATATTTCCGTCAAATTTATAAAAATAAATATAATAGAATTCATTATTTTTAATCTTTCTAAAAACAGCCTTATGTTTTAAGATTTTGAAGAAATCTAAATCTTCTTTTTTCAGTTTTAATCCAATTTCTTCTTCAATTTCTCTTAATCCGGAAGTTAACGGTTCTTCCTTACTATTAACATGTCCTGCAACAGAAACATCCCACATATCTGGATAAAGAGATTTTTCTTTAGCTCTTAACTGAAGAAGGATTTCTCCTTTTGAATTATAAATCCAAATATGAGACGCTCTATGCCATGAACCATCTCTATGGGCTTCACTTTTCATCTTTTGAATTCCAAGAAGCTGGTTCTTCTCATCACAGATATCAATTAGTTCGTCCATTTTGCAATATATAATACAATAACTCTAAGTTATTAATATTATGTATCTTTATCCGCTAAGAAATAGATAATTTTTTATACCTATACAATTTTTTTATGACTATGGAAGATCTTCATGAACGGTGGCCACATAGATGGCTTACGCCTAAAGCAAAACCGGGGAAATCTCCAATACACCGATATGGAATCTTTGCAAAGGAAGATATAAAAAAAGGTGAGCCAATTAATGCTTTTGGTGGAATTACTGTTCCAAAGACAGAAATAAAAGAATACAGAAAAATAATTAGTCACGCAGGAATACAAGTTAGCGATGATTTTTTTATTGTTCCATCAAGTAATAAAGAAATTGTGGAACAGGGAATTTTTAATCATTCATGTAACCCAAATGTTGGTTTTAATTCTAGTATTACTATGGTTGCAATAAGAGACATAAAAGCAGGAGAAGAATTACTTATGAACTATGCTTTCATGGAAACTTTCTTTGATCCTTTTGAATGTAATTGTGGTTCTTCTGAGTGTAAGAAAGTTATTGATTCTAATACTTGGAAAGATAGTGAATTTCAAAAGAAATATTTAGAATATTATTCTCCATATTTAAAAGAAAAAATAAAATAATTATAACTTAAAATTCTCTAAATACTCACGAATGTTATCAAGCTCTTGCTGAATAGCTTCGCCTTCGGTCTTCTTTCCTTCTTTAATTTCCTGAAGTAAATCTTCGTAACACGATTCAACAAAGATTAACAATCCGTTTATTGCTTTTTGACTAAATCCTGATGGTGGCATTTTGTTTTCCTCCTATAAAACTTTTCCAACCGAAACCCTTTTATATATTATCTCCCCTGTACAAGGTGTATATGTATCAAGAAAAACTAGAAGAAATTGGGTTAACTAAAGGAGAATCCAAAGTATATGAAGCTTTACTAGTCTTAGGACCGTCTACTGTAGGTCCAATTGTTAAGAAATCTGGTGTTGCGTATTCTAACATTTATGAAATCCTTAACAGATTACTGGATAAAGGTCTTGTAAGTTTTATTTTAAAAGAAAAGACCAAATATTTCCAAGCTGAAGATATTAACAGGGTTAACGATTACCTTATCCATCAAGAATCGTTGTTAACAAAGCGTAAGAAAACATTTAACGAACTTCAACCTAAGCTAGAAAAACTTAAAGGTTTAAGTAAGAAAGATGAAGAAGCTGAAGTTTTCATTGGAGAGAAAGGTTTAATGACTGCTTATGAGAAGCTTCTGAAAGGTTCTGATAAGAACGATCACGGATTTTTCTTTTATGTACACGATGAAAAGTATTATGAAAGAGCAGAGAAGTTTTATGTTAAATCTTGGCACCTGGTTAGAAAGTATAAGAATAAGTGGAAAGGGATAAGTCATCGAGAGTTTAAGAAAACTAAGTTAGTTAAGAAGTATCCTAAGTTTATTGAACAACGGTATGTTCCGTTTCCAGTACCAGGTAACATTGATTTCATAAATGATAAAGTTCTTATTACAACCTGGCAAGAGAAACCTGTTGGTATACTGATACATTCTAAAGAGATTGCGGAAAGTTATAAGACGTATTTTAAAGCTGTTTGGAAGATGGCTAAGAAATAATCATTCTTTTAATGTCCTGCTAAATCAACTATTTGAGAAATATAAAGCAGGTAAACACTGCAAATCTTGTTGATGACAGATGTCACCGATCTACACACCTGTTAATGTCTTCATGAATCGAATAAACCTGTATTGTCTTTTCAAGTCCTGTTGATGTATCAATCAATCGAGTAATCTGAATTGTTGGTTCTTCAAAGTTACCATACCAAAACCTAAACGGGTTATCATAATCTGTTCTAGTTTCTCTACCTGGCATACTTGCTTGTAAAGAAATAGTGCGTTCAGTTATTTCATTAATATATCCAACAAAGCAGCCACTTTTTCCTGCGTCTATTCTTATTAGTTCTCCTGTGCGAAGATCTATTTCTGAAGGTTTATATATTTTTGTCATTTTCTTTTATTCTTATAATTTTATAGAATTGTATAGGTCTATAATAGGTTGATTGATAAAGAGGATCTTCGTTAGGCCGAGTTTTATCAGATTCTATCTCTATTTGTCTCCTTCCATAAATCCATTCAGCAGGATCTTCGTTCACATGATAAGCATGAGCTTTTGCTGGGATTTTACCATAAATCTCCCATAATTCTGAATGTAAATCATGAACTCTCTTTCCAAGAACTGGTGGCCCAACCGGAGAGATTCTAACAACAACATCATCAATGGAAAATCCAGTACTTGTAACAGATTCTATTTTAACTGTAGAATTTCCTTTTTCATCAAATTTCAATTCTTTTAGGTGATTAATTAAAGCCATTTTTCTTTTTCCTCATCTTCAGTTAATGTTTTCATTTTACCTACTTTCTAGAAGTAACCATTGAAGTTATAAAGGTTCACTCCCACTAAGTGAGGAGCAATTAGAAAGATTTAAATATCATTAGAAATCCATTTATCATATGAATGAGAAACTTTTAGAGGAAATTGGATTGACTAAGGGAGAAGTTAAAGTATATCTAACTCTCTTGAAACTTGGTTCAACCACTACCGGTAAAATTATTGATGAAGCACAGATTTCAAGCGGTAAGATCTATGAAATCCTTGATAAGTTGATTAAGAAAGGTCTTGCAAGTTATATTATTAAAGATAAAACCAAATATTTTAGTGC
>JBDRJY010000002.1:0-36401 GCA_043814545.1 archaeon | reverse complement strand
ACATTCTGGCACTTTGCAATCAAGAAATATAGTTCTGCTGGTGGTTAAACAAAACCTTTAAAAATGATCAAAATCCAGAATATTTAAGTTAAAATGAACAATTTAAACAAAATTTGGGCAAAGGTGCAAAATCGCACTGATTGTATTCATCTTATCTAATTTGGTTTCTATAATAAATTTGTTTTTACAGGATATTTGTAATATTATTTTCTTAAAAAATCAGCCGAATGGGCTTAAAACAAGGAGAAATATAAAATGAAAACAAATAATGGGGCTAAGGTGCAAAGCACTGGTCGTATTCACTTATCTTGTAACTAAAGATTTAGTGTATACTTTAGAAAGGAAATTTGGTTTTCCGCTAGAAGACGCAACAAGAGATAAAATCTTTTCTCTTGAAAAGAATTTCTTACAAGAATTTTGGGAGTATGTTCCTGATTCTTTAGAAAAAGTAGAACTTGACGCAAGTTTTATTTCTCAAAAGCTTGAAGATGTATTGAGCCAAAAATCTTATCCAATAATTAGTTTAGACCGTATCTATTTTTCAACACTTCGTTCTTTAGAAGTTACGCGACTGACTAATCCTGTTACTGGAGAAGTAAACTTAGCTAGTAGGCTAGGATCAAAAGTTTTAGAAGAACAAATTGAACAAATTGATGAACAAGAAGTTGTCTTAACTGATGTAGGAGCTTTTGACGGTGGTACAATTTTAGAAGTAGTTTCACTTTTGGAAAATAATGGAACAAATGTGGCTGAAATTGTGTTGGGTGTTTCAAGTACAAAGGCTTACAAGAAATTGCAAGGTTCGAACAACATTATGACTTTAAATTTGTTCGATATTTTCGAATGGATTGAACTTAGAGACTTGTTTGGAATAGATGGACGGAACGTGGGTTTTGATAAAGGTTCGCGTTTATTTATTCCTTATTGGGAAAATTTAAGTCAATGGGCGAGCATTAGTGGCAAGGACGAGCTTTTTGTGAAAAAATTGTGCAAGGAATATAACCGGGCGCTTGTAGGTTTGCTTTGGCAAGAAGGTTTTAATTTGAATAAAATTGGAACGCCTGTTAAGTATGGAGGTAAATAAAATGCGAAAGTTACAAATTGGTGTTATGGGTTCTGCAGCTGATTTAAATTATAAGGAAGAGTTAGAAAAAATTGCTGAAAGAATTGGAGAATTGGTTGCTGAAAAAGGTTGTATTTTATTTTTTGGCGCAGAAAAAGATTATTACTCCCTTTCGACTGCTGCAGCTAAAGGTGCCAAAAGAAAAAACGGTTTAGTTGTCGGGGTTACTTATGGCAAAAGGAAAAAAATTGTTTCGGCCTGTGCGGATATAATTATTCCTACTGGTTTGGAACGTGGCGGTGGCAGAGAATTTGTTTTGTCTTTATGTACCGATGTAATTATAGCTGTAGGTGGAGGTTCTGGGACATTAACAGAAATTGCAGTTGCTTATCAAGCAGATATACCTGTAGTAGTTATTGAAGGGACCGGCGGATGGTCAGACAAATTAGCTGGAACTTTTCTTGATGGGCGGCAAAGGCAAAAATCTTTTTCGGTTAAAACACCTGAAGAAGCTGTTGAATTAGCTATAGGTCTTGCAGAGAAATATTCTAAGAAATATGGTTAATTTTTTTTTTAATTAGCAAGATTTATATATCTTAATATCTTGTTTTATTATAGATGGGTTGGAAGTTTTTTTGGAAGGATAGAGCTGAAGAAGAGCAAGATTGTACTGAGAAAGAAAAGATTTCTCGGTCTGAATATAAATCATTTTTCTGGTAACATTTTTAAACACATGGAGATTCACTATTTATAATGGTAAGAATAGCAATAATTGACAAGTTACGGTGTATTAACGGCACTGGCTGTAATTTTATTTGTGGTAATTATTGTCCTGTTAATCGTACAGGTAGTGATTGTGTAGTTGTTGATGATAATAAGAGACCTATCATTGATGAAGGGTTATGTACAGGGTGTGGTATTTGTCCTAAACGTTGTCCTGTTGATGCCATAGAAATCATTAATTTACCTGAGAAGTTAAATGAAGAGCCCATTCACCGGTACGGAAAGAACGCTTTTGAACTTTTTAGATTACCTATACCAAAATTCGGAAAAGTTGTTGGTATCTTAGGTCGAAACGGCATTGGTAAAACTACAGCTTTAGCTATTTTATCAGGTACACTAAAACCTAACTTAGGAAATTTACAGGGTGCGACTGAGGAAGAAATTGTTTCACGATATTCTAAATCTTTTTTGGGTGATTATTTTAAAAAACTTTTTGCTAACGAGTTGTATGTTTCATATAAACCGCAAAGGATAGAACTTTTGCCAAAAATTTATGATGGAACTGTTAAAGAATTGTTAAACAAAATTGATGAGAAAGGTAATAGTGAAGAGTTAACAAAAGAGTTAGGCATTTTTCATTTGTTAGATAGGAAATTGTCAGAGTTGTCAGGGGGAGAATTGCAAAGGTTAGCAATAATTGCGACTGCTGTGAAAAAAGCTGACATATATTATTTTGACGAGCCTGCTTCGTTCTGTGATATTACTACAAGGATTAAAGTTGCTAAATTGATAAGGAAATTAGTTAACGAAAATACAGCAGTGATGGTGGTTGAACACGATTTGGCCACACTAGATTATATTAGCGACGAGATACAGATTGTTTATGGTATTCAAAATGGTTATGGTGTTATATCGCAATCGAAAAGTGTTAAGCGCGGTATAAACGAATATTTGGATGGTTTTTTGCCTGACGATAATGTTAGGTTTAGGAATTATTCTATCAAGTTCGAAGGTTATTTGGCGCGTAGGACTATCGGTAAAGAAATTATTGTAAGGTTTCCTTCTTTTGCAAAACATTTTGAAAATTTTTCAATGGTAGGCCGTTCAGGTGAAGTGCATAATGCTGAAATTATGGCAGTAATGGGTGCGAACGGTTTAGGTAAAACTACTTTTTTGAAAATCTTGGCAGGTGAACTTAAGCCTGATTCTGGTACCGTCGAGGAAATTAAAATTTCTTACAAACCACAGTATTTAGATAATACTATACAAGGTACAGTGAAAGATTTGTTAATGCAAGTAGCTGAAGATAGGTTTAACTCTGGTTGGTACAAGTCTAACATAATGGATAGGTTAGGATTGGAAAAGATTCAGGAGAGTCAGGTTTCAACTTTATCGGGTGGGGAGTTGCAAAAGTTTTACGTTGCTTTAACACTTTCAAGAAAAGCTAAACTATATGCTTTTGATGAACCTTCTGCTTTCGTAGATGTTGAAGATCGTTTGAAAGTTGCAGAAGTGATAAAAGATTTTGTAATAAAAAATGATGCGTGTGCCATAGTTGTTGACCACGATGTACAGTTTATTGATTATGTTGGTGATTCCATGTTAGTGTTTGAAGGTAAGCCTGGGAAAGAAGGGCACGTGATCGGCCCGTTGTCTAAGCCTGAAGGTATGAACAAAGTTTTGCATATGTTGGACATAACTTATAGGTTGGACCAAGAAAATTTGCGTCCTAGAATTAACAAACCTGGTTCGCAGTTAGATAGAACTCAACGAGATAAAAATAAATATTATTATGCTTAAAGAGTTTTTCTTTCAAAATTAAAAATTGAATCTTCTCGCCAAACTGGAACTCCACAATATCTGTTACCTTCTTTACAACGAGGGATAATTTCTGCATCTCTTCTTAATATGCACGGAGCGTCTAAATATTTTCCAATTTGTGGGTGTACTCTTCTAATTTCGTTTGCTTTAGCCCGGTTTAAATGAAAGATTTCTTCCTGAGCATTAAGGCATAAACGTTCAATCATTAAATGGTGTAATGCAAACAAGTTTGCTGTTTCTGTGTACCTAATTGTAGTTGCGTTAGGTAACAAGTATGATGCTTCAGAAAATTCTAGTCCGTCGTTAATTAAATTGTTGGCTGTCCCCCAAATATCTTGCATTGTAGCTTGATATAATTCTAAAGCTTCTGGACTTGAATGTAACAGCTGTGGTGTAATGTAATCTGGATCTGATGTGAATTGTGCTTCAAACAAAGGTCTAGAGACAGGAACTGTTCTATGACGTTGTGCTTGAGAATCGGCAGTGTGGCTTAACTTAACTTTGAAAGTGTAAACTGCGTGTGCTAATGTTCTACATAACGGCGACATCATTTTAACGTTTAATGTGTGGCCCATGTGCGGATTATAACGTGGGTCTAAAACTCTTTCAATGGCCTCTTGATCACTTAAAGAAGATTGAGGAATACCTAACACTTCTCTTACTGAATCTGCTAAAGTTTTTTCAGCTTTATGCATATAATCAACTAGTTTTGCAGGTTGACTTCTAAGTCTCTGATCAAACTCTTTTTTGAACTGTGTTGTGTTAGCGTCCATTTGTTCAGTAGAAAGTATATGGTCCTCTGTCATAAAAAAATTAAATTCAGGTGTGTCAGCTAAAGGTATATAGTCAGTAACTAAAGTGTCAAAAAATCCAGGGAATTTTCTTTCAACCCTTGCACACATTTTATCTACCAAAGTAGAAACTTCGTTAGGGACATCGAACCATTCTTTTAACCTTTTGTAACGGTGTAAAGTTAAAGCATTAATTGTATGATGTAAGTTTGCTGCTGTAGCAACTGGTAAAACGTATCGGCCAATTTCTTGAACCTTCTTTTGCGCCATGCCACGAACTGTATATTTGTTTTCTTGTTTTCTTAGATGAGGAAACCTATCTTGAAGTTCGTTTAATGCGATTGGAAATAAAAGATCGTTAATACTATGGTAAGCAGAAAATTGTTTTCGTGTCATAAATTTGAAATTTTTTCTTTCTGTTCTTGACATGCCTTGTGGAATGACCAAACCATCGGCAGACATTGTAACATAACGTTGACTTTGTTGCGAAGAATTGTAAAAAGGGTGGCTGTGAAGAAAACTCCAGAGTGCTTGTCTAGAAACGCCTTCAATAAGGAAAGTGAACACGCTGTGTTCTAATGTTGTATGATGGCCCGAACCGAAAACGCTTTGCGCTAATTCATCTCGAGCTTTAGAACCTTTATTCTTAACACGTTTTTTAACTTGTTGAGGTGTTACTGCATCTTTTGTGTAACAAGTTCTTGCGCCTGCAACCATTGCATCTAACGGATGATGCTTTGTTGAATTAATCAGTTTGACTCTCATTTTCTATCTTTTTCTTTTTAATATTTAATTAATTTTTTAAAGAAATAATTCTTGTTTTTTTAAAGATTTGTATGGTTGATTTTAGAATTTGTTGAGAAATATAAAAGGCTGTGGAGCATAGTCCACAGCACTTGTCTGGAGATACCAACGACTAGGATTCTTGTTAAGGATTTAATTTGTCTTTTTAAGCTTTATTCACCTAGAGTATATAGATTGTCAAGTTTAACTTATTTTATATAGTCCTTAATCTTGTTAGCTTTTCATGGAAAAAGTTAATGTTAAAATTGTGCAAACGCATAAGGACCTTCCTCTCCCTGAGTATAAGACTGGTGGTAGTGCGTGTTGTGATTTGATTTCAGCTGAAGATTGTGTGGTTCCTGCCAAATCGTTTAGACCTATTGACACCGGCGTTAAAATGGCTATACCTCAAGGTTATGAAGTTCAGATCCGTGGCCGGAGCGGATTAGCGTACAAGCATGGTATAGGTGTTGTTCAAGGTATAGGTACGATTGATTCTGATTATCGTGGACCGATATTTGTTTTACTTGTTAACAACGGTCACCAAGATTATGAAGTTAAAAGGGGAGAAAGAATTGCTCAGATGTCAGTTTGTAAAATTTCACAGGTTGAATGGGCGCTTGTAGATGATTTAGATGAAACTGAACGTGGCTCAGGTGGTTTAGGGCACACTGGCCGATTCTAAGAACTGTTTTTTCTTTTTGTAACCGTATTTCTTTGCTAACTTTTTTAAGGCTTTATCAAAATTGCTACCATACTGTGCAGCTAATTTTTTTCTTAAGGCTATTTCTTCGTACAAACCTAATTTGATTGCTAGATCTCTTAAGATAATTTTTTTCTGTTCTTTACTTACTTTAAAATTGGCAGGTATTCTTAATGCATATGCAACTAACTTTTTGTCTAAGAATGGTAAACGTAATTCGATGGTTTTGCTCATCATAATTACATCATCCCTATAAAGATCTCTCTCGTGCATTTGTTTTAAACCTTGTAAACATTCTTTGTTAACATTTTTAGCTTGGATATGGCGTTCATAACCTGCAAAGATTTCTTCTGAGCCTAATCCTGAGAATAATATTTTAACATTATCTTTCTTTGCCATGTTTGCGCATACGTAAAATGGTAAGGCTACACCAATTTTTGTAACATCGTTGCTTTCAATTAAAGGGATTAATTCTTTTACTAATTTTTCAGTTTGTTTTAAGTTTAATACTTTAACTTTAAGTTTTAATCCTAAATATTTGCTTACTGTCCTTGCCCATAAAAGATCTTTGGCAGTTTGTAAGTTGCCGTCGGAAAAAGCAGCTGTATAAAGTGTAGGGTTGTAACCGAAACTTTTTATTACCATTGCTAAAATTGTTGAATCTATTCCTCCGGAAAACAAAATTCCTATGTTTTTATTTATAGGTAAACGTTTTTTGACTGCGTCTTTGAACAATGTGTTTAATGTACGGATTAATTGTGTTTTGTTTTGTTTGAGAATAGGACTGATTTTGTAAAAGTCTCTTTTTGTTGTTGTAATTTTATTTGTTTTTATGTCATATTTTAAAATTGTTCTAGGGTTAAGTTCTTTAGCTTTTAATCCTAAAAAAGTCAAAACTTTTTTTTCTGATGCGAAAGCGAAAGGTTTTTCTGAATACCAAAGAGGTTTTACTCCTAACAAATCTCTAACAAGAATGACTTTGTTATTATTTTTGTAAGCAAACGCATAAACTCCGTCAAGCTTATCTAAAGCTTTCAAATCAAACTTGTCTAACAAATGTAATAAAGTTTTAGCATCGTTCTTAGTTTGAAAATTGTATTTTTTGTTTAGCTCTTTGTAATTATAAATTTCACAATTGGCTACTAAAATTCCTTTGTCAAATAAAGGTTGAAGTTCTTTGCCAACTAAAGAATGTAAATTATGAATCATGAAATCTTGTTTAACATTTTTTAACTTAGATTTAAATTTTAATTTGCTAGATGTTTTGTAAATTTTGTTATTATGGAATGAACCGTATCCATCTTTTCCACGGTTTTCTATTAAAGAAAATGCTTTATGTAAACCTTTAACTTTACCAAAACTACCAATAATGCCACACATGTTTTATAAAGCAACACTTTTTTTATATAAATCTATCCTTAAATTGAAAAATAGCTGTTTAAAAAAATTGAAACAAAAAAAATTTTTAACGAAAGCTATTTAAATTGAAAAACTCTTATAGTTTATAAAAGGGGTATTTAATGGCGAAACAAAAATCTTTTAGCTTAGATGAATTTTTTTTAATTATAGGTGATTTTATTGATGAACGTTTATTTTTATGGAATGAAGCAAAATTAAGACGTCAAGCGCTAAAATTGCAAAAACGTCGTGAAAAATTACTTGAAAAGTTAACTGATCGTAAACTTAAAGCGTATGAAGCTAAACGTAAGTTAGTTCGAGAACATGCTGCTGAACGACGTAAAGAACGTGAAAAGGAAAAGTTGTTAATGCAAAAGCGTGTAAAAGAAAAAAAAGAAATCTCTGCAAAATTTAAAACTGAAAAATTAAGGCAAAGATTATGGAGTTCATTTTGGCGCAAGTTTAAACATGCAGTATTATCTATTTTTGTTTGGTTCCATTTTGTTAAGATTAGAAGGTTAATTAGAGAGCATGAAAAATATGGGAAGTTAGTTGAAAAACAAGAAAATGAAGCAATGCAATGGCATAAACGTCATAAAAAGTTGCGTCAAAAGAAAAAACGTTAACAACAATGCATAAATTCTTTTGAAATTATATTTAAAATTTCGTCTAAACTTTCATCTCGTGCTTTTTCGTAAAGTGGTTTATTAATTACGTTAAGTGATTTGTATATGTTTGACAAAGCTTTACTCCACTTTGGTCCTTTACCACTTCTTGTGATTGAACTGAATGAAGGCAGAAATGCGGCAATAGGTGTAGCTTGTTCAAACAAGTTGTTACCGTAAGTTGCAGAGAAGTAAGCAATGCCAATAAATAAACTTGAATTTATTGTCCATTGTAAAAAGTGTGGTGCTATTGGAGATTTTAAAGCTAAGTTTGCAGGTGCTGCAAGAACATGTGCATAACTGTCGTAAGCTAACCGGACCAAATCTTTTTTCGCTTGCTTAGCATTAGCATTAAATGTTTCTTTAGTATAACCTTGCTCTTCTAATTCTTCAATTTGTTTTATATATTTTTCAGCTGTGTCATATTTGTCGATAGCTCGAACTAATCCAGAATAGGTTTTACCAATTCTGTGAACATTAGGTAAGTCTGTTAATCGTTTATCTTCAGGTTCAACAAGTTTGTTTAACCGTAATCTAACTTTATCTTGATCAAGAATTGTATCAGTATAATCTTTTGCAAATTCTATAACTCTATCTTCTATGTCTACCATAAGTTTAGTAATTTAAACTCAATTAATATAGTTTTCTATAGCCGATAGGCAAAAACCTAACCTTTATATATAATTGTTTTAGGTTTTAGTGCTTTATATGAATAAAAAACTTATCCTTGCATCAGGGTCTCCAAGAAGAAAAGAAATGTTAAACTTATTTAATTTAAACTTAGAGATTGTTCCTAGTACTTACGAAGAAGATATGTCTTTAGATATGCATCCACAAGAATTAGTTAAAACCTTAGCATTAGGTAAAGCGCAAGAAGTTTCTAAACGTGTTAATGGTTTAGTTTTAGGTGCTGACACGATTGTTTATTGTGATAATGAAGTTTTGGGCAAACCTAAAGATGAAAATGATGCAATTAGAATGTTGAAAAAGATTTCTGGGAAAATTGTTGAAGTTTATTCAGGAATAGCTTTGATTGAAAATGAAAATGTTGTAACGGATTTTGATTTGACTAAAGTTCATATGAAGCTTATGACTGATGAAGATATTATAAATTATGTTAAAACAAAAGAACCAATGGATAAAGCCGGCGCTTTTGCAATCCAAGGTGCAGGTGGTGTTCTTATTGAAAAGATTGATGGGTCTGAGTCTAATGTGCGAGGTTTGCCGTTGGCTGTAGTGAATAAAAACCTTGCCCGGTTCGGCTTGAGACTTTTATAAAACTTCTATATTACTATACAAAACTATATATACTTTAACCGTTAAATCTCTCGTTTATGGATTCTTACCTTAGATATAAGGCTGAACAGATGCGGCATGATATTGTTAAAATGATTTCAATGGCTGGCAGTGGTCATCCGGGTGGTTCTTTATCATCTGCTGAAATACTTTCTGCTTTATATTTTAAAGTTTTAAGACATGACCCGGAAGATCCGAATTGTATTTTTGCTGATAGGTTTCATTTGTCTAAAGGCCATGCCGCGCCTGCTTTGTATTCGGCCTTGGCACGTTCAGGATATTTTTTTGCTAAAGAGTTAGGTTCGTTACGTAAACTTGGTTCGTTTTTGCAAGGGCATCCTTCATCTTTGAAAACTCCAGGTGTACGTGTGTCTTCAGGTTCTTTAGGTCAAGGTTTGTCTGTCGGTGTAGGGATGGCGCTGGCTGCTAAGCATGAAGATATTGGTGCTTACACTTTTGTTTTGCTTGGCGATGGTGAACTTGAGGAAGGACAAGTTTGGGAAGCTGCACGGTTTGCTTCAGAAATGCAGTTGAATAATCTAGTCGCAATAATTGATTTTAATGGTTTGAAATTGTCTGGCATTGTGGCGGATTCGTTGATTGACCTAGAACAAAAATGGACGTCTTTTGGTTGGGCAACTAAAGTTATTGAAGGTCATAATATGGAAGAAGTTTATTTAACTTTAGACTCGGTGCGAGAATGGTACACGAAACAACCTAAATTGATTATTGCTAAAACTGTTAAAGGGAAAGGTGTAAGTTTTATGCAGGGTGATGCTTCGTGGCACGGTAAAGCACCTAACGAAGAAGAAACTAGGTTGGCTTTGGCAGAAATTGATTCTAGGCTGGAAGAACTTGAACAGTTTAACACTGGAGAAACATATTTTGATCTGCCTAAAAAAATTGAACTTGACCCTGGGGAAAAAGGAAATGTTACTGGATTGTTAAATGAGTTAAGTGAAATGGAAAAGCTTGCAACGCGGAAAGCATTTGGTAAAGCTCTTACTGCTCTTTATGGAAAATCTAAAGAAGTTGTTGTTCTTGATGCCGATTTGTCTAAATCAACTTGTACTTATGATTTTAGTAAAGTTAACCCTTACTGTTTTTATGATGTTGGGATTTGTGAACAGAATCTTATAGGCGTTGCTGCAGGTTTAGCAAGTTGTGGTAAGACTGTTTATGCTGCATCATTTGCAATGTTTTCAGTAGGTCGAGCATTTGATCAAAATTATAATACTGTCGGTTATTCTAAACTTAATGTTCGTGTTATTGGTTCGCATGGTGGTATTAAAGTTGGCGAAGACGGGCCGTCGCATCAGTGTTTATGCGATTTAGCTTTAATGCGTTCAATACCAGGCTTTTTAGTTCTTAATCCTTCTGATGCAATTGAAACTGTGAAAATGCTTGAAGCTTTGGATAATTATGAAGGTCCTGTTTACATTCGCATTGGTCGTAATGCTTCAAAAATTGTTCATGATATAGATTATGATTTTGAAATTGGGAAAGCTGATGTTGTAAAAGAAGGTGATGATGTTACAATTGTTTCAACTGGGGATATTTTGGACGAAGTTGTGCAAGCTGCCGAGATATTAGAGAATGTTGGGCTTAGTATACGTGTGATTAATTTGCATACCTTAGACTGGGAACATGTTGATGTTGAAGAGTTGCGCCGTGCTAAAAATGAAACAAAAATGATTTTTACCGTTGAAGATCATAACATTGTTGGCGGTCTTGGTGATGCTGTTTTAGATGCTTTATCTTCAGAAGGTGTAATCCTGCATAAAATTGGTATAACGGAATTTGCTGAATCTGGGACAAAAAAAGAGTTGCTTGAGAAATATTGTTTGTCAGCTGAACGGATTGCGGATCAAATTTTAGTGTTTAAAGGTAGATTATTTAAACTTGTAAATTAATAATATTGTTTAATGTTGAAATTTAAAATTTTAATCATATTATTATTAGTTCCTATTTTGTTTGGTTGTGGTAATAATCATCAAAATATTTGGTATCTTACTTTCTCGCCTCACTCAGGAATTACAGAAGTATCAGAAACATGGCGGTTTCATTCTTTAGGTTTGCAGCCTGAAGCTGAAAATGTATTATTTAATCTTGTCGCACCGGAAGTGATTCAAATGGATGGTGGCTATAGATTGTTTGCTGCAAGAGTTATGATTGGACAAAAAGGTGAAAAAAAATTTGAGATTGATTCTTTAGGTGTTGGTACGTTTTTTTCAAATGACGGTGAAGAATGGGAGTATGAAAGTATGATTCTTGAAAATGAAAATCCCGATGTTGCAGATTATTATTCACATTGTTATGTATTAGAATTAAATGAAGGTTATAGAATATTTTGTCAGCGTGATGATCCTGCGAAAAATATTGAATGTAGTGAAAAAGCATATAGTATATGGAGTGCTTATTCAGAAAATGGAATTACTTGGGAAGAAGAAGGTATGGTCATAAGTTTAAATGAAATGATTGATCTTGTAGCACATGGAAGAGCAATGAAATTAGATAAGGATAATTATATCCTTGTTTTTTCTGGCAATAAAGAATGTCAACCTGGGTCTGTTTTTATCGCTAGGTCTACCGACGGCAAAAACTGGGATGTTGATAAAGAAGAGTTGGCAATATATAGTCATGATCCAACAATAATTTATGAAAATGGAATCTTAAAAATTTATTATAAATATCTTATGGAAAACTTTTTTTATGTTGAAAGTTATGATTTAGGTAAGACTTTCTCTGAACCAAAACTTGTAGAATTTTTGGATGAAAATGGTGATAAAACATTGCCTGAAGATATTGATTTTGATGGGGTTAAGTATATGTGGACTAATACTTATTCAGATTGGAGTATACCTGAAGATAATTGGCAGTTTGCAAAGTTTGTGAAAGAAAGTTAACATTTATAAACACTTTATTTCTTTATTTTTCCTTATGAGAGATGTAATTTTGATAAGGTATGGCGAAATTGCTTTGAAAGGTAAGAATAGAAATGAGTTTGAGAAGCGTTTAGTTCGTAATATTAAAGATTGTTTTAATAAAAATAAGATTGAAGTTAGTAATATTTTTAGAATCCAAGGTAGAATTTTAGTATACACATCTGAAAATTGTAAGGTTTTATCTAAAGTCGCAGGTATTGTTTCATATTCTTACGCAAAAGAAGTTGGTTTAGATCTTGAAGAAGTAAAATCTGTTGCTGCACAGTTTTATGAAAAAGGTAAAACGTTTAAGATTGAAACTAAACGGTTACAGAAAAAGTTGAAACTATCTCCAGAAATTAGTCGGGAAGTTGGTGTTTATGTTTGTGAAAATTGTGATGCTGAGTTTGCAATGACTAATCCTGAACAAGTGATAGGTGTTGAAGTTATGCAAAATAATGTTTCTGTTTTTTCTGATAAAGAAAAAGGAATGGGTGGGTTGCCTGCAGGTATTGAAGGTCAAGTTTGTTTGATTCTTGAAGATGAAAGATCTGTTGAAGCTGGTATTCTTATGATTAAACGTGGTTGTTCGTTATGTGTTTTGAAAGAAAAAGATATTGATTATTCTAAGCTTAAAGAGTATGCTTACGGTTTTAAATTGAAAGAGGTTGATGATGTTCCGGATAATATTCTTGCAGTTATTGTTAACGATACTTTAGATAACTTGAAAGAACGTAAGTATGATAAACTAGTGTTGAGACCTCTTGCAAAATGACTAATGTTTGTGTTCTAGGCTTTGGTTGTGTAGCTAATCAAGATAATATTTTTATTATGAAAGGTTTGTTAACTGAAGCAGGTTATGACTTAGTTGATTCTCCTGAAAAAGCGGAAGTGGTTGTGATTGGAACTTGTACTGTAAAGTTGACTACCGAGAACAAAATGCGTTCATTGATTGTATCTGTTAAAGATAAAAAGCTGGTAATAACTGGTTGCATGCCGCAAGCGCAAAAAAAACTTTGTGAAGATATTGCTCCTGATGCTTCATTAGTTAACACTTGTCACATAAAAAATATTGTTGAAGTCGTTGAAAATTTATTACAAAATAAAAAAAGTTTGAAACTTGGTTTTGAAAAGGAAGTTAAGTTAGGTTTACCAAAAATTATTAAAGATAAAAATATTGCAACTGTACAAATTGCTGAAGGTTGTAGAGGTAAATGTACCTTTTGCATTGTAAAATTAGCTAAAGGAGAGATAGTTTCTTATCCTCAGGAAAAAATCGTCCAAGAAATTTCATCATTAGTTGACAAGGGTTACACAAAAATACTTTTAACTGCGCAAGATACTGCTGCTTATGGTTTGGATTTAGATAAAAAATCGCAATTACCATCATTAATTAACGAAATTTGTAAAATTGATAAAAAATTTATTCTAAGAGTTGGTATGATGAATCCAATGCATGTTGTTGATATTACAGAAGAATTAATTGAATCTTTTAAAGATGAAAAAATTTTCAAATTTTTACATGTTCCTATACAGTCAGGTTCAGATAAAGTTCTTCGGGATATGGCAAGACCTGTAACTGTTGAACAGTTTAAGACAATTGTTAAACTGTTTAGAAACAATTTTCCTGGAATGAGTATTGCAACAGATGTGATTGTTGGTTATCCTACTGAAACTGAAGATGATTTTAAACAAACTGTTGCACTTGTTAAAGAGTTAAAGTTTGAAGTTTTTAACATTTCTAAGTTTACTCCTAGGCCAGGTACAAAAGCTTCTGAATTGAAACCGTTGAATACTAAAATATCTAAAAAACGGTCAGCAGAACTGGATAAATTGTTTAAAAGTTATAGTCCTGTCCTCGGATCTAAGATTTCTACAAATTGATTTTTTCTTTCAATACGTATTGCTTCTTCAACATTCATTTCTTTTTTAAATGTTTTAAACCTTTCAGAAAAATAATCTAAAATTTCTTGACTTTCTGATAAACGTATATAGTGAGGATTGTAATTAATAGTATGGGTAGTATTATTGTATATGATTTTTCCGAAAAGAGTACTGTCAAAAAAATCTATATAATTGTCTTGATTATAATCGTACATGATATGAATATTGGCTTGATTTATATTTGCGTCATTAAACGAGTATATTGTTAAACTATCTTCATATTCAGTTGCATTAAAATATTCGCGTTGAAATTCGTACATATTTCCATTATAAAGAATTTTGTCCTGTTTTTCATCTACAGAAATTAAATTAGATCTTTCTGTTAGGTCCAAGCTAAATTTAAAAGTTTGGTGAAATGGTATGTCCGAGAATAAATTATAATCAATGTTGCCAGATGTATTAGAATAATCTACGTTTGGAAAATTGCCGATACTAGTAAGGTCTTCTAATATATCAGCACAAACTTCATAATCTTTACTAGTAAATTTGTTGTTAGAATGTTTTTCTGAAAATATTTCTTCGTTAGGTGTTTTAATTTTATCGTTCAAAAAATAACCGCCAGTTAAACCTATCACTAAGCCCATCGCAATACCTAAACTTAAAGTAATAAGATGTTTTTTTAACGTTGAAGGACGTTTAGCAGTATAAGTTTCTAATCTCATAATGAATTAGCAGAAATTGTTAGTTTAAAAATTTAATGAAAAAAAGAAATTAAAGGTTTTTTAATGTTTTGTTAGCGTTTTCCATGCCGTTCCATGCAGTTTCGAACATTCCTGTCAGTGCTTCTGCGAAGAACGGAGTGTTTACCCAGACACCAACGTCGTAGTCAGCGTGTACTTTATCGTCGTGCATTAACATAAACATCACATCTTTTTTATCTACTAAACAGAAACGTGTGTCGATGCCAGTCATATTTTTTATAGTTGCATAGTTTTGAAGTTCTTTGACAACAGCTGCAGTTTTTTCATTAACAGGTGCAGCAATTTTTATTTTAACACCTTTTTTATTTAATGCAGATAAAGTTTCTTTTAAAACATCGTGTTTACGTATTAAACCGTTAGCACTAGTTGCAATGTAAACTGAATCTTTAGCGTTTTTTAGAAGAGTTTCCATATGACTGTAAATGTTTTTTCTTCCTCTTAATGCGCTTGATAAGTCAGATGCAGAAATAAATTCTACGCCTTGGTTATGAAGGAGATCTAGTTCGCTTAACACAGACGATCCTTTTAATCCATCAAGTTTTTTAACATTTTCTTTGGCTTGGGTTTGTACATATTTTTTAGAGCGTTCTATTACTTCGTTAGGTTCAACTGCGAAGTATTTGATAGGTTTGCCAAGTTTCATTATGATGAAACCTTTTTTTTCTAATGTTTCAAGAACGTCGTAAGTTCTGGAACGTGGTACGTCGCCAATTTCGCTTAATTCACCAGCAGTTGATATGCCCCGAGATAGCAAAGCTGTCCAAATCTTTACCTCATAAAGGTTCAAAGTGAACAGTTGTCTTAGCTGTGTTAAAAATTCTTCCTTAACAATCATTAAATTATCCCTCCTTTGAAAGAGTTATCCTCTCTTTTTTGATTTTAACAATCAATAAAACAAAACAATGAAAACTACTATATAAAGATATCTTTTTTAGTACTCATATTTTGAGTAACAATCTTATTTTCCTTGCTGAGAATACAAATGTTTTACATCCGAAAGAGTGTTAATATCTTTAACAGATTTCTCGTCGGTACGAAGACGTTTGAAAGTAGGGAAACGTAATGCAAAACCTGAAGAATATTTTGGGCTTTCTTGAATCTCTTGGTATGTAACTTCAACAATAATATGAGGTTTAACTATGATTTGTTTACCTTTTTCTGCAATGATTAAAGGTTTCAAAAGTTTTGTAAGTTCTCTGAAAGTTATACCTTCACTTTCTTTTTCTTTTACACCTGTTCCGAATTTACCCATTTCTAAAAGTTGATCTTTATCTCTACATGCTAAAGTGAAACTGCTGAACCATTTTGTACGTTTACCTTCACCATATTCAGCTTTTACTATAACTAAATCTAATGGTTCCATTGTGGGTTTTACTTTTACACCATAACCGACACGTGCACCTGGCTTGTAAATACTATCGATTTTTTTCATCATGATGCCTTCCTGCCCTAATGCTAAAGCGTTTTGGTAAAACTTTTCTGTTTCCTTAACACTTGATGTTAAAATTTGTTGGATTACTTCGATTTTATTTTTTTCTTGCTTAATTATTGCTTTAAGTTTTTTGAACCGTTCATTTAACGGAACTTTTAGCAAATTTTCGCCGTTAATTTCCATTGCGTCGAATAAGATTATTACAACGGGGATTTGTTTGATTATATTTTGAATATCGTGTTTTCTTTTTATCCTTTGAGAAATGTTTTGGAAGGGTGTATAATGTTTGGTTTCTGGATCAATACCAATAATTTCACAGTCGATTATAAAATTGTTTGAGCGTATGTTACTTTTTACAACTGTTTCAACATCAGGGAATTGTTTGGTAACTTCTTCCAGACGACGGGTATATAATTTTATTTGGCCATTGTTTCCATGGATTTGCATTCTGAAACCGTCAAGTTTAGGTTCAACTATTGCAGGTTTGCCAACATGTGCAAAACCGTCTTTAATATCTTTAGCTTTAATGTATAATAAAACTTTGATAGGTTTACCCGGCGTTAAATCTAGTTTTAGAATCGCTCTGATACCTTTTTCTTTTAATGTTTCAGCAATTAAACCAAAATCAGTGCTCATGTCGTAAGCATGTTGGACTTTATTAACAAAACTTTTATAAATTTCTCGCGCAAGATTTTCATTATCAGGCACAATAACTTCGTATTGGTCTAAATTTTTTACATCTTTCAAAGATTTTACTATTAGTGCTTTATTAAATTCTCTTTTAATTTCGTCTGAAAATTTGTTTTCGAATTTATTTCCACATTTTGAACATTTTTTGTCTTTGAACCTAAATTGTTTACATGTATCGCAATAGTAAAAGATGCCTATAACTTTAGGAAAAAATTTCCATACCAAGGCATCGCGTATAACACTTTCGCCAACACCAGTACGTAATGTTTCTAACACTGTTCGTACAATAAATTTAGCTTCCACTGGTTTGGCAGAAGTTAGAAGTTCACTAATCAAGCCAATTTTTTTATCAACAGTGCCTTCGCCAGTCATTTCGGTTAACTTTTGAATATTTTCAACAACTTTTTCAACAGTGATTTTACTTTGTGCTAATGTCATTTGTTTTTTTGTTTTAATCAATTCTTCAGCAACAATACCCAGGTCTCCCTTCCTAGCCCATAATTGTTCAACCCTAGTTGCAGAATTGCCAGATGTTTTTGCTATAACTTTAACTATAAGTTTTGAGCTCATACCAATTTTACGTTCGTCCCCGGGAGGGAAAACTCTGCCTTGTAATAAATTCATCATAATAGAAATATTAGATGTTTTTCCTAAGAAATCTGACAAAATTTGTGTTTTTTTTATACGTTTACTGGTAGATTCTAGTTCGTTATAAATTTCAGCTAAACGTATATATTCCATAGAAAGTTATAAAAACCTCACGGTTATTAAATATTTTGATTATGGACACAATTAAAGTTATGAAGAACAGAAGAACTGTACGAGAGTTTTCTGATAAGCCTGTTGATATGGACATTTTAGGTAAAATAGTGGATGCAGCACGGTTTGCGCCTTCTGCCGGTAACTTGCAAAACTGGAAGTTTATTTTTGTTGAAGATCCTAAAATGAAGAGAAAGATTGCTAAAATTTCTCAGAATCAAACTTGGATGACTTCGGCCTCTGTATTGATTGTTGTATGTAATGATTATAAGGAAGTTCAGAATCTTTATGGTAAACAGCAAGGACAGTTGTATAGCATACAAAATGTTACATTAGCTGCAGGACATTTGTTATTAGCTGCTGAAGCATTAGGTGTTTCAACTGCATGGGTAGCAGTAAATGACGATTTTGAAATGCGCGCAGCGTTGGGCATACCTGAAAATGTTGACCCTGAGATTGTAATTGCTGTTGGCTATTCAGCTGAAGTTGAAGTTACTACACCGCCTAAGAAAGATGTTAGCGAAATTACGTTTTTTGAAAAATGGGGTAGGACTGATAAAACTTTTGAAACGCCTAAATCTAAAATACTTGATGTTTTTAAAAGTAAATTCTAGTTAATTTTATATATAACGCTATGTTATATTCTGGATATGGAAAAAAGAGGGCAGGCTACTTTATTAATTATTCTTGGATTGGTTTTACTTATTTTAATTGTGTTAGTTGTATTTTTACGGTCAGACATTTTATCGTTTGCTGAAGAAGTCGGGATTATTGAATCGCAGGCTGCTGGTGAAATGCAAGATGAAGTTGAAATTTATGTTTCTTTATGTTTAGACCAAACTGCTGAAAATGCGTTAGCTTTTGTTTCAAATTATGGCGGATATTATGATTTGCCTTCAACTGCTGACCCTACATTCTTGATGCCGTTTTATTTTTATGAAGGTGATAGTCAAATTATAACTAAAGAAGAATTAGAAACAGAAATTTCTAAGTATTTAGATAACGAATTATATTTTTGTTTGCAAAATTTTATTGATTTAGAAAACCAAGGTTATGGTATTACGACGGGTGTGTCTGAAACTTCTGTTTTAATAACTGAAGATGATATTGTTTTTGACGTCTACTTTCCGATATTAATTATTAAGGATAGTGTTGAAATTTCGGTTACAGAATTTTCGTTTTCAATGCCTTCAAATTTGAATACAATTTATAATGTTGCTGAACAGTTAATACAAACTCAAGAAGAAGATTCTAGTATGATGTGTTTAAGTTGTATGTTAGATTTGGCAGTACAAAACGATTTAAGGATTGAGATTAGTTACATTGACGACCGGACTTATATGATAACTTTGATTGATGATAGTACTCTTATTGACGGTGAATCGTTCACTTATAGTTTTTTGACACAGTATGACATTGAAGAAGTAGTTGAAGAAGATGAAGAAAAGTAATTTGATATTTTTGTTAATGTTCTTGTTATGTTTATATTTAGTTTCAGCTGAAGAAGACTGTGTTTGCGAAAATGATTTGGTTGATTATGAAAAAGATGATTATACTTTAATTTGGGGGTGGGTGGATATAGAATGGTGTTGTATACCTGCAGAACGTATTGATGATGTACCAGTTGAACATTTGGAATATGAAGAGATAAATTCGAAACAAAGGTTACGTATGACTTCTGAACAAATTGCTGCCAATTTAGATAGCATTGACAATCTTTTTACAGATGTAGATATTTTGAGAGCAACAAAAGCGATTGAAGATACTTATGATATTGAGATGACTTATGTTACTTCTATTTCTTCTGATTCTTCAATAAACTTTTCTTTGAAAAACGGAATTTTCCGTTCGGAAGCAGGGTACAAAAATTATGTTGAAATGTCGTCCTTAGCAAATTTGGAAGATGTTGACTTAACTATTTTAAATTCTGGTGAAGTTATTGTTAAGGCAGAAAAAATTGAAAAGATTCCTGAAGGTATTTATACTTTGCGTGCATATAGACAAGAAATCTCTCTTGATGACGGTACTGTTCTTAATATTAATGGTCCTTTAAGTTATAACAAGGGAGAATTCCGGGTTATTTCAGATAATACTGTTACTATTAATGGGGTAGAAGTTACAGCTTGGGGGTATGGAGGGTCAGTAGATTTATATTTTGATGGTAAAGAACATTTGGGTGATTATGTTTCTTTTGATTTTGATAACCAAAAAATATTTATGGAAAAGGCTAGTGAACAAATTGGTTCTTTAGATTTCAAATTCAACCCTGAAACTGGAATATTTGATATTGGTGAAAATGATTATTTAGAGTTTTCTCTTATCAAGGATACTTTTGTAGAAATTGATTCGCGTTCTGGAGAGGGATTGATACCAGTAATAACTACAAGAAATGGAAATGAAGGTTTAAACTTAGAAATCATTAACGGTAATCGTATATTTCGAGTTAATGATGGTAATAAGTTTGATTATTTTCAAGATTATGATGTTTCTAATTTAGATGTTCAAGAAGCAGCTCCTTTCACTTTATTTTTAACTGATACAAATGATGAAAATGTTTTAGGCAAAGCCAGTCCCCAAAAAATTATTTTTGATGAACAAGGAAATTATGTTTTTGTGTCTGAATCTCTTGACTCTTGGGACGTTGAATGTTTGGATTGTGTAACTGATTTTAAAACTAATGATGCATTACTTTATTATTATGATTTAAATTTTCTTGAAGAAACAAGTTTAGAAGAATATTCTAACATTGACAATTCAATTATATTAAGTGAATTGTTATACGACTTAGAGCAATTACCGCCTGAAGTTGCAAATAGTATGACTAAGTTTGATTTTTATTCAAAAGCACAAGTTAGTAACATTTGTGGTGGAGGGAAAGAGGCAATCGTAGGTTGTGCTTACTCTAACTCACGTGCAATTGTGTTACAAGAAGAATATACAAAAGATGTTTTAAGGCACGAAGCTAGTCATACGTTGACTTATGCTTTAAAAAATGATGAAAATAAAGTGGTTCAGGGTCTTGTAACTTATCAATTAGCATTGAAAAATAAGTATAATCTTGATTTTAAACCGCATGTATATTTTTATGATAAAGAAATGGATTTTGTTGAACCTACTGGACCTTATATCAATTTAGAGATTATCGGTTCTCCTGATTTTACAGAAGTGGAAGAAAAAATATTAGTTGATTTGTTTGTGCTTAAGGCTGAAGTTGAAAGTGCATCATTTAAACAAAAATGGCAAACCATTGCAGGTGATGTTTATGGAAAAGATATTGTTGAAACTGAAAAAGGTTATACGCAATGGAGCGACAGTGTTTACGGTCCTCGTAATGGTTGTGTAAGGTCTTACGGTTGTAAAAATTTAGGGGAAGATATTGCAACGTTTTTTGAAAACTTTGCTAAGGACGATTACGAATTTTACCAAAATTTAGTTAATCCTACTTCTCCTGATTATGATGTTCGGTACGAGTATAAGTTAGATTTAGGTTATGAATATGGTTTTGTAACCCAAGAAGAATATAACAAAATTTATTCTGCGATAATTGAAGATACCAATTAATTGTTAATTATTAACAAAATCTATATATAATAAAAGTTCTTTATTGTATCATATGAAAAAATGTTTGTTATTAGTATTTATCATTTTATTTTGTCCTTTAGTGAACGCTATTTGTACGGGCGACATTGCTGTTATTGAAGATTGGGATGATGTTGACTGGTTTTGCATACCTGCTGAGTCTATACCTTATATTGATGCTGAAAATTTGGAATATAATGAGTTAAATGCTGACCAACGTTTTCGTATGACATCTAACCAGATTGCTGTTAATTTAGATGAAATTGAAAACCTTGCAGTTGATCTTGATCCTAAAAGAGTGGCGAAAGCTGTTGAAGATATTTATGATGTTAAGTTTGAGAATGATGGATATAATTTTTCTTTGAAAAGCGGAATCTTGTCTTTTGATGAAGGCAGTTGGGTTTCATTGGAATCATTGCCTGAAAATACTGAAATAGGAATATCTTCTGGTGGCGAGTTGTTAGTTTATGATTTAGATATTTACCCTTCTGAAGGTTCATACTTAATTGCACAGAACGAATTGAATGAAGTTGAACTTCCTAACGGGGAAAAAGTTTTGTTAAAATATCATTTAGGTTATGATGAAGGTAGACTTTTTATTCCTACTTCGACTATAACTGAAATAAATGGTTTGGAGTTAGATTTAAACCCTATCGAATTAGATTTGTATTTTGACGAAGAAGCTCACGATGGAAATTATATTAAGTTTTCAGAAGGTAGTCAAAAGTTTTCTTTTGCTGACGGAAAAAATCTGACTAAAAGTTTAATTGTTTATTTTAATGAAGATAATGATATTTTTGATATTAAAGAAGATGATTTAATATTTCTTATGGATTCTGGTTCAATTTTAGAACTTATTGATAGAGGGGATAAAACCGTGCCGTTAATGATGTTTACACCGGGTGAAACAGGTGAAGAGTTAAAATTTGAAAACGGAGATAGTATGTATAGTCTTACCAAAGATGGAGAATTTAATAAATATGGTTTGATTTGGGATAAAACAAGTACGCCTTTTAGTTTAGCTCTTGCTGACGAAGATGGTAACAATATTTTAGGTACAGACGAACCTCAACGTATAATATTTGATGATTCACACAATTTTGTGATTGTACCAGAAAATGTTGCTGAAGATTTAGAATGTAAAGCTTGTACTCGAGATTTAAGCAAGAACAAAGTTCTTTTAAGTTATGTTACAAATGAGTTAAGTGAAGAAGGTTTAGATTTTAATTATGCTAGACGTGATCCAACAGTTTTAGCAAATTTTTTGAACGAGTATAATACTTGGTCTGAAGAAGTTCAAGATAGTGTTAACAGATTGAAAATTGTTTCGCCATTAGTACTTGCAGATTATTGTAACAGTGAAAATGCACTTGCTTGTGCAAGTAGGAGTACAAATAACATTTTTGTTAAGGAAACAACCCAGCCTTCTGCTTTACGACATGAAGTTAGCCATACGCGTACGTTTGACCTTGTTAATGGAGAAGCTTTGGAGTTTGAGAAAGAGTGGAAAGTGTATACGCTTCAACTTTGGAAAAAACATGAAGCAAGTGAACTTCCTGTATATGCGCAAATTGATGATGGTGAAGGTGGTTCTTATTTTGCTGTAACATGGCCAGGTGTTCAATTAAGTAATGAAGAACGTGAAGAATTGCTTAGGTTGTGTACAGAAGCTGATGTAAAAACTGCTGACAAGTTTATTTCAAAATGGAAAACAGTTGCTGGTGATGTTTATGGTAAAGATTTGGGATTCGGATATGTTCAAGACTTATCTGTACTATGGCAAGACGGAACACATGGTCCAAGGCATGGTTGTGTTCGAGCTTACGGTTGTAACAATGAAATGGAAGATATTGCGACGTTTACTGAACAATTGGCTGAAAAAGATTATGATTTTTATCGAGGTTTGATTGACTCTTGTAATAATCGGGAAAATTATGAAATTTATCGTAACAAAATCGAATTGCTTCATGAATACAAGTTTATGACAGATGATGAGTATTATAGTATAACTGATGGTATTAGTACTGGCGCTTGCAATGATATGTGGTCTTCGTTGTTTAGCGAATGATTTATTAATAATGAAACTATATATATAAAAAAGAGGTGAAAAAATGAAAAAATTGTTTTTAGTATTAATTTTATTGTTCATGTTACCTTGTGTAATGGCAGTTGAACATTATTACCAAATTGATATTGATTATAATAATGGTGAGTTAAGTTTAGATAATATTGAAGTTGTGGCTTCGCAAGTTGAACTTGCTTCGCCTGAAGGATTTTATATTGCTCAAATCAATTCTGTTGATGATGAAGTGATTAATACTGTGTTTTTTGGTATTGATACTGAAATTCTTGTTGATTATATTGACGAGGAAACAGGAGAAATATCTGGTGGTGGATTGATTGAATTAACTGAGTCTGAAGCTACTTTGTATGTTGCTTATGATGAAACTGCTAGTGGGATTGTAATTTATGACTGGGATCTGAATGAAAAACTTGTTGTTGACTTGTCAGGATATTCTACTGAATCTGCTGTAATGGTAGACGAAGAATTAGATGTTGAAGAACCTGAAGAAGTTTCAAATGTTTGGCTTTATGCTATATTGATTGTAGCTATAGTCGGATTACTATTGTTAATATTCTTAATGTTGAAGAAGAAAAAATGAAAAAAAGTTTTATTTTTTTAGTTTTTTTATTTTCTTTTAGTTTAGTTTATGCGGAATGTGCTACTAATGTTGAAGATGTAGCAACTTTTTTTGAACCTTTGGTTCATAAAGACTATGCGATTTACCAAGAATTAATGACGCCTGATTCTAAAAAATATGATTCTCGGTATGAAGAAAAGTTTGATTTAGGTTATGAATATGGTTTTGTTTCTGATGAAGAATATTGGGCAGTAATAGCACTGATAGAGTAACTACTTTTAAGTAACTATAAGTAGAAAGATTTAAATAGGAGTTCTTGTCGTATTATATAAATCTTAGAGGTAATAAAATGGTAAAAAATGAACTAAAAAATGGTTTTAACGCAGTTGCACCATATCTGACACAATTACAAAAAGGTGTTAACGCACTTGCTCCGTATTTATTAACAACTGTAGCTGTTGCTGCAGGTTTAAATCAAGGCATAGATAGTTTAGAAAATGTTGTTTATTTGCATGATTCTATCCAAAAAGGTTTGTTTTGGGGTGGTTTGTTTTCTTTTGGTAATTTTGTTTTAAGGCCCGTACATCAACAAGGATTGAACAATTATTTGAAGAGTTTAGGAAATTATGTTTCTCAAACTGTTAGTGATAAAGATGCTTTTAATTATGAAGATCTTTCAGATTTAAAAGATCATAGGCAAGATTGGCAAAAAAGTCCTTTAAAAAGAAATATTAAGTCTGCAGTGGTTGGTGTTGGTTTGGCTGGTTTGCTTTTAACGCCTGGTATGAAAGATGTGTCTCTTAGTGCTTATGAAAGGGCACAAAATGATTTTGATGATTGGACAAATACTCCTGCTAACTATGGAACAAGTAAAACTAGTGGAACTAGTGTTCTTTATTCAGACAGAGAATATGATTTAAGTGTTGATGAAATTGAAAATGTTTTGTCTCGACAAGATTCACCTATGAAAGGGCAAGGTAAGCATATTCTTGATTGTGCTAAAAAATATGATGTTCGCCCAGAAGTTTTTTTAGCTTTTGCGCAAATGGATAGTAGTATGGGCACTGCTGGTGTTGGTGCAAGAAATTATAATCCAACTAATATTAGGCCATCTTCAAATTCTAAGAATCCTTGGGCTTGTGAAGATGTAACTGATTCGAGAAATGGTAAATTTTGTAATTATGGTTTATGGGAAAGGGGTATTGAAGCTTGGTTCCAATTGATTAAAGGTATGCATCTTGAAAAGGATCGTACAACTGTTGAAGAAATTTTGCCGAGTTTTGCTCCATCATCAGAAAATGATACTAAAGGATATATTAGTTTTGTTGTTGATTATATGGATGGTTTGAATGGATCCTAATAAAAGGTTAAAGACTGCACGTAACGGTTTAGCAACTTTAATTTCTATTACTGCGTTAACTGCGCTTAGCTTTTTAGATTTGCCAAAACAATCAAAAGAAGTTACTTATACTTGTCCGACTGAATATCCTGTTGTGACTAGTTCTTATGGTGTGAGGAAAGCTCGTCCACATGCTGGTATTGATATTCGAGCTTATTGTGGTACGAAGATTTTTGCTTCGGCTGAAGGTAAAGTTGTTTTTGTTGAGGAAGGTAAAAATGCTGGGTTTGGTAATTCTGTTATTATTTATCATCCTGATGGTTTATATACACATTATGCACATCTTCAAGATTCTAGCATTCGTGTTAAAGAAGGAGATTATGTTGTAACAGGTGAACAAATTGCTTTAGCTGGTAATACTGGTTTAGCAAATATGCCTTGCCATTTGCATTTTGAAGTCCGTGAAGAAGAAAGTTATTTGAGAGAACATTTATGGAAACATGATAGTCAAGGTAATAGGGCAGGTGTAAAGCCTGTTGAGGATTGGACAGTCCATATTAATCCTGAAGATGTTTTGCCTGGAATGGAACATAAATAATTAAATTTATATAACATTTCTTGTTTTTAATTAAGATATGGGTTTGAAAGATTATTTAAAATGTGTTTACACCAATAAAGCTGTTTCGACCGGTTTTTTAGGAATAGGCTTACTTGCTTTGTCTTGTTATTGTGATGCAAATTTTGATGTTAATTATGATTTTTTTTTAAGACCATCTAATGGTCCTAATGCTTCTTTTTTACTTGCAGAATTGTCTTCGTCATTATTAATTATTTTTGGTTTGGGTTTTACAAAAATGGGAAAAGGTACGTATGACCATTATAATGAAATGAAGGAAAAAATTAAAAAAGATGATTTAGCTGAATTAGATCTTACAGATATATATTGTTATCGCGTAGGTCGAGAACTTGCATTAAAAGAAGCTGGTTTGGAACATTTAATAGAAAAAAAGTTTGTAGATATAGGTTGGGTAAGGAAGCTTTTGTATTAAATTGTTTAGAATTCTTATAAGAGATATAATTTTCTAACCTGAAAGGATTCCCCTAGAAAAAAAAGAAAAAATGCTAATGCCCTCGTGAAAGAGCATTAGCAAGGACTAAATGAGGGCATTGGGGGTATTGCCCTTAAGCTTAATACCTGTGTACCAGGTCTATGCCTAACTCTTCGCTCATCGAAACAGTTGCAGCCGTGTCGTGTCGAACTTTTCCCAAAATGTATGGGGAATTAACGCCGGTAACAATAGTCATGATACGGAACTTGCCAGTCATGTTTTTGTCGATTCGTGCACCCCAAATTACGTTTGCACTTTCGTCCAAAGCTTCAGTGATCATGTCACCAGCTTTACTGACTTCGTCTAATGTCAAGTCAGATCCGCCAGTAATATGGATCAATGCGCCTGTAGCTCCTTCATAACTCACCTCAAGGAGTGGATTACTTAAAGCACGTTTAACAGCTTCGTCAACTCTACGTTCAGAGTCGCTTTCGCCGATTCCGATAACTGAAACGTCACCGTTTGCCATAATTGCCTTTACGTCTGCATAATCTAAGTTAACTAATGAAGGCACAGCAATAATTTCGACTATTCCTTTAATCATTGTAGAGATTAACTCGTTTGCAACTGCGAAAGCCTGCTGAATAGGTAAGTTTCCTGCAATACTAACAAGTTTATTGTTGTCAATGACAATAACTGTGTCACATACATCTCTTAACTGTTGAAGACCGAACTCAGCTTTATCGATTCTTGCTCTTTCAATGTCAAAAGGCATGGTAACTGTACCAATTACAATTGCGCCCATTTCCTTTGCCAATTGTGCAACAACTGGTGCTGAACCTGTTCCAGTTCCGCCGCCTAAGCCTGCGGTAATGAAAACCATGTCACATTTTCTCATTGCTTCACGGATTTCAGTTAGGTTTTCTTTTGCAGCTTCTCTACCTCTTTCGGGGTAACCACCACAACCTAATCCTCTGGTCAAGTCTCGGCCGATAAGAATTTTTCTGTCAGCTTGAACTAAGTCTAAGTGTTGTTTGTCTGTATTCAAGGCAAAAATTTCTGCACCTTGAAGACCTTTTTTGAATAACCAATCTGTAGCGTTTGATCCGCCACCACCACAACCGAACACTTTAATGTTCGCATGTCCAATGTTTACGTCTTCTATTTGGTTTTGCTTTGCTGTCTGCATTGCGTTTTCAATGATGAAGTCCATTTTTTCTTTTTCCCCCTCGTCTGTTCGATGAGTGTTACATATATTCTCAACTAGCAAAATCTTTATAAACTAGTTCAGTCTATACACTATTTAGAAAAAGTTTTGCCCAAAAACTTTACGCCCAATTTAAGTTTAAAATTTGAAATCCCTTAATTCTAATTTTTTAATGCCCATACTCTATAATGACAGGGGTTATATTTAAACTCTTCTAGAATGAAATATATAGATTGTAGTATTCACTTTTTTCTATATTGTTTAAATTTGAATAGTACAAGGCTTTTAATGAAGGTTTATAATTTTTAAAATAAAAGGTTTATGTCCTCTATTTGGTAGTATAAATAGAAAGTTTTATAAGTGGTTGTAATAAGGAAAATAATAAGAAAATGGGACAAATATACGAAACAAAAGTAGGTAATCTTGCGTGTTATGTAGGACTTACTGTAGTTCAAGTTGGATGTGTTTTAGGTATATTGTATGGTTTGGATTCTTCTAAGGAAGTATCAAATTTTTATGATCCAACTTCTTATAAATTTTTGCTAGAAATGGGTCTTATTTTTGGTGGTATAGGGGTTGGTGCAACAGCGTCTATGTTTAAAAAAGATTTAAGACGAATAAAAAAAGAGACTATTGATAAGAAAGTCTTGGAATAATTTTTAGACTCAAGTATAGAATAATTTTTATAGAATTAGAAAATTTAAATGTTTATGAAAGAGTTGTTTAACGGTGAATTGTTAATATCTGATTCTAATGTTTTTACCAATTCTCATTTGTACCAACATTCTGAAACAGGTGTTTTAGTTAGGTTGCTTGGCATGAATCATGCTGGTACTGAAAAATATTTTCAAGCTGTCCAAAATGAATTGGAGGGTTCTCAGAAAGTGTTATATGAATCATCTGGTGGTCCTAAAACAACGTTTACAACAACGTTTACAGAAAACCTTGAAGAATTGTTTGAGCAAGAGCTTATTGTTTCTGAAGATAAAAGGTTTAGGTCTCTTTTACCAATACTTTATGAAGCTGAATCTGACGGCAATTTTAATAAAGTTTTAACCCTAATTAAAGATACAGATATTATGAACGCGTATGGTTTTACTTTAAGGTCTTATTTTTTAATTTCAAGCTTGTATCATGATTTAGATAAAGAATCGTTAAGCTTTGATTCTGAGAACTGGGAAGCTGTTGACATGCTTATGGATGAAAAAGCCGGTCAACAGAATGAGAATGAACTTATGGAAGCGTTTTCTAATCTTGATAAAAGTAAATTGTTAGATACAATTTCGTATGTCATGGGGAAAATCCGTAAGATTGACCTAAAAAAACATGAAATTAGTGATTTTGGTAAGACTTTTTACGAAATTTATCATGATGAAACAGTTGTTAATGCATTTCTTTCTGTATTAGGTAATCCTAGGGATGAGTATTTGTTTAAACGGTTTGATGAAGTTGTTCAAGATGAAGACCTAATGGTTTTAGGTATAAAATACGGTGCTGGGCATATTTCTAACCAAAGAAAGCTTTTAGAAGATAGAGGCTATGTGTTACAAAGAACAAAGAAAATTAAAATATTTTAATATTTAGCATTAGGATTAGCAAAATATTCAGTTGCTGCGTCTAAAATTTCTTTTTTGCCTATGTCAAACCATGGACCCTCATAATGGTGGACGAACATTGGTAAACTGTTCTTAACTAACCAGTCAAACAATTTTCCTGTGTTATCTAAATAGAAAGGTTGGTCAGGGTTTGTAGCCTTATGTTCTTTTAACAATTCTAACCTATATTCATGGGTTTTTTGGATAGCTTCAGGTGAAAACAAGTAATATCCGCCGTTTGCCAAATCAGTTTTAGGTTCCAAAGGTTTTTCATCCATTGCTGTGACTCTATTAGTATCTGGATCAATTTCTATAGCGCCAAAAGTGTTTCTTATTTCTTCCTTAGTTTTTTTATGGCCGATGATTAACATTTCGTCCAATGCTTGATAACTTTGGATGAATTCTGATAATGAGAAACCTGGAGTTAAATCGTCGCCTTGGATAACTAATAACCCCTCATTTTCAGCTTGTGGTACTTGGTTCATGCCATACAAAATATCGCCAACTGATCCATTACGGTCCTCATTACGGAACTTACCGTTGTTTAACAATGTAACTGGTTTAGTTGGTTTAGGGTTCATTTGGCGTAGCCAGTCTTCAAAGTTTACGATAAACTTTTCGTTAGTTAAAAGATAAATATCATTTACTTCAGGAGTATTGTCTAATTTACGTACAATATATTCTACAACAGGTTTACCATGAATAGGTACAAGTTGTTTAGGTAAACCGCCTGAGTATGTCCCGAGTCTTGTGCCAAAACCGGCAGCCAATATTAGTGCGTTCATTTTCTAAGAAATCTTATAATTTAGTTTATAAATTTTGTTAAGGTGTAGTTAGGAATGAAAAAGTTTTTATATTTCGGGTTTTCCTTTCAGATTATGGGAATGTTTGATTTTTTACGTAAAAAAAAGCGTAAACCTGTTTACACCCTTATAGAAGGTTTAGCTTATGATTATGCTTGGAATGATTGGTTCTTTAAAGCTGTTGATGTTCAGATTAATGATTTTAGTTCTTCTTTAAAGTCTGGTAATGAGACTTTTCGATTATATGGTATAACTGATAACTGGGAATCTATTGAAAAGTATAATGGAATATCTATTCCTCAGCCTGTACCAAATTTTAAGACATGTGATGGTGTTATACGGTCTTCAATGAAAGATCTTTGTATGGACACGTTTGAGTTTATACCTCGTACTGTGTATACCCGAGATGGTAGGATTTTTGTTCACGAAAATTACTGGCAAGATGAACATTTTCTTACAATTTATAATCAACTTTGTTTACCTGAAGGGCTTTTTGCAGATACGCCTCTTGAAGAAGCACATTATAAAATGCACAATGTTTAAAAAGGTTTAATTTTCTTATTTTTGCTATGGAAATTTCACGCATTAAACATCTTGACGAAAAACTTTTTGTTATTGAAAATAATTTAGGGTTTGGCATTGCTTGCGAGAAAATGTCTGATGGCGATGTTGTATATTCGCCTGTTTTAGGTGGATACGGATTTGATCCTAACTTTGATTCTATTCCTTCTCAAGCTAAAAAAGTTAGTGACGGTTCTCCAAGTAGGTTTAGTTCAAGACCTTACAATTCTTTGGATAATTATATTGCTGAAGCTGATAACAGTGTTAGGCAAGTTGATAATCGTTTAAATGTCGCTTACAATGATGCTATTGCTCTTATGAGGATTCAGCAAGTGCCTAAACGTAATTGGTCTAAGGTTTTTTCGTGTGAGTTTGCAGAATTGTTTAAACCTTCGGGCAGATGTCATGCTGTAAAAGATAAAAGTCATTTGTATAAGAATTCTGAGAATCTTAATTTAAGTTCTATTCAAGCTGTCGCTGTTGATTTTGAGGGTAAGCTTAATGCTTTTGATACACTGCCTAACCTAATCCTTGAAAACGGTGTTGTTATTGGTCCTAACCCTAAACAAGTTTCTGCTTTGAATACTAAAGATAAGTTAGATGATAATAAACGTAAATTTCATGAAGCTGAATATTATTTAGACACTCCGTTCTTGACACGGGAAAATTTGTTTAAGACCACTTTAAGTAAAACGCATGTTATGGGTCAGTGGAACACGTTTTGTCGTACAATTAACCGTGGATTTTTGCAAAATATTTTGATTGGGCAGAGGTTGTACACAAAATGAGTTTTCTTAGTAGATTATATCGGCCTAAAGGTAAAGATGAGGAACGGATTAAGGTTGACGGCGAGTTAAGTCTTCTGATGGCGAATGTTTGGAGTATTGGTGCTGTGGCTTGTTCTGGTCTTAGTGTAGTTTTTAGTTATGTTGAAGCTTACAACTCTGCTGTAGGTTTTGGTGTAGCAGTTTTACCTTTAGCTCTTTGTGCTTACAATGCAAATTGTAGTTATAAAAATTCTGAGTTGTTTCATAAAGAGGGTTTAGAGAAAAAATTGGTTAAGGCTGAACGTCTGTTGAAAAAGTTTGATAATGAGGTTCCAAAATGAGTAGAAGAAAATATGATAGTCCTAATAGGAGTAGGTTTAGAGAAACTATGAGTAATTTTAGGAATGAAGAAGAAAGTCAGATAAATAATATAATTTTGCAAAATGTATGTGCTAAAAATCGTTCTGATTATTATTGTTATGAGAGTCGAATGTATTTTGGTCTTGGTATTTTATGTAGTGTATTATCGAGTGTAACTATGTGTCAGTCCATGGATAGTTTTGATATGGATGATCCTGCTTCTGGTTTGTTTTATGCTGTTTTTACTGGTTTAGGTGTTTTAACAGGTTTGTATGCTCTGGTTTCTCACAAAATAGCCAGTGATGAAGTTTTACCTTTAGGAAAGGTTTATTAATTTACTATTTTTATTTAATTGTTTATGAGTTTAGATAGTAAAATGCAACGAGCAAAGGATAATAGTTATCTTTACGGTATATTAAGTGTTTTTTCTGTGGGCGCTTGTGTATATAATGTTTTAAACGAAGAATATCTTTATGCCACTATGGTCGGGTTTGTTACCTTAGGTAGTTTGATTGTAGCTGTTGCGGACCATAAGGATTATCGTAGGTTGAGACAAGAAAAAGAGCTTACTGATTCTTTGTCAAAATATAAGTAATAGAAACTTTTATTAATTCTTAATTCTTTATTATTTTATGAGCAAATTTTTCCCTTCATACAAAGAATATGATGTTGAATATTGGGCAAGTGGTTGTGCACTGTGGTTTTCAGGATTGTGTGTAGCTACTAGTTTTCATGAAGACTATGGTTGCGCTATTGCAACTGGTCTTTTGAGTGGAGCTTTTATAACTTTCGAGTATTTATATTCTAATAATCGTAGGATTAATAAATCTGATAATAAGTTTTTAGAAGATATTGAATAGATTTTTTTCTGGTTTTGCTTTAGGTTTTATATTTTAGAAACAAATATATATTTGGGAATACATTTAACATTTTATGATTCAGTTCTTAAAACGGCATAGATATTTGACTGATATTAGCCAATTGGGTATTGTCTATTTTATTATTGCTATAGGCCTGGCTTTTATTGACACGATTTGGGCTGTTTATCTTTACAGTTATCTACACAGTGATGTAATTGTTGGTGTTATTTCAACAATCTTCACAGTTGTTTCTCTGACAAGTTATCTTGCCTTAATACCGTTTTTGGAACGTTTTGACAAACTTAATTTGTTTAAGATTGCGTTATTTTCCGCTAGTATATGTTATTTGCTTTTTGCCATCTCGCCGAACATATGGATAATAATTTTGTTAGGTTGTATCTTAAGCGTGATTTCTGTTGTGAGGATAAACAGTGCAGGTATAATTATTAAAGAATGTTCAACTGAGACGAATTTGGCTGAGAACGAAGGTTTCATGTACACAGTTATGAACCTTGGCTGGCTCTTAGGTCCTATCATTGCTGGTTTTGTTTCTGGAAAATATGATATTCCGCTTGTTTTTGTACTTTCCTCAATTTTTATGATAACTGCTTTGGCGATGCTTATCATATCAAAAATTAATTTTAAGGAAGAGAAAGATGGTAAGGTACATAAAAATTTTGTTAAGAACGTGAAAGAATATTTGAAAGAAAAAGATTTGGTCAAGACTTATATTATAAGTGGCAGTTCTGCTGTATGGTGGTGTTTTAATTTCATTTATGTTCCGATACATATCATTGAAGCTGGTCTTGGCATAGAATGGGTTGCATACTTTTTGTTTGCTATGATAGTTCCACAGGTTTTGCTTGAATATTATTTTGGGAAAAAAACTAATAAGATTGGGTTTCGGATATTGTTTACTGTTGGCAATAGTATTATGGCTTTAGTGTTATTGGTTTGCCTTTTTGTCCAAAATATTTACATGATTTTAGGTCTGTTAGTTTTAGGCAGTGTTGGTATTTCAATGCTTGAAGCAACTACTGAAGCTTATTTTTTTCTTGTTGCGCCTAAGAGGAAAACTGCTGTATATTACAGCATTTACAATACTACTGGTGATATATTTTCGATAGTGGGTAAACTTTTCATTGCAGGAATTTTAGCTTTGCTTGCGTTTAAGTATTCGTTCTTGTTGCTTGCTTTAGTTTTTACCATGTTTGCTGCAGTATCCTTGACAATGAAACCTTTTCCAGGTCTTAAACAGAAAAATACTTAAATTAAAATGTAGGATAAAATACTATGACAGATAATTTAGATTTAAAAAAATACGGTAACGGTAAATTTAATAATTATCTTATGGCAAGTTATAGCATGTTTTTTTCTTTAGGCTGTTTATGGTTATCTGTTTATGAACATAGTTACTTGGGTGCTACGGTTATGGGTGGAGGCAGTTTGCTTATGGGCGGTCTTGCGTATGTTAATGAAAAGCGTAGCAGTCTTGAAAATAAAGTTGAATAGGTTTTTGCCTTCGGCTGGTTATATTAATAATATGTCCGAAAATTCTACGATTTTTTATAAGTTAAGTTTATATTGTATAAAGTTTTGTAGTTATGAATTATGACTGAAAAAATAACAAAAGAGATGATTGAATTAACACTTCATAAATTACTAAAACTTTATGATTTAATTATAGAAGAATCCGGAGGGGAAAAAGGTGTAAGAGATGAAGGTGGTTTGTCATTTTCAATTTATAATATATTAAGATATGAACAAAAACAAATTAAATATCCGTTTAAAATCTGTGCTTTTATTTAAGAAGAATTAGCACGAAAACATCATTTTATTGATGGTAATAAAAGAACTGCACACATTTTTGCTAAGTTTACCTTATTCCAGCAAGGTTATTATTTTGTAACACCTTATAAAATTGCTACTAAATTTATTATGCAAATAGCTGAATTTGAAAGTTCAGTTAATTTAGAAGAAATCATAGAATGGTTAAAAGAAAATTCAATTAAAATTAAAGAAAAAGAGAAAGAAAAGTATTTAAACAAGATTATCAAAGAAATAAAGTATGGAGAAGAAAGACTTGAAAAAAATGGAAGCTAAACTTACTAAGAAACAAATACAGTATCTTAAAGATTTAGAGAAATATGGTAAATTAATTGTTAAAGCAGATATGAAACTTCTTAAAGAATTAGCTAAGCATTGAATAGAAACACTTATTAATTCTTGATTTATTCTAAATTTAATTATGATAAATAAAGTTTATTCAACTTCAGCATATCTTTTTGCTACTGGAAGTGTTCTTAATTCGGGAACCTGTATTCTTTTGACATTAAATGAGGACTATCCTCTGGCTATTAGTTTAGGGGGTTTATCTTTAGTTTCAGCCGGTTTGGCGTATGGATGTCAATGGATTGGTAAAGATTCTAATCAACCTAATGAGCTTGAACAAATAGCTGAATCTGAATAGAAACACTTATTAAGATTTTAATATTATATTCTTCTTATGAACCACGGTGATGTTGTTGAAGTTAAAACTGCAGGTAAAACGTTTAAAGGAACGTACATGCCTTCGTCTGATTCTGCTACTATTGTTTTGAAACTGGATTCAGGGTATAATATTGGGATAGATGTTAAAAAAGTTAAGTCTAAGAAGGTAGTAAAGAAGCATAAGGTTACAGCTGTTAAGCAAAAACCTGTTAAACAAAAAAAAGGTTTGAAAAAGATTGTTATTTTACACACTGGTGGGACAGTTGCTTCAAAAGTTGATTATGAAACCGGTGCTGTTTCTGCTAAGTTTGATCCTGAAGAATTACTTGCTATGTTTCCTGAGCTGAAGAAAGTTGTTAACATTAGTTCTCGGTTGATTAGAAATATGATGAGTGATGATATGCGGTTTGCGCATTATAATATTATGGCTAAAGAAATTGAGAAGGAAATTAAGAAAGGTGTTGATGGTATTATTATTACGCAAGGTACTGATACTTTACATTATAGTTCTGCTGCTTTATCTTTTGTGTTAGATGGACTTAATGTTCCTGTATTGTTTGTAGGTGCGCAACGGTCTTCTGATAGAGGTAGTAGTGATGCTGCAATGAATCTTATTTGTGCTTCACATTTTATTGCTTCTACTTCCTATAACGGTGTAGGTATATGTATGCATAAGAATAGTTCTGATGATAAGTGTGTTATTATTAATGGTGTTAAGGCACGTAAGTTGCATACTTCTCGACGTGATGCTTTTCGTGTTGTGAATGATGAGCCTTTGGCTGAGGTTGATTATAAAACTGGTTCGGTGAAGTTACTTAGGTCTTTGCCTTCGGCTGATCGGAAGTTGAAGCTTAAGTTGTTTAAAGAGGATTTGAAAGTTGGTATGTGTTATGCGCATCCAAACATGTTTGTTTCTGAGTTGAATGCTTATTCTGGTTATGACGGGTTAGTGTTGATTGGTACTGGTTTAGGACATTTTCCTATAAATGAAATTGATAATCTTACTAAAGAGCATAAGAAAATATTTTCTTCTCTTAAGAAGTTGTGTTCTAAGATGCCTGTTGTTATGGCGCCGCAAACTATTTATGGACGGATTGATATGAATGTTTATTCTCCTGGACGTACTTTGATTGATATTGGTGTTCTTGGTAATCTTTTAGATATGGTGCTTGAAGTTGCTTTTGTGAAGTTAGGTTGGTTGTTGTCTAATTATCCTAAAGATGTTTCTGTTATGTATGGTCAGGATCTTAGGGGTGAGATTAGTTCTAGGAGTACGGTTGAGTTTGAGTAGTGTTGTGTTTTAGTTTTTTTTCGGGTTTTCCCTTCGCAGGCTGTGTCACAATTCAAATTTTAGCGATTTTCGGATATAATACAAACATTTTATTAGATATTTAGTCTAAATCGGTCGTCCCAAAAAGCAAAATTAGTATTTGTAGATTTTTACTTTGTAATCATG
>JBDRJY010000001.1:0-63732 GCA_043814545.1 archaeon | reverse complement strand
GATATTGCGAATATTTTTATTTGATACTCTTGTATAAACCAAAGTTGTGCCTATATCTGAATGCCCCAATAAATCCCTGATGTGTTTTATATCTGTGCCATTTTCCAAAAGATGGGTTGCAAAAGAATGCCTTAGGGTGTGGGGGGTTACCTTCTTTCTTATGCCTACTTTTTTGGCAATGTCACTTATAATCTTCTGTATCGTTCTTTGGGCGTATTTGCCCTTCCTGTTTGTCAAGAAGATGTATCCTTCTTTGTTGGGTGTCAGATTCGTTAAACTCTCTTTAACTTTCAAGGAAAGCATGACAATCCTGTCTTTCTTCCCTTTTGCTCTTTTCAGATGAATAATGTTTCTGTCAAAATCAATATCCTGCCATTTAAGATTTATTATCTCGCTGATTCGTAAGCCAGCCGAATAACCTATTTGTATAATCAGCCTATGATTGATGTTTTTTGTAGCTAAAATAAGCGATTCGATTTCTTCTTTAGAGAGTATTACTGGAAGCCTCTTCTCTCTCTTGATATTTGGCAGATTGTCCAGAATATCTTGGATTTCTAAGCTATCCTTCTTAATTGCATTGAGGTAGAATTTAATTGCAAAACCTGCAGATCTTACTGTCTCATCAGAATTGCCTTTTTCTATAAGTGCAAGAAGAAACTGTCTTGGCGGTTTTCCAGAGGATACAAATTTCCTGAGATAGTGCAGATAAGTGTCTATCGTCTTTTGCGAGTATCCTTTGAGCTTGCACTCTTGCACAATAATTGATTCTATTTCTGTTTCGGTGATCGGGGGGTTACTCATTAGAAGAGCGAAAAACAGCCAAATATATAAAATTTCGCATTTTGTGGCAAATTCCAGTATTAAGCGTGATAAAACTACGCTTAATAGGTGTTATGTTCAATTGGCGTGGGCTCGAAAGTTTTTTATAGAAGTTGGTTTAATATTATAACATGGGATGGAAAGATTGGCCTTATTGGTTAAGAGGAGGATTGATAACATTAACTCTTTCATTAATAATTTTCTTAGTTCTAATAATTGCTTACCCAAGCACAGTATCAGCATTTGGTGCAGGTATTTTTGTATTATACCCTGCAATCTTTTTAGGGCCAATCCTACAAATTCGTAACGAAGTAGTCTCTTCACTCTTTTTTTTGATTTTTCCATTTTTAATTTATTTCCTAATCGGAGCATTAGGTGGATTAATGGTTGGAAAAATAAAATCAAAAAAAGATTAACTTTCTTGAGCCCACGCCAACTTTTCGGACGAAATCCGACCCCACGTTGTAGGGTCGGAGAACATAACAGCAAATTAAACGGTTCACTCGTCGCTCACCAAGTTCGCTCCTCCTTCACCCAAATTCTCGAGTGCTTCGCCTCGAGAACTTCGTTTAATTTGCCCCGTTATATGAAATTTCTAATTCTCCTCTTAGATAGAAAAGGGCTTGGCTTTAAAATAATAAGAAGGGGCAAATAAATAGAAAGTGTTTTAAATTTACTAATTTACTCTAAATATATGGAACAAGATTCAAAACCCAAAGACGAATTTTTAGTTGGTTGTTGTGGCATTTGCTGTACAACTTGCGGTCTCCACACCAAAGGAATCTGCAAGGGCTGTACCAAAACACAAGAAGTGGTTGACGCATTGAACAAAGAGGGAATTGGTTGCCCAATTCTAGAATGTTGCGTCAAGAAAAAAATTGATGTTTGCTCAAGAGATTGCAACTTATTTCCTTGCAAAAATTTTGAGGGATGGCCATTACATGAAGAATGGCTTAATATGTATAAGAATAGAAATAAGTAAATATGGTAGACACAAACATCATTGAAGAAATTCGTCTTGAAATTAAAAGATTGGCAGAAAATCCAGATAATGTTAAAGATTATTCTCGTTTTCACAAAGACGGAAAGAAACATATTGGTTTAGCATCCAACATTACAAGAAAGTTGTATGCTGAAAAATTTAAGCAAGTAAGACATTTAGACAAAAAAGAAATTTTTGATCTTTGTGAAAAACTATTGGAATGTAGAGACGGTTCTTGTCGCGGAATGGCATTTGATTGGGCTTTCAGAATTAGAAAGCAATACGCCAAAGAAGATTTTGCAATTTTTGAAAAATGGCTGGATAAATATGTTGACACTTGGGGAAGCTGCGATGATTTTTGCACCCACGCTTTCGGTTATCATCTTTTTGTTTTTCCCGAATCAATCCCAAAAATTCATCAATGGACAAAATCAAAAAATAAATGGAAAAGAAGAGCTTCCGCCGTGATTTTTATTTATCCAGCAAGAAAAAACAAATATTTAGATGAAGTTCTTAAAATTGCAAAATCCCTATTGTTAGACGAAGAAGATTTAGTTCAGAAAACATATGGTTGGATGCTAAAAGAAGCATCAAATGCCAACCAAAAAATAATATTTGATTTTGTGATTGAACACAAAGATAAAATGCCAAGAACCGCATTGAGATATGCTATTGAAAAAATGCCTGCCAATCTTAAGAAACAAGCAATGATGAAATAGAATTTATTTGCCCCTAATTTTTAAAAAATAGAAAAGCCAAGCCCTTTAAGATTTGATAGTAACGGAGAATTAGAAACTCAAGCCACGCTGCGCTCTCACTCCACTACGTTCCGTTCGGGTCATATAACAAGGATTATGAGGAAAATGCCTCAGCTCGGCATTTTCCCAAATTTCTTCCGCTTCGCTCCAGAAACTTCTCATAATCCTGACGTTATACGCAATCCGCCTCCGCCCGCCTAATGATTAATTTTATATACTAAACTAATTTTATTATGGATATGCTTGAAAAAATCAGACAACTTGTAAAAAATGAAGCAGATGAAGATGATTGGAAATATCATATTGTTCCAGTCGCTAATTATGCAAAAAAACTGGCAAAACTTTTGAAAGTTGATGAAGAAATTACTGAACTCGCCGCTTTACTTCATGATATTGGAAGATTAAAGTTTGGTGGCGAAGATCATGATATTAGTGGTATTCCTGAAGCTGAAAAGATTTTGAAACAGCACGGGTATTCTCAAGAAATAATTGATGAAGTAAAGCATTGTGTCGAATCTCATCGTGGCAGTAAAAATATTCCACCAAAAACAACCATTGCTAAAATTATTGCTAACGCAGATGCAATGGCACATTTTGATGTTTTGCCAGTTTTTTTCTATTGGCGTTGCAAGAAAAGTAGCTTTGAAGAAGCGTTTAAGTGGGTAGATGAGAAAATCGAACGCGACTGGAACAAAAAGTTGACTCTTCCTGAAGCAAGACAAATGATGGAAGAGAAATATAAAGCAATAAAATTAGTTCTTGATTCAAATAGAAAATATATGTAACGGCGGGCGGCGGCGGACTTTCTCCCTTCGGTCGAACCACGCTGCGCTCTCCTCCTTTCAGTCGTCGGGGCGTATAACAAGGGATATACGGTTCGGGGCTCGGCTCGCCCCTCACCCAAATTTTGCTCCTTTCAGTCGCAAAACTTCGTATATCCCTGACGTTATACGCAATCGGGTTACGGCGGGCTCGGTTCGCAAATTTTATAAACTTTAATCTATAATCAAATAGTATGAAAAATTTCAACGGTGTAATAATTGAAGAAAGTCTTGAGAATAAAGATGTTTTGAAAAAAGTTAAAATTCTCAAGACAGATGTCGAGCAAATTACTGATGAGCATAAAACTCCATGGATTAAACAATGGACATTACATACCGTTGAAATTTTAGAAAATCAAGCTGATAATATTGCGGAAGAAATTAGCAAAGCATTAGATTCTGAGCATGATTGGTATGCTGATTTCAAAAATAACGATTTTCACTATATTATCTTCCGCAATAAAGTTTTCAAAGTTGATCGCTCCAAACCAGAGCAATATCAAGATGTTACAAAATATGGTGTGTCGCTAGGCGTTCCAGATTATCAGCTTGATTTTTCACCGCATATTAAAGAATGGGAAAGATAAAGCCGCCCGCCGTAACCCGACTTTCTCGCTATCGCTCGAACCCCGCTGCGCTCTCCTCCTTTCAGTCGTCGGGGCGTATAACAGGACTAATATGACTTTTCTCTTCATTGTTAGCTACAATCTATAAAATAATACCAGATAATACTTTTTCCGAAATTTTAACTTAAACAAACCGAAAGATTTAAATACTACCTAATATTAGGTATAATCATACCATAAAATAGGTAAGATGATAACAAACAAACAATTGAGAATATTTAGTATATTTGCATGGAATCCATATAAAGAGTACTCCTTTAGAGGATTAAAAGAAGCAGTTAAAGAAAATTCAAATTCTATTATACAAAATGCAGTAGCATCTTTTCTTAAAGAGGATCTTATAATATGCAAAAAAATAGGAACAACAAAATTATACAAAGTAAATCATGAAAATAAAAAAGTATATGATTACTTTAGTTTGGCAATACAAGAAGAATTACCTAAGTTAGTAAGGTTATCAATTAAAAGGATTAGGGACGAACTTGATAAACAGAGTTATTTTTATTCCATAGTTATCTTTGGTTCATATGCAAATAGGACACAACAAAAGGACTCTGATTTGGACATAGCCATATTTATACAGGAAGAAAAAGATCAAAAAAAGTTTGAAAGAGCTTTAAAATCAGCAGAAATAAAATCGTTGCTTGATCTTGATCCTCATGCAATAACAAAAGCAGAATTTTTAGAGATGTTAACAAATGATGAACAGAATCTCGGAAAAGAAATAGCAAGAAATCATTTAATAATTCACAACCCAAATATATTCTATTCAATGATTAAGGAGGGATTGAAACATGGATTTAAATTATAAACTATACCTTGAAAGAGCAGATAATGAACTTAAACTTGCAGATATCATATTTCAAGTTAGTGATAAAAAAGACTTACAAAAAGAAATACTTGATATTGCTCAACCTGAAACATATTTTAGTTCAGTAATTACTCATTCATATTATTGTATATTTTATTCTGCAAAAGCTTATTTACTTAAAAAAGGTATTAAGACAAGAGCCCCAGAAGAACATAAGAAAACTTTTGAAGAATTTAAAAAACTTGTAGACCAAGGCATAGTAGATGTTGAACTGCTAAAGATATATGAGAAAATTATGGTAAGAGCAGATACTCTTTTGGGTATATTTTCAAAAGAGAAATTTAAGAGAGGAAAATTTACTTATCACAGATTAGCTCAAGCAAATTATGAACCTGCAAAGGAAAGCTTGGACAGAGCAGAATTATTTTTTAAGAATATTTATAGTCTGGTAAGCTGAAGCAGAGCACGATAACAAAGGCTTATGATATTCTTCACAAGATGGAAGGACATTATGTTATTAGTGGATGGCAGGCTCGGACTGTTGCTTCATGTGTCATTTACTTGGCTACTAAATTGAATAATGATTTTAGGCCTCAAAGAGAGGTTAGTAATGCAACTCATGTTATTGAGGCTACTCTTAGGAGAAGGTGTAGGGAGTTGAGTGAAGTAGTAAAAATTTATAAATAAAATGTATATACCTTATGTTATATGAAAGAAATTTTAACTAAAGCTCTTGGTATTTTAGTCGTAATTGATAAGCAGAGAGAAATTTATTTTATTGATAATGTAAAATTTCATATTGATATAGTTGAAGATTTAGGGACTTTTGTTGAAATTGAAGCTATTGATAATGATGGTACAATTGGAAAAGATAAATTGCTTGAACAATGTCACTTTTTCCTTGATTTATTTAAGATTTCTCAAGAAGATTTGATTTCAGTTTCTTATAGTGATTTATTATTACAGAAGTGACGGGCTGACTTTCAACTCAAGGGGACGTTGCGCTTCGGCTTCGTTTCACTACGCCGACCCTCGCCTAACATTGATTTAACGGCTACGCTTACGCTCCGACCCAAATTTTTTATTACTTTAACGACGGGGGGATTTCAAAAAAAATAACTAAAATAAAAACTAAAAAAACGAGGGGGGGCGAGAAAAGACGTCGTTCAAGGGATATACGGTTCAGCCCTCGGCTCGGGCTTCACCCAAATTTTTCTTCCACTTCGTTTCAGAAAAACTTCGTATATCCCTGACGTTATGTGCAATTTATTTTAAGCCCTCAAAAAAAAACAAAACATTTATATATATTGCCAGTTATATAGTTGTTATGGCAACAACAATTCAAATAAGTCAAGAATTACTTTCCACTTTAAAAGAAAGAAAACTCTACAATAAAGAATCTTACGAAGAAGTCATCTGGGATGCTTTAGAAGATTCTATGGAATTATCTGATGAAACTAAAAAACGAATTAAATTAGCTGAAGCAGATATTAAAGCAGGAAGAATTTATTCTCTTGATGAAGTTAAGAAGGAGTTAGGAATATAATGTTTGAATTATTTTTCACTAAAGAGTCTAAAAAATTCCTAAAAAAACTCAATAATCAAGATAAAAATAGAATAATATCTGCTTTAGAAAGATGCAGAGTTAGACCTTACACACACGTTAAGAAGTTAGTTGCATCACCTTACTTTAGATTAAGAGTTGGAGATTATAGAGTAATTCTTGATATAAGTACAGGAAAATTATTAATAATTATTGTTGATATCGGCAATAGAAAAAATATTTACAAACAACAGGCTTAAAATAAACTATGCTTCCACTACGTTCCAACAATTTTTTCCTTGTATTAATTCATAAAACACTAAATTAACCTTTAATTCTTAAAACAAAGCTGAATCTATTTTAGAATTCGATAAGTTTAAATAATAAGGCTTTTTCACTTCAAAGTGTTACAAAAACCCTTGGAGAACTAAAAATGACAGAAAAACATATTTTACCTGCAGCTGCTATGGAGAAATTGCTTAAGAAATCAGGCGCTGCAAGAGTATCAGCTGATGCTAAAGCTAAGATGCAAGAAGTATTGGAAGAGATTGCTGAAGAGATAGGCGAGAAAGCTATCAGATTAGCTAAGCATGCTCACAGAAAAACTATAAAAGCTTCAGACATTAGAGAAGCTACCAAATAACTAAACAAGGATATTGTAAGTTTTTTCTTCTTGTTTTCCGTCAACTTCAATTATTCTTTTTACTTTACCTTTTCTTTGACCATGTAACCGAGCTTGAACAAAATCGTTCTTATATTCTTCAGGTACAACTATTTCATCTATTAGAAGTTTATGTGTAATTTGAGCTTCTTTGAAATCAGTTGGGAAATCAAATGCAAATTCTTTTACAAATTCCTTTGGTAAAGTGGCTGTACAGAAATTGTCTTTTATTTTTCCGCCAGGTTTAGGTAAACTTTTTCCAGATTTTAGTTTATAATTTTTACCTTTGACGATTAATAATATAAAATCAGTTTTGAACTTTTCATTTAATTCTTTTAATTGCTCTGGTGTCGCTTCAGTATTAAACTCGGCGGTATAAAGTTTGCCTCTCTTTGAAAAGTTTGATGAAGGAATATTAAGTTCTGACTCAAAATCTCTCGGCGCTATAATCTTTCCTGATAATGGAACAGTTTCATCTATGTTATTTGCTATTAACGAGAAAAGTAAATTCGAACAATCAAAACTAGTTTTAATCTTTAAATCTTTTCCTTGCTTGATTGTAATTAAAAAACGGTCGTATTCCCCCTTACCTAAACGCGTAAACGCTTTGTGTGCCATATCATTTGTTTTTCCTTCAGTGATAAGTTGTAAAAAATTCATTTTTTCCTCCTATAAATCTAACCTTTTTAATTCAATCGATATTGTCTTTTCATTAATCCTAATATAGTTAGGACATAAAAGATATGGATAATTGTTTTTTTCACAGAAATTTATAACTTTCGGTTTGAATTCTGTTATAACGTTTAAACCTCTCTTATCTTTATGATAAATTTTAACATCTTTAGGCAGGTCTTTCTTAACTTTTTCTGCTAATTTTAACAATTTTTTGTATCTTGTTTTTTTCAAATATTTTGGAAGATCTTTATACATTTGAGGATGAACTTTTATCATTGATAATGTTTCCTTAGCTTCAGAAAAATAGGATGGTTCTTTCACAGAAATGAAACCACCGTAACCGTAATTGATAGGTTTCCATTTTCCAAAACTGCCAACTATTATATCAGAATGCTTACCGTTGCAAAGTTTTGTGTCGCCTATTGCACCAGAAGCATCTTCAATTAACAAACAACCATTCTTTTTACAAACTGTTGCAATTCTTCTCAAAGGTTGCTCAGCAAAGTATCCTGCAAAGGATGTTATAATCAAGGCTGATGCGTTCTTAGATTTTTTCTTTAAATCTTTTAAGTCAATAATACCGTTGTCAGTCTTAACTTCTTGAATATTATAATTGAAAAAAAGAGGATAACGTTTGTAAGATATCCAACCTCCTTGGTCAGGTATAAGCAAATGCGGTCTTGGATTAACTTTCTTTGCAATTGATAAAGCTATAAATATTGCAGAATTACCTCTGTCAGTAAACTTAACATAATCGTGCTTTGTTAACTTCTTTAAGCGTTCGATAAGTTTCTTTTCTTGTTTTTCAAACATTTGCATATTATCACTTGGATGGGTTTACAATATTTAAAGTTTTCTCGTTTTTTAGGATATATCAAAATTCTTTTTATGTATATAGGAAACTATTTATAATATAATACACTTTTCCTATCAATATGCCTAAAGAAAAACGTTTAATTACAGCTGCCTTGCCATATACAAACAATGTACCACACTTAGGTAACATGGCAGGATCGCATTTGCCTGCAGATATTTTTGCTAGATATTGCCGGTTATCAGGACACGAAACTGTTTTCGTTGGCGGGACTGATGATCATGGTACACCCATTGTTTTAGCTGCTGAACAAGTAGGTTTAACTCCACAAGAATTATCTGACCATTTTTACCAGATCCATAAAGATATTTACGATTGGTTTAACATAAGTTATGATAATTTTTCCCGGACATCTAAACGTATTCATCATCGTTTAACAAAAGAAGTTTTTCAGCAAATTTATGATAATGGTTACATTTTTGAAAAAGAAGTGGAGTTGCCTTACTGTAACAATTGTAAACGGCAGTTGTCTGATAGGTATATTGAAGGAACGTGTCCTGACTGCAGTTATGAACATGCACGAGGTGACCAATGTGAACAGTGCGGACAGTTGTTAGAACCAGCCTTGTTAAAAAAATCTAAGTGTAAAATTTGTGGCGAATCTAATATTGAATTTAGGAAAGTTAAACATTTGTATATTGATTTAAAAAAAGTTGAAAAGCCTTTAACCAAATGGATTAAACAAAATAAAACTTGGCGACCGCAAGTTAAAGCTCTTGCCCAAGGATGGATGAAAGGTGGTCTTAAAGAACGTTGTATAACCCGAGATTTATCATGGGGAATATCCACACAGTTCCAGTTGTACAAACATTTAAAGTTTTATGTTTGGGTTGAAGCACCATGGGGTTATGTAAGTTCTACTAAAGAATGGGACAACAAAAAATGGAAACAATACTGGCAAAATCCTAAAACAAAAATTTATAATTTCATTGGCAAGGACAACATTCCGTTCCATACAATTTTATTTCCTGCTATGATTATGGCTAACGGAAAATATAATTTACCATATAACGTAATTGGTTTACAATATTTGAATTATGAACGAACAAAGTTTTCAAAAAGTAAAGGGCATGGAATTTTTTGTGAAAATCTTAAAGGAGCAGGTTTAGATTCAGACTACTGGCGGTTCTACTTAGGTTTTGTAATTCCTGAGACTAAAGATACTGAATTCTTATGGCAGGATTTCAAAGAAAGAATTAATACCGAACTCGTCGGGAATTTTGGAAATTTTATTAACCGAACAATAAAGTTCTTAGACGCTAATTTCAATAAAACAATACCTACATCTAAACTTACCAAAAAAGATAAAGTATTTGTAACTAAAATTGAAAAACAAGTCCAAGTTGTTTTAACAAAATATGAAAAAGTTGAGTTAAGGCAAGCTTTAGAAGAAATACTTAAACTGTCTGCAATGGGAAACAAGTTTTTCCAAGATAATGAACCGTGGAAAGATCCTAAGGCATCACAAAACATAATGTATATTAGTATCAACCTTGCAAGAATGTTAGTTTTGTTAATGCAACCATTCATACCTAACTCAACAAAAAAATTACTTAAAATTCTTAACGTAAAAGATAATTCATTAAAAGATGTTGATAAGTTTACATTAAAATCTAAACATAAAATAAACCGGCCGGAAATTGTGTTCAATAAACTCGAAGAAACCCAAATTCAAGATCTAAAACAAGAAACTTCAAGAGTTACTGAATACTTTCCAAAAAAGAAAATGAAAAAAACTAAATTACAAGAAGCGCAAATGGCTGAGTATGTATCATATGACGACTGGCAAAAGCTTGACCTGAGGATTGGTAAAGTGAAAAAAATTAAACCACATCCTAACGCCGATAAACTTTATGTCTTATTAGTTGACATGGGGAAAGGCGAGAATGATAGGCAAGTTGTTGCTGGATTGAGAAACCATTACAAGCCTGAAGAACTTTTAGGAAAACAAGTTGTAATCTTCACAAACCTACAACCAGCTAAATTGCGAGGAATAGAAAGTAACGGTATGTTACTGGCAGCTGATTTTAAAGGTAAAGTGGCTTTGCTTCAACCTGATAAAAAGATTGAAACTGGCGCAAAAATCTGTTAGAGTTCCATAATCTTTATATTGCTGCCTTCTTCTAGATAGTTCTTAATATGAAAAAAGTCACATTGTATGGCATAGGGCAAATTGCTCCTAAAGTTGTTGATTATCTTTTAGACGTACCTGACGCAGAAATCCAGTTTGCTGTTGATAATGATCCTAACAAAATAGGTAAAGATTTAGGCGATGTTGTCGGTATGGTTCCATTAGGAATACCCATTATTTCTCCAGAAGATTTAACCTATGGTGCAAGACTTGCAGTAGATAATTATGTAGCAATACATATGACTTCTTCAAAAATTAAAGATGTTATGCCGCAAATTAAACAGCTTATACGTAACGGTTATCATGTAGTTTCTTCTTGTGAAGAGATGGCACATTTACCACGTTTCCACCATAAAGAGTTTACAGAATTAAATGATACTGCACAAGCTTATCATAAAACTGTTGTAGGTACAGGAGTTAACCCAGGTTACCTTATGGACAGATTGGCTGTTGAACTTGCTCTCAAACATGGAGATGTAGCTAGTATTGATGTTAAACGTGTTGTTGACGCTTCCAAAAGGCGTGAAGCTTTACAACGTAAGGTCGGATCTAGCATATCGCCGCAACAGTTTGGCGGGTTGAAACGTCATAATAAAATTGGACACGTTGGTCTTATTGAATCAGTAGCTTTAATTGCTGAAGGTTTAAACTGTCATTTGGTTGATTATAAGGAAGATCTTAGACCTGTCTTAGCTCTTCAAGATTATCAAACTGAATTTTTTCATATTAGACAAGGACAAGTCCGTGGCATTAACCATAAAGTTATAGGTGCAATGCATTCTCGAGAAAAATCACCACAAGAAATTCTTGCTAGTCTTGAACTGATAATGGCAGTGGGTGAAGAAAAAACAGGTGATTACATAACAATTACCCAAAAAAATGGTGAATCTCATCCATATAAGATTGAACCTTGTACTGACGGAGATGTAGCTACTTCAGCTATACTAGTAGATTTTGCAACAAGGTTGCTTTCTAACGCGAGATCAACAAGAGCAGGGGTTAAAAGTGTAAATGATTTTCCATTGCCTGACCTTGACCGTTATCTTATTTAATTTTTTTTTCATTAAATTTATATAAAATAAAACATTAAGATATAATAATGGATATTTATATGTTAATTAGATCTGGAATATTTCTTATAGCTGGTTTAATTACAATTATTTTTTCTAAAATAATCTTGAATTTCCAATCTTCTCTTTTTAAAACTGATTTTAATTCTGCAAAAAATCAAAAAAATCTTCGTATTGTTGGTTTTATATTTTTAATTATTTCGGCAATATTATTTGTTATTGGTCTTTTGGGCTAATTATATGTTTTTTATATTTTAAGGATTTAAAGAAATTGCATCATGTTCACATGCTTGGACACAAGCGCCACAGTCTATGCATTTATCTTTGTCAAAAATGATAATCTTTTCCCTTTTTAACGCCTGAGTCGGACATGCTTCAACGCAACCTTTACAAGACCCTTTACAAGAACAGGCTGTACATTTTCCACCTTTCCAACAGCATTTTTCGTAATCAATTTTTATTGGCATATGTATTTAGATAAAAAAGAAGTATATATGGTTTTTGGGTTAAAGCTTTAGAAACTTATTTAAATAGAAACTTTTTCTAAACTTTTATGAATATTATACAAGCTTATAGAATGGGTAAAGAAGATTTAAAATTAAGCAGAGATAATAGTTTTATTTTTGATCAAATGCTAGATGAACCGGATTATACAACGTTTGAAAGAATGGGTGTACAATATAGTGAAAATGCTCTAAAGAGAACAGAACACAAGGCTGAAGTTGAGAAAATGGGACGCTTTAAAAAAATTGTTTACCATCTTGGTTTTATAGTTTAATTAAAGTATTTGTATTAAATATAATACTAAACCTAACAGAACTAAAATTCCTAATATAACAGTAATAATTATTCTTACTCTCTTTTCTTTCTTGTTTAACTTCTTCCAAGTTCTCTTATTCTTTTTCCATTTATTTTTATTTGCTAAACCGATTATAAGAAATATTATACCTATAGCTGACAATGCAAAGTTATCTAAAGGTATGCCTATTACTGTCCAAATAATTCCTAAAATAAAAAATGAATAATAATCAGGTTCTCTTTTATTTTTTTTAGAAAGAAAGATTGCTACAGCCAATAATAATAAAATTAAAACTGCAATTGAGATTAGTATCCAAGGAATCATATAAATAATAAAAGAAAAAAGGTATATAAAGTTATTTATTTAAAATTCTTAACTTTACCAAAATGATAAACTTCATCTGATACTAACCAAGTTTCATAATTGTCTAATGAATCTTGTAAATAAGGGCTAAGAAGTTTTTCCTGTAAAAGATTTGTACCTTCTGTAACTAAATTATATGAAGGTATTACAATCAGAGTTTTGTTTAAGAAGTTTTCATTTTTCAAAAAACATTTGAAAGTTTCTACTCTTCCATTTGATTCTAATGCAATTGCAGGATGTTCGTGTCCAATAATTGTAATTGGTTTATTTGTTGCTATCAACTTATCACCATGGCAAAAGAAAATATTTTTTGTTTCATAATATTCAACAAGGTCAACATTTTTCTTATCTGCTATCGGCCCTAAAATCCGATCATGATTTCCCTTAATTAAAATTATTTCATTAGAATATTGTTCTAACAATTCTAAAAAGTTCAGAACATCACACCATTCTGTTTGAGATATTGTACCAAACTCATGTTTCAAATCTCCTAAGACAATTATTTTTTCAATTTCTAATTTTTCTAAGATAGGTTTAATTCTTTTTATTGTCTCTTGGTATTGAAAACGAGGAATCATAATACCTTGCTTATTCAAAGCTTCTTCATAGCCTAAATGTACGTCAGCAAGGACTAACATTTTCTCTTCCTTAACATACAAACACAAGTCGTGCATTTCAATTCCGTTTACGATTTCCATTTTTCAATGAGATTTTTGCCAAAACCATTTGATGCATTCTTTTAATGAACTCTTTCCTTTCTTCCATTTTTAAAACATCAGCGTAACCTTGTAAGACTAAGTTAAATGCAAAGGGACTAGGTATCAAAGTTTGAATGTCTTTAACTTTAATATCATTATTTTCAATTTGTTTGATAATATTAATTGCATTGTCAACGTCCATGACATCTTCCATTACCTCTCTCCTTGCTTCTTTTAAGATGGGAAAGTTTTCGTCTATCCTTCTTACAGCACTCATTAATATCATACTGCTAACTTGTTGCCTTCCGACATATTTTGTTCTCCCTAAATAATTTCTTAATATCATCAAAGAACGGCCTGCGCAATGTCTGAACCTTCTCTTAAGAATTTCACTTTTGTCAATAGATAATGTTAAGGCTTGCTTGAATTCTTTTGACTTAATTAACTTGAAAGCGCTTAAAGCATTAACACCTTTTTCGTAACCTAAGTAAAAACCATTATCAGATATTCCTATCTCAACATCTTTATGTTGTGCCCTAGAAACTGCTAACGCCATTACACGTGATAAAGCATCGTTAACTCTTCTTCCATACAAAGTGTGAAAGATTGCGTAATGTCTACCGTTTTCGTCAGTATAATTTTCAATGTATAACTCTTTTTCGTTAGGTAAACCAACATAATCATATTGTTCTTTCATATAAGAGTATAATGCTTCAGCTGCGTTCTTGTCTAAATATAAATAATCGTTAATGAATTTTATTGTTATATTTTTATTAACTTTTTTATCAAACTTTTCTTTCATAAGATATCTAAAATGTTGGATTGTTATAGCTAAGTCAAAACTTAACGGCAAACTTTCTGAGTACCATGAAGGAACGTTAGGTTTTCTACCTGCAGCTGTTGAAACTTGTGCAACCATGCCACGAGAAAAATGGAACTGATAAACGTTTCCGCCAAGAACAAACCTGTCGCCTTTCTTTAACTTTTCCAAGAAACCTTCATCTAAGGTACCAATTTTTCTAGTGCCTATCTTTACTACTACGCCTTGTTGGTCAGGGATTGTTCCAATGTTAGTCATGTAGATTACTCTCGTCATTCTACCTCTCTTACCAATTTTATTTTCACCCCTGTCAAACCAAATACGGCCATAAATATGCCTGTCTTCCAAAGCGCCAAACTCTCCAGCCAAATAAGAAAGTAAATCGTCGTAATCTTTCCAGTCAAGATCTTTGAAACAATAACTTTTTTTTACAACTTTGAAAAGTTCGTGCACGTCCCAGATTTCTTCTAATGCAAAACCTAACAACTGTTGTGCTAAAACGTCTAATGATCCCATAGGGATATGAACTTTATCAATTTTCTTTTCTATAGCATTCTTTAACAAAACAGAACATTCAACAAGATCGTCTCTGTCTGTTACCAAAATTCTTGCCTTAACTGTTTCATGCAACTTATGTCCAGCCCTACCTGCTCTTTGCAAAAACCTTGCAACAGATTTTGGTGAGCCAATACAAACAACTAAGTCAATGTAACCAATGTCTATCCCAAGCTCTAAAGAAGTTGAACAACAAACAGCTTTCAATTCGCCTTTACGTAAACTTTCTTCCAACTCAAACCTATGTTCACGAGATAACGAACCGTGGTGCGCGCCAATCAAAGAAGCTTTCGCATGGGGAGGTATTTCTGATATCTTATAATAATTGTTAGGAAAATGTGTTTTCAAATGGTGAACAATACGTTCCGTACCAGCTCTTGTATTAGTGAAAACTAAAGTTGTTTTATGTTCTTGTATTAATTTATCTAACAAATGAAATAATCTTTTGTTAACTTCTTCGTAGGAAGTGTTAACCATATCATCAACAGGACTTATTACTTTCAAATCTAATTGTTTAATGAATTGTACATCAATAATTTTACATTCTCTTTCCATGCCTACCAAGAAATTTGTAATTTCTTCCAAGGGCGCAACTGTTGCCGACAAACCTATACGACACATGCTAGGAGAATATCTTTGTAACCTTTCTAAGGATAAAGACAAATGTACGCCACGTTTGTTGTCTGCCAACGCGTGAATCTCGTCAATAATACACCATTCAACTTTAGAAAGATTTTCTTTGAATTTGTAAGATGATAACATAATAGCCAAGCTTTCTGGAGTTGTAATCAAAATGTGAGGAGGGTTCTTTAACATTTTTTGTTTTTCAGAAGTTGGAGTATCGCCAGTACGTACACTAACCCTAATACCTAAACTTTTACCTGCAATCTTTTCAATCTCTGCAAGAGGTTCTAAAAGATTTTTTGCAATATCATTGCTTAATGCACGTAAAGGAGAAATGTAAACCGCATATACTTTATCTTCCAAAATACCTTTCTCTGCTGAATCAACTAATTCGTTTAATATAGACAAGAAAGCAGTAAGAGTTTTCGTAGCGCCTGTTGGCGCAGATACCAAAACATTAGTCCTAGAATGAATTTCCATAACACCTAACTTCTGTGGTAAAGAGAATTCTTTAAACTTAGATTGAAACCATTTTCTAACATAAGGGTGTAGTAACTCAGTAACATCTTTTTCACTGTCCTGTTTATTCTTGTAAATGTATTTCATAGAGATGTAAAACCTCAAAGAGAACATATATAAAACTTACGAGTTAAAAATCAAAATCGCCAGTATCAAAATTAGGAATAAAATCTTCTTCTTCAACATAAACACTGCCATCTTCTGCATCTAAAAGTAAAGTGCTTGTTGAACCAGGAATCTTTGCATATTGTTCCGAAATATCTGATTCAGAAATACCTTTATCTAAAAGATATTGATGTAATTGAAATTTTAAATCTATATTGAATGATCTAGCTTCTAAACACATTTCTAAATCCACGCCACAAGAAGGTGTCAGTGTACATAAACCTGCTAAAGTCACTTTCAAATCTTCAACACCTAAATCTGCGAGAACAAGGTTAACAATATCATAAACATTACTATCATGTGCAGGTGCCGTTAAATGTGCCATATAACCTGTTTTAGTATTTGGTTGATAAAATGCAATACCTAGACAAGGACCTAAACCATATGTTTCTACAGTATCAGGTGCAGAAATCCTTATCAATTCCTCATCCATATTTAAATCATAATCAGCCATTTTTCTATTTAAAATAAAAAAGTCATATTATTTAAATCTTTCTATTTGTTACTACTCTGAAGGGAGGTCTTTCATGTAAGGCCCACATATTTTCCAAACTTTATCAGTTAGTGTCTTAGCCCTATTCAACCCGCGTGCCAAATAGGAAAGACTTAGCGCAAGTTTTAATCTTCCTCTTCCAGAATCAGCGCCAGCCTGACTTGCAATTTCATTAGAACAATAACGTAAAAAATCAGATAACCTATCATATCTAAGATTGCAAACATCCACTGCCAACTCTTCTAATGTTCCTGAATACTTTTCAACTTCTGTCGGATGTTTCATAATAATGTTGCCTTAATAATCTTGACTTCTTCAACAGGCCTATCACTACCATCAGTTTCTACATTAGCTATCGCATCAACAACTTCCATGCCTTCAACAACTTCACCAAATGCAGGGTGAGCTGAGTCCAAAAAATTATTGTCAACCAAGTTTATGAAAAATTGGCTCGAGCCAGTATTAGGACCTGCGTTTGCCATTGCAATAGTTCCCCTATCGTTAGCATTATCGTCAGTAAACTCATCCTGAATCTTAGGTATTCTAGGATCGCCGTAACCAGTACCAGTCGGATCGCCGCCCTGGATCATAAAGCCGTCAATAATTCTATGAAAAATAACGCCGTCGTATGTGCCTTTTTCCACTAAACTTATAAAATTGCCAGTGGTTATCGGCATGTCGTCTGCTAGTTCTATTACTATGTCACCCATTGTTGTTTCTAGTTTTACTTTATTAGAGTCTTCCATTGTACATCCTACCAAAAATATTGCTAAAATTAAAATTAATAATTTGATTTTCATAAACAAGTAAGAAGAATTTAACCTTTATAAAATTAATGATAATTAAAAATAAAGATAAGAAAACTTATAAATATCAGTTTTGTTTATTATTAATGTATGAAAAAAAAGTGGATTAGCATATATCTAGACTTGTTAGCATTCCCAACATTATTTCTTAGCAAAAAAAGAAATGCATGGTATCATTTAAGATTTATTTGTCCAAGATGTCCCGAAGATCGAAGAAAAACGCGTGATGTTACTAATATTGGTGAATGTTGGTGGTACACGCAGTGGAAAAATGCTATTTATGATATTCCTAAAAATTTTGGTATGAAGAATTTAGTAAGAGAATATAGGGAAAAAGAACTTGACCTGAAACCTTTCAAGGATTTTATTCTAAAACAAAAACCATTTAAAGCTGCTAAAGAAATGCTAAAAAAGTGATAATATTCTATCATTAATTTATTTTTAAATTCTAAACAAAAAATTAAGTGGGCCCCACGAGATTCGAACTCGCGACCTCTCGATTATCAGTCGAGTGCTCCACCAGACTAAGCTAGGGGCCCGTCGAAAAAAACGTCCCGGGCAGGACTTGAACCTGCGACCGCATGGTTAACAGCCATGTGCTCTACCACTAAGCTACCGAGACATGTAACAAAAAAAGAAATTCAAAGGTTTAAAAACGTTTTGGTAAGTTACAAACCATTAACTTAGATTTAAAAAAAGGAATTTTGTTGTCACTTTGAAGGAACGTCATAACCGGAAGCTTTAAATAACATAAGAATACAAAAAATATTAAATAATTTAAAGGAGAAAAAATGGAATCATTTCAAAAAAGAATACAAAACTTAGTGCAAAAATATGACGGACAAATTGATGATAATCTTCAAGATACTGTTGAATATGTAGCCCACAGGGCTGGTTATAGTTCAAAATTATTTGATGATACTTTGAAGTTTTTTTTAAAAAATAAATCCAGTTATTTACAAGAAAAAGGTACAAAACAAGATTCTGATTTTTTAACTGAATTAGCTTTAGAATTAGCAAACGTTGAAAGATATACTATCAGTGAACAACTTTTATCCTATGCTTTAGACATTGAATGTACATTACCAGCAGAATCGAATGATGATTTTGCAGAGGATGTTTCTCAATATTTAGTTAAAGATAACTTAGAAAAATTTTTAGTTGAAGAACCTCAAGATGTTACTCAACACTTAATACAAGCTCCAAATTATTTGTTCAATGTTGGTGTTCCAAATTCTGCACAACGCGAATTAGAAACATGGACTGCAAGACGAGAAGTTCCACAATTAACATTAGGACAAAAATTAAAAAGTTATATGCCTAAAAATTTATTTGGATGGGCAACAACTGGTTTAGCAATCGGTATGTTTGGAATTTTAGGTATAACTGATTATACTGGCTGTAAACAAGTAAAAGAAAATGTTTCAGTTGAAAATCTAACAATAGCTGAAAATGAATCTGAAGAAGTATCTGTTACAGAATTTGATTTAGAAGAACATCTTCAATTTAATAATTGTGATGTTGATGTATATATGAAAAGACCTATTCAACGAACTGTTGTAATAACTAAAAAAACTAAAGATTCAGTAACTAAAGATTCAGTATATGAAATGTCACTTGATGATGTTGAAAAACTTAACGCTTACATAGATGGCGAACCTATGAGTGAAGAAGTTCCTTTAGAATTCTTAGAAGAAGTTTTAGATAAAACTCCTAGTCAACGTATTGAGATGTCACTTGATGAATTAGAAATATATCTAGATGGAAAATATAATTCTAACGAAGTTAAAGCCAAAGTTAAAATTGTTGATGAAGATATGAAAGAATTTATGCAAGATTATCAACAGAATAAAAGATCTAGTCCTAAATTCGAAATAGGAAGTATCCACGACACATCAAGTGTTGGTGGTGGCGATGCTGGTGAGTCTACTTACGAAAGAGAACAAAAACCTATTCAAGGTTCTGAATAGAAATAATTAAGGTAACCAACTTTTTTTATCTTTTAATTTATCTGGTAAATATTTTTCTATAACAAAATTTAATCCCCATTGAGCGAACGCTTGCTGTTCAACCCTTGTGCTTAACTTTAACATTTTTGTCAAAGCTTTTTCCCATTCTTTATAATGCTGAACAAAAGGATCGTTCTTTATACCATCTTTAATACGTTTAATGTCAACTTCTTTCAAAGGATGAGTCGGCAACTTATAGGTTTCAATGTCATTCGGAGTAACGCCTAAAAACTGTGCTTGTGGTACGCAAAAAAATTCGTTTAAGTGTGCAGCATTACCGGAACCTACTTTTAAAGTTCTGTAAATATTCAAATATCCATACGGGTCGCCGTCTGTAAATACATAAACAGGTAATTTGTTTTCGTCAGCTAACCTACGAATAAACCTTCGGCATGCTCGTGTAGGGACACCCCCCATCGAAATCAATATACAGTTAGATTTTTTCCAGTAATTATGTTTAACCAATCTTTGAAACATACCAGCTGTTTCTATAGCCAAAATAAATTTTGCGTTCGTTTCAAATTTTAATTGTTCGACTGATGAAGGAATCGAATAAGCACCAGTACCCATTTTAGTACAGTCAATCTTAATTTCTTCACCTGTGGAGGGGTCAATGTCTATAACTTTTAACTCGCCCGCAATGTCGCCACCTTTTTCTTCAGGAATAAATCCAATCTGTTCTCTATTGACTCCAAACATTGCTTCAATGTCATCCATTACAGTGTCAGATTCAGGTTGTTCATTAAACTTGGCGTTGCCCCAGTTTTTTGAAACATAATAAGCTTCCCTCTTAGTTGCAATGTCGTTATTTTCTAACACCTGTTTTGAAAAAGCCATCATACGTAAAGTTTGTGCAAAAGCTTTCACTGTGTTGTAAGTTAAAGTTCTTTCCTTAGTTTGACCTTTTAATTTAAAGTAACCTTTTTTGGGATCGTAAGTAACATTAGATAAAGACCTAATAGGAAATTTCATTACTGGTTTTTTCTTTTGTAAAACTTTATCATAAACATCTTTTGCAGAAGTTTTAATTTTGGATATTACTTGAGTCATTTTCTGCTCCTTTCGAGTATATCTTTCAAAATAGTTAACATATTTTTCTCATCATCCTCAGACAAGTTTAAAATTTCTTTCAAACCAATACCGATGTGCGGCAAATATTTTTCAATGTATGAAACTTTTTTAGATTCTTCTGAAACTTTACGTTTTTTTGATAATTCAATTGAAAGTTTTCGGCCACACTCCTGTAATGCTAACTTCATTTCTTTTGTAATCTCTGGATAACTTGCAATTGCTTCCTTACTTTCAGATGTGAATGGTACCCAAACAGAAGCCATGTGTACTATTATTATTAACGGGCCAGACGGCAAGGCTCCTCTGCTTTGCTGCAAACCATACTTTTTCCAGGATGTTTGCATGACAGATTTGGTTATTGAACATGCGCCTTGCTGATGTTGTAAAGGTACACGATTTGCGAAACGTACAAGTTTAGCTAATGCGTCAGCTACCAAGGAACCGCCATAAGCAACAGCCACTTCAATTACAAAAGGGTTACCTCGATAAACAGAAGGAGGTCTCGTTGTTGCCACGTAAAACTCAGCGTCAACCTCTTTCATTAAACCCTGTAATAACTGTTCCTCGCCAATCGGTGAAACACAGTCTGTTGGAGGTGCCATGATTTTTGTTTCTTGAATTGATTTGTATAAAATGTCAGCTTCCTGACGTGCAATTCTAGTTGGTCTTGCATTAGGGTAAAGACTTGCTTTCTCACAAATCTCTTTTGCAACTTTAGAACTTACCCGCGAAAATTCAGTTTGTAAAAAACTTAACAAAGTCTTTGCAGTGGTTTCTTTTAACATCCTAATTAACATTCCTAACTCAATACCATAAGGGTGTGGTTTGATTTCTTTAGGTTCTTTAGGTATTTCTTGTGTTGCTCTTGGAAACACAATTTTCTCCTCATCAGGAGATATTAAAGTGAATGTTGCATGAGGATTAGATATTGCACTTTGTTTAATATATTCTTCAACACTTAACTTACCTTTATGGAATTTGCCTTCAAGTTCAATTTCAACCCTTGTACCATGATCTTTGTCCCATGCGATTATTTCTTCTTGGACAATTTCCGGATTATTAGTTTTAGTATTAAGATGGATTTCAACCATGTTTGCATCTTGATTCTTTCCTATTTTAGAAATTATTTTTGTAGCTTTACCTGTTGTTAACTGTCCGTATAATACTGAAGCTGAAATCCCAATACCTTGTTGTCCTCTTGTTTGTGAAAGTTTATGAAACTTGCTACCATAAAGAAGTTTGCCGAAAATTTTTGAAAGTTGAGATTTAACAATACCTGGGCCATTGTCTTCAATAATGATTATGAAACGATCTTCGTGATTAGTTTTTTTAATTTCAACAAAAATATCAGGTAAAACATTCATTTCTTCACAAGCATCCAATGCATTGTCAACAGCTTCCTTAATTGTTGTTAACAAAGCCTTCCTAGGATTGTCAAAACCTAACAAATGTCTGTTTTTTGTAAAAAATTCAGATATAGAAATCTCTCTTTGTTTTAATGCTAATTCTTCGGCCCTAACCAAATTATTTTTTCCTGTTAATGTTGTTTGTGTCATAGAATAAATCAAATACTTTTTCGTATGTTTATAAAGTTTTTTGTAATTTAATGGAAAATGATTTAAATGAAGTGTTTTAAATTAATTCTTATGAAGATTAATTTGTCTGTTGAATATTATCTAGCTGGTTTAGAAAATTTAAAAAATGGGGAATTTTTACAAGCTCAAGTGTTATTCGTTAATTCTATCATACATGATTCAAACAATTTAGAAGCAGCCATCGGTTTATATGAAATCTCTAGGCATAAAGAAAATTTTGAAGAAGAAACTATAAAAGTGTTAAAACGAGCAACACAAATGAAGCCTAGCCTTTCTTGTATGCAACAACATCGAACAATTGACGAAGTAACTGATTTATTAGCTAGATATATGGTAGGAACCGCAGAGTTTTATATAAAAACAAAACGTCATGACGAAAGCAAAATAAAAAGAGCTGTAGAATTAATGGAAGAAGCTTTTGAATTAAAACCTTACTTAAAAGAAAATTTTATCCAAGATTATGCTTTAATGCTTTACAAACGCGCAGAAACTTTTTCTCGTTTAGATGATGCGCAAAAATCTTATGAAATATTTAAGCAAGAAATAAATGAAAATCCAGATAATCCTACTGCACAAATAGGTTTGAAAAGTTCTAGAAAATTAATTAAAGAATTAATAAGAAAGGATTAAAATTTTTTCTTATATCTTCCTCGAGACTCAACTTTTTTTAACCTATTCTCAAGAATTTTAAAATCTTTAGCTTCTTCTTTGTAACCTTCAATCACAGCTTCAAAACATTCTTTGGCATATTTGTAATGTTTACTATGGATAGCTTTTTTTAATAATTGCAAATCTACTGCTTTGTCTTCAACTTTTGTTGAAATAAAACCTAAACCAAAATCAATAAAATATATTTTGTCTGTTACAATTAGATTAGATGTTGTAAGGTCGCCATGTATAATATGTTCGTTGTGTAACTTTGCAACTTTTTTACCAACCCTTTTGAAAATATCTTTACGTTCTTTTACAGAAAGATCATCAACAATATCTCTTAACTTTTTTCCTTCAATATACTGCATTTTGATAATCATTTCTTTATCACAAAAATCAATAATATCAGGAACAGGAATAATCTTTTTTGCTTTTTGTAATAATTTTACTTCTGAACGTGTAGACCTTTTTCTAATTTTATCATCCAAATCATATATACGATAAGTTTTCTTTTCACGTTCTTTCAAGATAGTACCATCTTTAAACTTAATTACAGCTTCCGCACCTTGGTGAATAACTTTCATCCGTACAACTCCTTATGTTTAGCTTTCAATTTTTCTAAAGTTTCAAGGCCACAATTATGCATACCTATCTGGTTACCTTTCCAATGATCATTGTGGTAATCTGAACCAGAAGTTTCAATCAAGTCCAGTTCTTTCGCTAATTCTTTTACTTTTTCTAAAAATGGTTTCTGTTCGGGTTTAGTAATAGGACAATCTGTTTCAATTCCTACCATACCTAACCTTTTTAATTTAGGTAAAAGTTCTGCAATTTTTTCTGGTTCGTTCAAAAATTGTGGATGCGCCAAAACAGCTAAACCCTTAGCTTTCTTTATCACAGATATAACTTCTTCAAATGATGGTACATTCGGTGGAACGTAACAAGGTAAACCTTTTTCAAACAATTGATCAAAAATTTCTCGTTCAGTTTTGAAATAACCCTTATCAATCATTAAATAAGCAATATGTACTCGTAACAAATCTTTACCATACTTTAATTCCAATTCTTCCAATGTTATATCATAACCTTGTTCTTGGATTTTTTTTAAGACAGCTATTACTCTCTCCATACGACGTTTTTTTGCTTCGACTAAAAATTCGTTTAACTCAGGAGAATCTAAGTCAAAAAAGTATGCTAACATCTCGCTTGACTCGCATGCGATTTCTACGCCAGGAATAACTTCTATACCTATTTCCTTACCAGTTTCAATAGCTTCTTTTATACCATCAATTGTGTCATGGTCAGTCACCGCACATGCGGAAAGACCATTAACTTTACATTTTTTAATTAATTCAGTCGGAGTAAAGTCTCCATCCGATGCGGTAGAATGTAAGTGTAAGTCTACTTTCATTTTAAAACAGTTTCATGCCCTTAGGTATTTTACCTTTAAGTTTTTGCATCATCTTGTTAGGATCGTCAGATGAACCCATGCCTTTCATCATCTTAACCATTTTTTTACTTTGCTTATACTGTTTCAACAAACCTCGAACTTCTGAAACAGGTGAACCTGAACCTTTAGCAACACGGTCTATCCTATCTCTAGTTAAAATGTCTGGGTTTTCTAGTTCTTTCTTGGTACAAGACTGCATAATAATTTTCCATTTTTTTAATTTACCTTCCTGACCTTCAATCATACCCTTAGGAATATTCATCTTACCCATGCCTGGTATCATGTCCATTATTTTTGATAACGAGCCCATCTTACCCATAGCTTCCATTTGATCATAAAGATCAATAAAATTAAATTCACCTTTCAAAAATTTCTCAGAAGCTTCTTCAGCTGATTCTTGGCTCATTACTTCTTGAGCTTTTTCCAACAAAGCTTCTAAATCTCCCATGCCAAGAATTCTTCCTACAAAACCTTGAGGGTTGAAAACTTCTAGATCGTCAATCTTTTCACCTACACCTAAAAATTTAATCGGCGCTTTAGTAACTGCACACGCTGACAAAGCTCCGCCGGCCTTAGCAGTACCGTCCATCTTAGTTGCAATAACTCCAGTAACTCCACAAGATTTGTGAAACTGTTCTGCCTGGGCCTGTGCTGTCTGGCCTAAATCTCCAGAAATTACTAAAAAGGTTTCAGTAGGTTGCACTTTCTGGTTAATCTTTTCAATCTCTTGAACAAGCTCGTCGGACAAAGCGTCACGGCCTGCAGTATCGATAATAACAATATCATAATTGTCAAACTCTTTCTCATAAGTCTCTAAAATCTTTAAAGGATCTTTTTCATCTTTATCACCGAAAACAGGTATGTTTAACCTTTTGCCCAAAGTTACAAGTTGTGTATAAGCTGCTGGCCGCCATGTGTCTGTCTGAATCATAGCAACCTTGTTTCCTCTTTTTTGAAAATATTTAGCTAATTTTCCAGCAGAAGTTGTTTTTCCAGAACCAAACAATCCGACAAGCATGATTTTAGTAGGTTTTTTGTCTAAATTGACTTCAACCTTTTCATTACCCATTAATTTTACTAACTCTTCATATACTATTTTTATGATATATTCCCTTTGGGATATGCCTATGGCCGGCTTTTCTTCTAATGCTCGCTCTTTTATTTTCTTAGAAACATCAAGAACCAGTTTAACGTTAACGTCAGCTTGGAGTAAAGCTCTTTGAATGTCTTTGACTAGCTCATTTATCAGATTTTCATCTACAAACATGCTTTTAGCGACTTTTGCTAATGTTTGTTTTAAAGAGTTTCCAAGCTTGTCTAGTACCATTTTCCTAAATAATTAAGAGAAATAAAGGATATATAAAGGTTTGGTAATGGTTAAATTCTAAGGAGTATAAGGCCTAAAACAGCCAATAAAACTAAACTGAATTGTTTTAATGTAAGCTCTTCTTTAAGTATGATTTTGGCTAAAATAATTCCTATAACTGTGCTAAATATTATCATTGGTGATATGATTGATAACGGCCCTTCTTTTAGTGAAGAGATTAAAGCAAAGTATCCTATGAAGTTTACTACGCCTATACCTATACCTAATTTGATAGCCTTTTTCCAATTCTTATTATTCTTTTTAGTGAACTGGTGGCCTGAGAACGAGAATATCATTAAGAACACATAAGTTAATACTATGTATAGAGTTGTATTACCTGTGGTTGCTGCATATTTATTTGCAACTTCCATACCTATGCCTGGTATCCATGTAAGGAAAGCTATAATGTAACCTAATTTATGTTTTTTGAAATATTTATGTTCTTTCGAATCTTGGTAAAGGTATCTTACTGCTACAAATACTAAAAGTATTCCTAAGATTTGTATTAGTTTTAATGATTCACCGAATAAAAGTATTGCAACAATTACAATTAGAATTTTGTCTGAACCTGCAACAGTGAGAGCTTTGCTTGTGGGAAGATAGTCTAATGCTTTCATTAAACCAAATGTTTTTGGCATAAATGCTATTGCGAAAATAAATCCTAAAAGTAAGAGTAATAAAAAATATTCGAATGGTAAGCCTTTGATGATAAAAAGTATTAACGCTAATAACTCTACAGTGATCATGAATGTAAACATAATTGTAAATTTGTTGTAGCCTTTTTCAGCTGCTGTTTTGTATAGAAAACTTTGTATCCCGAAAAATGTTACAGCTATTAATGCTAATATGAACCAGTCCATTGGGTTGATTAGAAAATAGATTGTTTATAAAATTATGGTGTTTGTTAATGGACAAAGCCGAAGAAAAAATCAAATAATAAAAAAGAAAAAATTAAAATGTTGCGTAATCTTGTGCCAATAATGACAGTAAGACAACGTAACCTATGTATCCTGCGATTGCGCTACCGATAACAGGTATAAATCCTAAGACTCCTGTCAACACAATCGTGAACAACATTCCTACAATCCAAGGTATTGCATATGCACCATTAAACGCTTTCTTGAAAACGTTTACTGTGAAAGCTGCACCAAATGCACCACCCATTTGATAAGATAGCACTGCTGACGGAATTATGTATGCCATAGCAAGGGAAACAATCATACCAATGATTCCTAAAATACCAAAACTGGCAAGGCCCATTGTTGACAAGTCTGTAGCAGTTATTGCAGCAAAACCTGTTGATGCAGCAGCAAAGGCAAATAAAATTAATGCAGGGATCATATAAATTATTGCAATTACAAATGCAACTAGACCTTTAACAAATAAATTGCCCCAATCTGTCCAAACTGGCATAGCAAAATTTTTTCTTTTCGAAAAAAGTGTGTCTGTCGATTTTAAAATATAACCTATCGCAAAAAAGTTTATTATCGGAAGAATGTTTAACAAACATCCAATGATTAAACTTTTTATGTCTGTAAATGGTCGCTTGAAAGCTTCGTTATAGTTTACCAATTATATCACCTCATTTTAATAAATATAAAAAAGTTAATAGGCAAATAAGTTTATAAATGTTTTTAAAATCCTAAGTTGTCTAAGATATTTTTAGGTGTGAACTCTTCTAATTGTTCGTACTCTTGACCCTTTCCTAAATAGAATATTGGTTTTTTTGTGACATACGTCACTGAGATAGCTGTACCGCCTTTATCATCTATATCTGCTTTAGTTAAAATTACACCATCAACGTTTACCGCCTTGTCAAAAGATTGTATCTGATCTATGCAATCATTACCAGCAATCATTTCACCAACATAAAGTTTTAAGTCAGGTTTAGAAACTCTAACTATTTTCTTTAATTCATCCATCAGGTTTACATTACTATGCTGTCGGCCTGCTGTATCCACCAATACAACATCTAATTTTTTTCCTTGAGCCATTTTAATTGCATCGAAAGCAACAGCTGCAGGATCGGAACCATAATCATGTTTTATGATTGGAATATTAAGTTTTTTTGCATGAGCTTCTAATTGTTGAATTGCAGCACTACGCCAAGTGTCACCGGCTGCTAAAACACATTTTAAATTATTTTTTTGTAAATGATTAGCTACTTTTGCAATAGTTGTAGTTTTACCTGCACCGTTAGTCCCCAGAAAAACTATTACATAAGGTTTTTCTTGTTTTTGTTTAATTAAATCTAAAATTTGTTTCTCCGGAGCTTGTAAAACTTCAGTTATACTTGTTTTTAATGAATTCAAGATTTTGTTATTAATGTCCCCTCTAGGGATCGGAACATCTACCATACTTATTTTAAGATCATTTTTTATTTTTTCAATAACCTCAACAGCAACATTATTTTCTAACAATGCTAATTCCAAGTCCCAGAATAAACCTTCAAACTGTTTTTCAGAAATCTTTTTTGAACCAATTTTTTCTTTAAACTTTTTGAACAAACCTTTCTTGGGTTCTTCCTCTAAAACATCTTCAAATTTAGGAAGTTCAACTTTCTTTTCCTCTTTCGGTTTTTCTTCTTTAGAAAATTTATCTTTAACTTTTTCAAAAAAACCTTTCTTTTCTTCTTCAGATTCTTCAATTACAAGTTCTTCTTTTGGGAGTTCAGGAATATCTTCAAGTTCTTCCTTGAGTTCTTCCTTTTTATGAAAAGTTTCTTCAACCTTATCTCTAATCTTTCCAAAAAAGCTTTCTTTCTGTTCAGGATCAGGATCAGGAGTTTCCTCTTCTTTTAGGACTTCTTTTTTACCTTCTACTGGAATGTCAATAGTTTCAACTTCTTCTTCAACTTTAGTAGAAATCTTATCTATTGCTCCTTGAACCTTTTCCTTCAAAAACTTAAACATAAGAAATACAACTTATTTAATATATATAAAGATTATTATTACCCATACAACTGTTTTAATAACATTGTAGCATAACAGCCCTTAGGTAACGTAAATTTCAAAACCTGTTTGTTTTTACCAAAAAATATTTCATCGTCAGAAGTTTCAACCACTTGAAAATCTTTAACTTCAACAATAACTTTACGTTCTGCACCTTCAACTGCAAGTTCTGGCATAGGACGTAAAATAAAAGACCTACGAGTCAAACCATCCTCAGCCAACAAATCGTCGTAAACATTTGTTTCAGTCAAAAAACCTACCAATTCCAATTTACCCGAAGGAATGTCTCGTGCTTTAATGTTCCATAACCAAGATTGGTAAGCATGTAAGTATAATAACAACTCTTTCTTACTAAATTTTCTTAATGCACCAATATAATCATTATTTTTTATATCCAAGTTTAATTCTTCGCAAGCTTCCTTAAACTTATTTTGCAACAATAATTTTCCGATAATATGATTCTTACCTTCCACACCAAAACGTTGTTCGCCAAAATAATTTTTCATCTCTGTAACCACCCCCTTAAACACTTTATCCAAATTACGAATTGTTATAATAAATTTATTAGCTTTCAAATCCCCCAAACTCAAACGTTCTTTACCATAACCTAAAACCTTAATCTTAACATCAGGAATTTGTAATTTAGAAATCATGTCCTTAGAAACTTTCAAAAATGAAAAGAATTGTGTCGTAACAGCTTTCTTATCCTTAGAACCAGCAAAACCTACCTCTTTCTCCTTGATTCTTAACTCTTTAGCCAGCTTTTTAGCCAAACTCATAGTATTCCAGTTACGTTTTTCAATCTCGCAATACAAATATGGACCAGGTGAAATGTCTAAATCAATCATTTCATTAACAATAAAATCTTCAGGTTGTTGTTTTATCTTATACATCCTATTTTTTGCAAGAGTAAACCTTTATAAAATCTACTGTCATTATATAACTTATGTCTTTAATGCTAATAGTGTTAGATGGATGGGGTCTTAGAACTGAAAAAAAGGGGAATGCTGTGTTGAAAGCGAAAACTCCTTTCTTTAACTATTTACTTAAAAAAAATTCTTATACTCAACTTAAAGCTAGTGCTGAAGCTGTTGGTTTGCCGAAAGGGTACATGGGGAATTCGGAAGTTGGACATTTGCATTTAGGAGCAGGACGTTTAGTTGAACAAGATCTTATAAGAGTAAACACTGCAATAAAAAATAAATCTTTCTTCAAAAATAAAATTCTTAAAGAAGCGTTTAAAAAAACTAAAGAAGAAAAAACCCAATTACATTTGATGGGTTTACTTTCTGATGCGGGCGTACACTCTCATATTGACCATTTGTTTGCTTTAATTCAGGCTGCCAAGAAAGAAGGTATCAAAGAAGTTTATGTGCACGCATTCCTGGACGGGCGTGATACGCCACCTAAATCGGCAAAAAAGTATATTGAAAAACTGGAACATCAATTGAAAAAGATTGGTGTGGGACAAATAGGTACAATCACTGGAAGATATTATGCAATGGATCGTGATAATAGATGGACACGAGAAAAGCAAGCTTATGATGCTATGGTGGGAATGAAAGGGAAAATGTTTGACACCGCCTTGGAAGCTCTTGAACATTCTTATTCCGTCGGAGAAACTGATGAATTTGTCACACCTAAGATAATCAAAGGATACAGACCAGTCATGGCAAAAGATACCATCATATTTTTTAATTTTAGGTCAGACCGAGCAAGAGAAACTACTAAAGCATTTACACAAAGAAAGTTTAGCTGGTTTAAACGTAATTATGTACCACACCTTAACTTTGTTTGTATGACTCAATATGATGAAAAGCTAAATGTGCCTGTAATGTTTGAACCAATTAACTTAACAGAAACTCTTGGAGAAATATTAAGCAAGAATGGTATAAAACAACTTCGCGTTGCTGAAACTGAAAAATATGCACACGTAACTTTTTTCTTTAATGGCTTAAGCGGAAAAATATTTGATAACGAAGAACGTATAATTGTACCATCACCAAAAGTTAAAACTTATGATATGACACCTAAAATGTCAGCAAAAGAAATTATGTATCAAGTTTTGGATGAAGCTAAAAAATATAATTTTGTTCTCATAAATTTTGCTAATGCGGATATGGTTGGACATACTGGCGATATTAAAGCTACAGTTGAAGCTATTGAAACTGTTGACCAATGTTTAAAAAAGATTGTTACTAAATTTAATAAATGGGATTTTGTAATTACAGCTGACCATGGTAATGCTGAAGAAATGGATGGAAAATATAAAACATCTCACACTTTAAACCCTGTACCTTGTATTATTGTCAGTAATAAAAAATTTAAACTAAAACAAGGATCCATCTATAACGTTGCCCCTACAATATTAGAACTGATGAATCTTAAAAAACCCGAAATTATGAGTGATTCTTTAATTAAATAAACCCTCTAACACATAAACAATTTTAAACTCTGCATTTCCAACTTCTAACTATGGACGAAAAAGAAGTAATTATTACTTACGAAAATCTGTACGAAATCCTTAGACGAGAAAAGTTTAGGACAGAACTTCAAAACCTCGATCCAGAATTCTTTGCGAACGTTAAAAAATATCTAAGCGAAAAGAAATCTATCCTAACAGTACAAAAACAAAAAGATAGCATTTTTGCGTCAACAGAAGTTGAAAAGACCAAAATTCAGCTTAAAAATATTCAAAAAATTTTAAAAGAATTATACGAAAAACGGGAAGGTAAAATTGTACAATTAGCTTTGTTTCACTCTCGCAGCTTAAGAGAAAATAATCTTGGACCCATGTTAGAAGAGGAAAAAAAGCTATATGAAGCCATAAAAAAGGGTCTAGATGGCTTTAGAAGTGAGATTTTGCTGGGTTTACTGGCTACTGAGGCTGCTCCGCCAAAAGAGAAAGATTTAAAAATAACAGGAAACCAAAATTGTATAATAAAGCTGGTTAAAGATGTGCCAGAGTTTGTTGGTCCTGATTTAAACACTTACGGACCATATATACAAGGTCAGCAAATTAAGCTTCAAAAAAATATTGCAGAAATGCTGGTCAAACAAAATCAAGCAGAAAATGAAAATTCCCAAGAAAACGAAACGGTATTGTCCGAAGTGTAAATCACATCAGGAAGTAGCTGTCACACAATCTAAACAGCGTGGTCGAAGTAAAGCTAAACCGTTATCAAGAGGTTCTAATTCCAGAATCAAAAAACGTGGTGAACGTCGAGGATACGGTAACTTAGGACGTTATTCTAAACCTACCAAACCTAAACGTACTGGTGCAAAAACTTCCAAAAAAGTTGATTTAAGATTTGCTTGTGAAAAATGTGGAAAATCAATTGTACAAAAACAAGGGATTCGAATGAAAAAGATTGAGATTGTTGCAAAGGAGCAATAGAAAATGGATATCAAAGAACCAAAAAGTAAATTTATAAAAGCAAGATGCCCGAAATGTAAAAATGAACAGGTTATTTTCGGTAAATGTGCTTCTGAAATTAAATGTTTAGTTTGCGAGACTATTCTTGCTGAACCTAGTGGTGGTAAAAGCAAAATTAAAGCACGAGTCCTAGAAGTCTTAGAATAATAATTATGTATTACAAAAAACAAGGTTTACCGGAAGAAGGAGATATTGTTATTTGTACTGTTAAAAAGATTCTGTTCCATTCTGTTTTTGCTAAAATTGACGAGTATGAAAATCTAGAAGGTATGATACACATTTCTGAAATTGCTCCAGGTAGAATCAGAAACATTCGCGATTATGTTCGCGAAGATAAAATGATTGTTTGTAAAGTTCTTCATATCAGTAAAGAAAAAGGACATATTGATTTGTCATTACGAAGAGTTGCATTAAGCGCTAAGAAAAATAAGCTTGAAGAATTTAAGCAAGAGGGAAAATCTGAAAAAATAATTGAAGCACTTGCGCAAAAAACTAAAGTTAAAGTTGATGTTTTATACAAAGATTTTGTTAATAATATTATTCAAGAGTTTGGCGGTTTATATCCAGCGTTCCAAAAAATTGTAATTAAGGAAGATGAAGATGTTCTTAAAAAAATTAAAATTAAGAAAGAACATAAAGATGTTTTAATAGCTTTAATTAAAGAACGTATCAAACCGCCAGAAGTTTTAATAAAAACTAATATGCAGTTAACATGTTCTAAACCTGATGGTGTTGAACGTATCAGGAAAGCTATCAAAGCTGCATCTGATTTAATTAAAAAAGAAAAATATGATGCAGTTTTACTTTACATCGGTGCCCCTAATTATCAAGTTCAAGTAAAAGCCACTAATTATCCTGAAGCACAAAACATTACTGAAGAAATAACAGCTAAGATTATACATACCCTCTCTAATGAAGAAGGAGTAGCACTGGTTCTGAAAAAATGAGTCAACATATTTTATATTGTGACAAATGTGAAGTCTATTCAATGCAGGAAAAATGTCCTGTGTGCGATAAAAAAACTCTTTCACGTCGTCCTGCTAAGTTTAGCCCACAAGATAAATGGGGAAAATATCGTAGAATGGCTAAAAAAGATGAATAGTTATTTTTTTCTAAACTTTTTAAAAACTTTTTCAGCTTCAAATTCTGTTTTTAAAACAAAATAAATTAATATTACTGCAAAAATTGTTGCAATTATAGCAATAATTAGCTCATAATAAACTACACCATTCGAGGGAAAGAAATAGTGAATAATATTTAAAATAACATCTCTCCAAATAAAGGCTACTGCTACTGTTAAAGCTGTTACAATAGATGTTTTAAAAATTCTAGTAAAAGTTATTTTTTCCATCCAATTATCTTAATGTTTTCCGTATTAATAAACTTTTTTCTAATTTTTATAGGATAAACTTTATAAATAACGCAAAGTTTCTTAACTCTAATGGTTTACAAAATCGAACAACTGATTAAAGTGAAGCTTAACAAGCCAATTTTGATTGAAGGTTTGCCTGGGATAGGTAATGTTGGCAAAATAGCTATAGATTTTATGATTGAAAATCTTAAAGCGAAAAAAATAATGGAAATCACTTCTAATCAGTTCCCACATTCAGTTTTTGTGTGTGAAAATCACCTTATTGAACTTCCTACAATAAGTATTTATTACAAGAAGATTAAAGGTCAAGATTATTTATTATTAGCAGGAGACATACAGCCTGTTGACGAAGAAGGTTGTTACGATTTTTGTGATGTTTTACTAGACTGGTTTGAAATACATAAAGGTCAAGCCATAGTTACAACTGGAGGTATAGGATTACACCATATACCTAAGAAACCTAAAGTTTATGTTACCGGAAATAATGCTAAGTTTGTTAAAACATTTAAAGACTGTGAGAAGAAAATCTATGGTGTCGTCGGACCTATTATCGGTGTCACAGGATTGTTGTTAGGATTAGCTGAAAAACGTAAAATTCCTGCAGTTGCTGTCCTTACACAAACATTTGGTCACCCTTCATATATCGGGATTAAGGAAGCGCGTGAAACTTTGAAAACTCTAAATAATAGGTTTGATCTAAATCTTAAAATCAAACAATTAGATGAAGAAATTACAGCTATTGAAAAAGAATTGACAGAAAAAGCTAAGTTACTTAAAGAGGTCGCAGAAAGTACGCATAAAGGTTCTAGCGATTTGACTTATTTTGGTTAAAATGATTTATTTTGTTGTTATAATTGAACTTCACCGTAAACTCCGTCGTAACCAGGTTTGACTTTTAATTTACCTTCTCTGTTTTTTATTATTATATCTGCAAGTCTAGGTGTAACAACTTTTTGTAAATCTTCTTTTGAAACATTTAATAAAATGTTAAACTCGTTGTTGAAGTTGTTTAACAATTTATCAAATTCTAATGAAACTGTTTTTGTTGTAATGCCTTTTTGTACAACTAAAGAAATTAATTCTGATAATGGTATTAGTTTGTAAAACTTTTGTGAGTTTTTTGGAACGTAACCTTCGGCCCTGTCTGCCAACTGTTCTACCCTATATTCAACACCAATGGTTACAGGTTTGTTACACTTAGGACAAATGCCTTTATTTTTTTCAGTTTCTTTTGGTGATAAAGAAACGTTACAATTTCTGTGGCCGTCCCAATGGTATTTACCGTAAGCTGGTTCAACTTCTACTGTCGGACCCAAACCTTCCCTTGTCCTAATCGCTTTTAGAATATTATCATAAGTCAGTTTACAATCGAACATGGTCGCTTCGCGTCCTAAACGCCATGGATGGTACGAGTGCATGTCGGAAAAGGATACCAAGTTTATTTTGTCTAACTGTGACAAACGCCAGTTCATTTCTAAGTCTGAGCTTAAACCTGTTTCAATTGCGTGTATATGTTTAGTTTTTTCTTGAAAACATTGTTTTAATGTGTCAAATCCTGAGTTTGAACCAAATATTCCGAACCAAGGTGTCCATGCATGCGCAGGTATCATTTCAATCTTATGAGAAATAGATCTTAAGTTATCTAACAGTTCAATCGAAGACATGCCAAAGATTGGTCTTCCATCATAATCTACCCTGCCTCTTTTAAGAAACATTTCTGTAATCTGGTTAACAACTTCTAAAGATGGTGCTAAAATAATGTGATGTACTTTTCTCCCTTTACCATCCTGCGAATACATTAAAGACACTTCACTCTGTAACAAGAAAGGAAAATTATTTTTAGTTCTTAAAATTCCACTATCATCTTCTTTTAACTTTTCTTTTACTTCCTCTATCCATTTAGGGTGTGTAAAATCTCCGGTGCCTAATAAGTCTACTCCTTTAATCTTGGCAGATGCTTCTAATTTATCAATTGTAATATTTTTGCTGCAAGCTCTAGAGAATCTGCTATGGATATGTAAATCTGATATTATCATTTCAATCAAAAAAATATAAAGAAGTATTTAAGTTTTATTCAACGTAAACCATCAAGCTTTTAATCTTAAAGTCTACCTTCGGCACAACTTTAATTGTGTTAGCTCCGTTGTCAATCATAGAAGTTATAACTTTAGTATAACTAGTAGCTGAAGTATCGAACGAAAACTCACTATCCTGGACACTAACTGAAGCTTTTTTTGTTCCACTTTTCTCAAAAGAGAAAGCTATACTCACCTCTTTTTCCCCAGAAAGTATTTCAGTGTAAGTTTCCGTATCGATATCAAAAGAGTATGTAGGGTATGAACTTTCTTCTAATTCTAGTTCAACTTCAATTTCTTCAATATTGAAATTACCTTCATCGATAGTAAACATTAAAGTATTAATATCACCAATGAAATAATTTTTGTTCAGAATTAATTCTCTTTCTTCCAAGTATGAACAAAATACTCTATCATTGAAAACGTTATAATTGTTTAGATAAATTGTCACAGTACCTTCATCACTTACAGTGTTGCAAGTTAAAAAGTAGTTTAATGATGCAGATTTAATTTGTGTATCGGAATCGATATAAAAAGTTCTTGTAGCTTCATTTTCTTCTTCAATTATTTCCCTAATTAAAGAAACATCTTCCAACCTATACCTGTTTGCTGAAAATAATGCCCAGCCTGGCGAATTAACAGATAACCTTAACTCATTTTCGCCTTCAACCAATCCACTAACAGGCAAGTCAATAGGTAACTGGTTAGATATAAGTTCGCCTTCAAAAACTAACCTGCCATTCAACTGAATAGTCATTTCACCTTTAGCATCTGTTATTAAAAATAAAAGATGTAACGAATCCAACACGTTTAAATCGTCAACGTCAAAAAATATTTGTTTGTAATTGTCTTTAAATAAAGTTCTTGAAACTGTCAACGCAGAAATTATGTTTTCGGTCTCTGAACCTGTTTGAGAGTATAAGTGCATTGATTCTAAACTGCTTTTCTGCACATTTGTTTTGTAAGAATGAATGTCGCCGGGCGATTCAGACAATAATACTGTCTCATAATCTCCTATTGTAACTGAATCATCGTCGCCAATAACTTCACCATCTAATAATGCAGCACGTTCTGCAGGAGGAATTAAAAGGACATAAACTAAAATAAATAACGCTAAAAGAGTAATAAATATTGAAATTTCTATACCAGAAGCTTGCCCTTTTTTTCTTATCATCTAATAAAAAGAAAAGCCTTATTAATATATAAACTTTTGCCATTTTAGAATGCAAGTTTTGTCAAAAAATTATCGTAAAGGCGATGTTAAAGTTAAAATAACCAACCTTGACGACTTATGGTACCTTAGTCATATAATTGAACCAGAGGATAAAGTTAGTGGTAAAACTTTTCGTAAAATAAAAATCGGTGGCGAAGATGAACGTAAAGCTAAGATTGTTAAAAAACCGGTACACCTTTCAATAAATGTAGAAAAGATTGAGTTTCACAAGTTTTCAAATTCTTTACGTGTTTCTGGTAAAGTTGTTGAAGGTGCTGAAGAAATTCCTAAAGGATCTTACCATACTTTTGATTTAAATGAAGGTGTTAGGATTACAATTTCTAAACTTAAATGGTTAAATTATCAGGTTGAAAAACTTGAAGATTCTGCTAAAGAAAAAAAATCTAATGTTTTAATTTGTGTTTTTGATAGAGATTCAGCAAGTTTTGCTTTGCTTAAACAGTATGGGTTTGAAATCATAAACGAGTTTTCCGGTGATGTTGAGCGTAAAGGTGATGAATCTTCACACAAAATTTCTGAGTTTTATTCAGAAGTTGCTAAACTTCTGGAAGATTATGTTAAACGATACGAAATTGAAAATATTATCATTGGGAGTCCTGCATTTTGGAAAGATGAGTTTATGAAAGTTTTGAAGAAAAAAAGTTCTCAGCTTTCAAGCAAAATAACTTTAGTAACATGTAACACTACTGGACAAAATGGGATTAACGAAGTTTTGAAACGGGACGAAATTAAGACTGTCCTAAAACAAGATAGGGTTGTTCAGGAGATTGCAATGGTTGAAGAACTTTTAGCTGAAATCTCTAAAGATAATTTAGCTGTTTATGGGTTTAAAGAAACTAAAAGTGCTGTCGATGCTGGCGCTGTTAAAAGCCTTTTAGTAACTGATAAGCTTATCACTGAGTTTAGGGATAAAGAACAGTTTGCAAAATTAGATTCGTTAATGAAAAATGTTGATTCTATGAAAGGTAACGTGCACATTATTTCTATTGATCATGACGGTGGTAAAAAGCTGGATGGTATTGGAGGCATTGGTGCTATTTTAAGGTATAAATTAAACTAAATTCTTAGCAAACTTTACAACTGATGGTTTATTCCATAATATTTTTGTTAACATTTGTACAGGAAAATCTCTATCATGAGTTTGTAGAATCGATTTAAGTTTTTCGTCAGAAAACATTCTTACCAACTTATCATAATCTCTTGGAGAAAAGTTATTCATTATGTTACGCATCTTTAACGATGTATACAATTCTTTACCAAACCGTTTAGTACAATTTAGTTCGTAATGTTTGAACGATTTTGTAAGTTCTTCAGCTGCCATTAAACCGTAAACTATTCCGCCGTAAGTTGTAGCTTTAACTTGCGTTGCAGCATCACCTAACAAAAAAGTATTATTTTTTTGTATCCTTTGCCAAGGGTTATGCAACGGAACTAAACCTCCTTGGAAACCTAGGATTTTAGAACGCTTAAACTTATACATTAAAAGTTTTTTCAAATATTTAGAAGAATTTTTCTTTGCAATAACACCTACTCGGGCAGTATTCTCAGATTCAGGGACCAACCATGCAAACTCGCCTAACCCTAACCAAGTTTCAAAACATTCTGGGTCGAACTTTCCTTTTATCCTAGCTTGTACACCAGCAACGAATTTTCTTTTACTGTACATTTGTGAAGAACGAGCTACCAAAGAATGAGGGCCATCAGCGCCAATTAATTTATCGTAAGGCATTATTTTATTTCCAATCTTCATTTTAGTTTTGGAACAACCTTGGAACCGTTTACCTAACCTAAACTTCACTCCTTCATCAGAAGCTAACATTGCCAAGTAAGAATCAAAATTAGTTCTATCAATAATATAATCTTTGTTCTTAAGTTTTAAATCTAAACAACTGTTGACTGAATTAATCTTAACATTTTTTATAGTGTTAACCAAAAATTCTTTTTTAACTTTGATAATAGAATCTAAAGAGTGCGTAACAATACCAGTACACTGGACAGGTTTGCCGATAGCTTTGTGTTCCTCAAACACTTCAACATCATAACCTTTGCGTGCAAGTAGAAAAGCAGCGTAGTTACCCGCGGGGCCTGCCCCAATTATCTTTACCATAAATACTGGTGAAAAGTGTCGCATATATAAAACTAATGAAACAATTTATAAAGCAAAAAGGGTATATTATAAACAATGATAGTGGACATCCTAATTATCTTCATTGCTTTATTAGCCCTGGTATTTGCTTCGTTATTTGACATTAAAACTCGGGAAGTGCCTGACTGGCTAAATTTCAGTTTAATTGTTTCTATCTTAGGATTACGGTTGATACATTCTTTGACAACTAGCGCATGGTATTATTTCTTGTACGGTTTGTTAGGATTTGCAATAATGTTTGTAGCAGGAAATGTTTTGTATTATTCTAAACAAATGGGGGGCGGTGATGCTAAACTTCTTATGGGTCTAGGCGCGGTTTTCGCAACAACTCCGTTTTTCTTAGAACCTACATTACCTTACTTGTTAATTTTTGTGATTAACTTGTTCGTTGTAGGTTCTGTATATGGCCTTGTATGGAGTGTTGTATTGTTTGTTAAAAACAGAAAGAAAAGTGTTGCAGAATTTAAACGTAAAGTGGTCCAAACTAAAAACCAGCAAGGTATCATACTTGGTTTAGCATTGTTCTTAATCCTTGCATATATTATTACTGACGATGCTTTTCTAAAAACAATTTATCTTTTAACTTTTGTTTTTATGATTGCGTATATGTACGTGTTTACTTTTGTTAAAGTTGTTGAAAAAGTTAACATGTTCAAATGGGTTCAACCAAATAAATTAACTGAAGGTGATTGGATTGGTCAAGAAGTTAAAATAAATAATCGTTTAATATGTGGACCTCAAGATCCTGGCATTGATCAAAAACAAATTAATCTTTTAATAAAATATAAAGTTAAAAAAGTTTTGCTTAAAGAAGGTATGCCGTTTGCGCCAGCAATATTTTTGACAGGTTTAGTTACAATAATCTTTGGAAACATTTTATTATTCCTTACGATGCTTTAAGGAATTCTTGGTTCTTCGTCTTTATCTTCAATAACATCTAATTTTTTAGGTTTGATTACTTCTATCTGCTTAGAAACTTTTATTGCGGATGCTTTGACTGAAATCTCTTGAGCTATCTTACCCATTTCATTTTCGTCAATCTGTTTAGGTTTCCATCCGATAGCAACTTCGTCGTTTTCAAACCGTGGAATAATGTTTACCAAAACATGCGGAGCTGTCTGGCCTGCAACAGGACCATTAGCTAAAAGAATATTAGTTCCTTGTGCGCCTGTAACTTCAAAAACTGCTGACGAAAGTTTGTTTGCAACTGCGAATAAGTGTGATGTGATATCATCATCCATTTGTGCTGACAACTGATAATGTTTTTTCGGGAAAAGAATAACGTGGCCTTTATTAGCAGGGTTAATATCTAAAATGGCCATGACTTTATCATCTTCATAAACTTTTTTTACCGGTATTTTCCCTTCGTTCATTAAACAAAACGGACATTGTTGTTGGCCACCCATCAACTGTTCACGTTCTTCAGGCGATAACTTAGCCATGATTTCTTGAACCTTTTTCTTTTGTTTTTCAGGAGATAAGCCTTCTAACTGTTTCTTGATTTGTTCAATCTTTTCTGGTGTTAATGTCATAAATAAAATGCAAAAGTTTATATCATTAAAAAGCTTTCTATACTCTAAATATGATTATAAGTTTTTTTGAAGAGTTTCCGACTAAAAAGAATCTTGATAAAATCAAATTCGTTAAGTTTCCTACCAAGTTATATGTTGCTGCTAAGAGTTTAAAAGAGTTTTGTGAAATTAAAAAACAAATTAAATCCAAGTATATTAAAGAAGTTATTTATTGGCCAATTTTAAAAAACGGAGAAGGATATTGGCTGTCGCCTTGGACCAAGCGTAAAGCGTTGAAACGTACAATAAATGATGTGCGTAACATGAACGTTTTATGGGATGCTGAACTGCCTAGGAAAAAAAGAAGACTGTTAACAGAAATGCATAATTTTTTTCGTAACAAAAAAGATATACAAAACTTTTTCAAAAGTCATAAGAAAGATGTTTATGTTGCAGAGTATCTTATTGTTGACGGAATAATGAAAAACTTTATGGGTTTTTTCGGGTTGAACTTTGACCCTAAAAAATATAATAACAAAATTGTTAAAATGGTTTACTCGTCAATGCATGATTTCGGTGAACAGATAATTAAATATGAATTTGAAAAAGGTGTGAAAGATTATGGTGACAGTTTTTTAGTTGCATTAGGAACAACTGCTGTCGGAAAATTAGGTACTGAACCTAAGATAAAACCTTCTTTGCTTAAAAGAGATTTAAAACTAGCTAAAAATAATGGTGTTAAAGAAGTTATTATTTTCCGTTTAGGCGGATTGAACAAAAAATATTTAGATGTGTTTAGCGAATTCTTGTGAAATTGCGTTATTTAATAATTTAGTTCTTTCAGGATAAAGATGATTCATAATTAAAGATTCTGTTTCGCTGAATAACATATCTTCTACTTTTCCTAAAACTTTTTTCTTATACAAATGGTTAAAACAACCTGTTCCATAATAAACAGGCCACATTCTTGCAAAAGAATTTACCTGTTCTTCTAATTGTTCATAAGGTAAAACTTTGACAACAGAGTAAAAGAATTTTAAAATGTCAGTAGCTTGTGCAGTAACCAAATCTTTCTCATCAACAACCAAATCAAAGTCTAACCATTTAACACCTAATTTTTGTTTTAAACAGTTTTTAATATGTGCATCTCCCAATGCTCTACTATATTTATGAATCGATGACATTGAAGCTGCCGCACCCATGATTAAATATTCTTTCTCAGTTCTTGTACCTGCAGCCATAATCTTTCGACCATTTTTACCTTCAACATAACTTAGAATTAAACCGTCTTCTAATTCTCCAATTAATTTGGGAGTGACTAGAGATTCTTCAACGTCGCGTAAAAACTGTGCTTCACGTTCCCTACGTTTAGCATTAGAAGCAAACTTTAAAACATTGTGGCCAAACATCTTATCACCCACAACCAAATTAGCATTGTAATAAACGCTTGACTCAAACTTAGCTTTACGAATAACATTCCTTTCAGGAAAAGTACAATAGTTAAAATTCATTAAACCACCTAAATTATAAGAAGTACCAGCTTGTAATAATGCTTCACGAACAGTTGTCATTAGCCTAATGCTCGACGGAAGTCTACAACTTCAACGCTTTGAACATTTTCAACAGTTTTTAATTTTTCTTCAAAAACATCAGAGCCAATACTTTCATCCATTACGATGTATAGTTTCAAAGCTTTCAAGCCGAAGGCTATTGGTTCAATCTCAACTTTGCCAACTTCACCTTCCAACTCCAAAATAAGTTTCTTAGAATCTTCTTCAACCTTAGAAAGATCTACTTCAGGACTTTCCATCATTATTTTTATAGTCAATATTGCTTGTGCCATTATAATCACTTAATTAGGCCCAGTAAAACTACAACTAGGACAGGTGTATCTAGCAGCAATCTTTCTACAATGGTTACATCTTACAATGTCAGCTTTTTCACACTGTGGACATAAAAAAACCACTGAACCTTTGTCGTTCAAAAGATCTTTTTTACAGGAATTACAAACTAATTTTTTATTGTCTGCCATAGGGGAAAGAGAAATTGCAAATCTTTATAAAGCTTTTGAAAATGAAGATTATTATGCTCCTGTAGTGTAGCTTGGATATCATATGGCCTTGCGGAGGCTGTGACCTGGGTTCGAATCCCAGCAGGAGCATTCTTAATATTCTATCTCTGGCATTTCGTTGTTTAAAGATTTAGATAAATATTATTTTTAAAATTTGAAGGTTAGGGTTTTGCCTTCGGCTGAGTACAAAATTGCGTCTGAAAAGAATATAAGTCATTTGATTCGATTATATCTAAACAACACATAGTATACACCCCTTTTGTTATAATTTATTATATAAAGATTGTTTAAAAAAGTGTGTAGTAAAGTGACATCTGTCACCAGTAAGATTTTAAAAGAAAAACAGAAAAGCTTAAATACTCTTGTATATAAATCGATACATATGTATCTAAAAAGAAACAAAGAATTAAGAATATTAAAACTCTATTTAGGAGATTACAATAAACAATTTTATTTAAGAGAGATTCATACGCTAACTAAAATTCCATTAAAAACAACACAAACAGCAATAAAGAATCTTGAAAAAGCAAATATTATAAAAAGCAAAATTAGAGGAAAGAATAAGTATTTCAAGCTTAATTTAGATAACATAAATACAAAATATTATCTTATCCAGGCAGAAATACAAAAAACATTTTCTTTTATTGAAAAATATCCGTTAATTAAAACATTCTTAAAGGAAATTGAAAATAATTCACCATTCATAGTTTTTGGAAGTTTTGCCAAATTACAAGCAAATAAATATTCTGATATGGATTTAATGGTTATTTCGGAAAAAAAATTACCTTTCCACTTATTACCTTATAAAATTCATAAACAAAAAATAACAGAAAGAACATTCCAAAAAGCATTAATGCAAAAAGAAACCTTAATTGAAGAAATAAAAGAAAACCACATAATTTTAAATAATCATTCATTTTTTGTAAATCTCATGTGGAAGTATTATCATGAATAAAAAACTTAAATGGTGTTTTAAGTTAAAAGAAGGGTTAAGAATAGTCGAACCCAATGAACGTTTAGCAAAAGCTTACTTAAGAGAATCTAAATCATCATTAGAAAGAGCGGAAAAAGATTTTAAAGATGATGATCTTTTATGGGCAACTGTTATTATTTATTATGCTGATTACTATGCATTATATTCTTTTTTGCAAAAAATAGGAGTAAAATGTGAAAACCATTCCTGTTCAATAGAAGTAGTAAAAACAATGCTTGGAAAAGAACAGGTAAAAACAATTGAAAAACATAAAGATAAAAGGATCGATGCACAATATTATATGAAAATAGATAAACAAAAAGAGGTTGCTCAAATGTTACAAGAGTGTAAAACATTTGTTGCTGAGTTTGATCAAATTGTCGAGAATTTATCTGAAAAAGACATTAAAAATTTTAGAAAAGATTTAAAAGAAGATTAAATTTCATGACCTTTAATTTCTTAATCACTTAATTATAGCTTGGATATCATATGGCCTTGCGGAGGCTGTGACCTGGGTTCGAATCCCAGCAGGAGCATTCTTAATATTCTATCTCTGGCATTTCGTTGTCCAAAGACTGATATAAAGAATCACCTAACCCTCTTCCAATATCATACAAAAAACTGCTTGCGTTAAAACCCATGCCTAAAGAGCTACTGGATTCCTGTTCGTAAACAACAACCTGAAACTTTTCACCCAACTGGTCAACCAACATTTCTCTTACATCATTCCTATCGCCAACCTGGTCAATCAAACCATTCTCGTAACCTTGTTGCGTGTCAAATACTCGGCCTGTAGCTAAAGTTAAAAGTTCATCGTAAGTTAAACAATTTGCGTCAGGTGATTTGTTTTCACAACTTCTGGCTGAATAAACATCGTTAATGAACTGTTTATGGGAAAGGTCTAACATTTCCTGAAACATTTCTCTATGCTCAGAACTTAGTTCAGTATACTGAGACATCGAAGTTTTATCTTTACCAGCTGCAAGACCAACGTACTCAACACCTAACATATCAATAAGTTCGTGGTATCGTAAATGGTCCATCCTAACGCCAATGCTGCCTACCCATGAACCCTCCTCAGCCATAATAACATCAGCGCCACATGCTGTATGGTAAGCTGCTGAAGCGCCTATGCCTCTTATCAAAGCAATAGTAGGTTTGTCAATGTCTTCAATCCTTGCCATCATTTCTTTGGAAGCTGTGCCGCTACCACCACCAGACCTAATCTCAAAAATGTAAGCGTCAACGTCGTCATTTTCAGCTGCGTCAATCAAACTAATAATTGTGTCAGAACAAATTCCGTAATTATGGTCGCAAACATTTACTGTGCCTTCTAATTTTATAACAGCCACCTTTAATCTACCATCTAAAGAATCAGTTTTATCGTCTTTTTCAAAACTGTTACTGCCCCGATAATAAGTTGAAAATGTGCTTTCCTCTGGAAGTTTTCTTGTTTGTAATTCGTCAACCTCAACAGTTTGTTCTTCAACTTTTTGAACTTCTTCAGCAACTTCTACACTACTTCTGTATAAAGAAGGTATACCAATAGCTGCTGCTGCGACCGCAGTTCCTGCAATAGTTGTCCATAAAATAGTTTTAGAAATTTTTGTGGTTATGTCTGTGCTTTTAGAAATAAAATTGGTTAATCTTCCCATTGTAACTAAAAAAGAAAAGAAAAAGAATATATAAATATTTGGTAAGTAAGCTATGCTTAAACGTCCTCTATGCCGTTTTCAGTTATCTGGAAACAGCATTCGCCATCTGGAAGATACGGACTGTCTACAAGTTTTGCAACCCTTGTACTTTTCTTACCCCTTCTTAAATATATTCTCGTCTGGGAATTATGTCCAACAATGTTACCACCTATCGCAGCAGTCGGATCGCCAAAAAACGTGTCTGGTTTTGCCATAACCTGGTTCGTGATATATACACACAAGTTGTAAACATCCGCAAGTTTCATTAAAGCGTGCATGTGTTTATTCAGCTTTTGCTGTCTTCCACTTAAAGTGCCCCTGCCAATGAACTCTGACCTGAAATGGGTCATTAGCGAATCTACAATAATAATTTTAACTTTATCACCGTCTTTTAACAAGTCTTCAACTTTTTCAGCGCACATCATTTGGTGGTCAGAGTTGTATGCTCTAACTACTTTAACATTTTTTAAAATTTCTATCGGATCTAAACCAGTAGCTTCACAAATTTGTTTAATTCTTTCTGGCCGAAAAGTATTTTCTGAATCTATCCAAACTGCAACACAACTTGTATCGCCCTCGTGACATACTGCATTGATTGCTAACTGATGCGCTAACGCAGATTTTCCTGAACCGAAAGCTCCATAACATTCAGTTATGCCACCTGATTCAAAACCGCCAGCAACTAATTCGTCAAACGCTTTTGATCCTGTCTTAATTTTAATTATTTTATTACGTTTTTCTAACAACTGTTCACCTGATTCGAAACCCATGTCTAAGTTGTTACGTGAAGTGTTGATAAGTTTCCTTGCAACTGATTCACCTACGCCTGCAGCTTCAACTAATTCTCCGGGAGTTGCTACCGCCAAAGCCATTAAATTTGAAAAACCAGCTTCTTTCAGTTTTTCTGCAGTGGCTGCGCCTACTCCAGGTAAGTCTTCAATTTTCATTTCACTCATTATCCTCACCCCCTGTTAGAAATAAATCTTCTTGAATCTTGTTAAGTATTACAAGAACTTTTGGTATGTCAGACCGACGCAAGTTCATTGACTCGTCGCGCCAAATGTCTTTTTCTTTGTCTTTCCAGCTTCGTTTCAGACTAACTGTCTTAAAGCCGACGACGTTACCTTCAACAGTGCGTTCATTGAACCAAATCGCACCTTGTAAGCAGCCGCTTTTGTATGATTTTATTGGTTTATTCATTCTTTTACCTCTGTGCTTATCGCTTTTTTTTCAAGGTCAGCTAAAGTTAAAGAATTAAGTTTTATATTTAAACTCTTCGCGGGTGTTTGTCATGTCAAGTGGTCTAATATAAAAAAAAATGTTTTTTCTAATTTGTATTTACAACAGTATATTCAGTATATACTGCATTAGCATTATATTCTGTTACTACACCTGTTAAATTATCATATCCACCAAAAGGTTCCATTTGATAATATTCAATTGGAGAATATAATGGAACTATACCCAAAGTAGACCTATGCGGATTTTGAATCATCATTGATTCAGGCAACATAATATTATCGTTTGAATCGTAAGGATGTTCAAAGCCTAGAACATGGCCAATCTCGTGTATTATTCTATCACTCTCTATATAAAGACTATAACTACACATTGCATTACATTCACTTTTTCCACCACAACCTGATGTTAATACTAACATTCTTGCATCTGAATCTATTATTGTTAAAAAAATATAAAAGTTTAATTTATCAGTGCTACACACAAAATGCCCATAATCATTTTCAACAGAGTACTCTTCACCTTGTGTGAAATAACTTTGACCCATCCCAGAAAATTGTCTTATTGTAGAAAATTCAACCACCTCTGAAGTCTCAGTTCCATCTGGTTCATAAAAAGAGAAAATATTATTATAATAGCTACTCGTATCTGTATAACTACAACCAACACAGTCAAACATATCTTCATATTCTATTTCTGTTACATTTTTTGTTACAGTTATATATCCATCATCCATACCAAAAACATTGTTAATGTGGCCTTGAAATTCTGCCACATCGTCTTCTGTCCATTCTGGATAATTGAAATCTGCATTTGGTTCTTTAACAAAATGAAGAACAACTTCTAATTCTCCTTCTTTAAATTGTTTCAACCTTTTATTCAATTGAGGTTCATCTTTTTGAAGCAAATAAAAAAGCCACCATTCTTCTGCCCAGTCTTCTTGATTTTCAATACCATCTCTATACATATTAATGAAATCTTGGTCATAACCTTGTGTGTCAACCCAATCTAAAAAATCTTTATACGCATTAGTACAATAACCTTCATAACATATTTCGCCAGTTGCACAGTCGCCATCAACAGTACAACTTTCATCTACATTATATTGGCCAAAGACACAATAGTCATTTCCAGTATAGTCAGTACTATCATAAATCTGTGTTGTCGAATAACAACCATATTCAACTAAATGTGAGCCAAAATACGACCCTATACCATATGAACATTTATCATATGCGTCAAAATGTCCCATTAATTCAGTATATCCAGCAACAGAACCATATACTTCTTCGTCTTCGTTATCTGTATCATAACATCGTTCACAAATATCATTTACACAAATAGGAAGTTCTACTGGACAATTTTCATCAACATAACCGCTTCTGCCCTCACAACTAAAATAATCTTCTTCATAACAATAACCTGACACACATACAGGGTAGTCCGCCTTAAAACAATCTGCGTCTTCAGTACAAGTGTTTCTCTTATCTGGGAAATTAGAGGCACAATCTTCAGGGCATATGCCTAATAAACTATATTTTATACGTTCAAAATATGAGCAAAGACCGTCGCCACAAGTACCTCGCAAAGGATTAGGTTTTTCAAGCACTTGGGTAGGTTGTTCAAACACCGGAGTAGGTTGTTCAGTGTTAATTTCCTCAGGTCCACAGTCTGCAGTACAAGTACCATAATAACGGTATCGAATTCTTTCTTTTAAATCACACTCATTATCGCCACAAATACTTCTTGGCTGTCTTGTAATAAAACCAGTTATAGAATTTATTTTCCCTTTTAAGATTGAATAAATACTCTTTTCTTGAGATTCAAGAACACTACTACCAGTAATATCAAAAAATGAAGCAGAAACTATTGAACAAAATAATAACATTAAAAAAATAATTGTAATTCCTCTTTTCATTCTAAGATAAATAAAGATTCTATCTTATATAAATATTGTTTTTTTAAAATAGTAAATAATAAATTTTGTAAGATACTAAAGCAAAGAAAAAATAAAATATTACTAGCTCAAACATTCCGCCAGTCCTTATAATACCCATTATATGTAAATCGTGGAAAGGTTTGAAAATTTTTATGCCGTCCAAAGTTAAAGCGTCCAAAATTAAATGTGCAGCATAACCTACCAAAATGGCAAAACCAACTAACGGGTAACCTAAAACACCTGCTAAGATAAATAAAAATACTGCTGGGTACACAGTGTGTAAAATTCCTCTGTGTCCGAAGAAGAAATTTAAGATTGTTGCATAAAACGGTAATTTTCTTCCAATGAAAGATCTTGTAGTGTCAATGTCAGGTAAAGTGCTTGTAGCTGTGACTATTAACACAAATAAAAAAGGTTGGATTGGATGTAAAAATTGTACTCCGAATAATCCAATAAGAAGACCAAACATTAAATGGCTTTTAAGCATCATTGTTTAGCTTGTACCATCAGCTTTGCAGGATCTGCTTCCTTAACTTCGTTAGCAGTTAACTCAATCCTGTCAAACATTACATTCTTTCTTACACGTCCTGTGACAAGTAAAGGTTTAGCTGACAAATTATCTTTTAACTCTTGCATTTTTTCAGGAGTATCTCTTAAAACAAAAATCTCTTTTGCTGACAAACCCATAACTTGTTCAGCTGTCTCCCTGAAACATACAACTCGAATATTTTCAGTAGAATCGTCGATTATGAAATTTAAAATCATTGCTTGATTAGGTTCAACTGCGCCGTGTTCCTTGCAAGTGTATAACGTGTCGTTCTTTTCTAGTTTCTTATTACATTCAGGACACGCATCGTAGAATGCTGGGTCGAAGATTTGTACAATGAACCCGAACACTTCGGCAAAATCGTTTTCTTGTAATTCATTAATCTTTTTCCTTAACACTGCCGGTTTTTGAGCTTGTGCAACTTCTTCAATTGTTTCGCCTTTAGGGTTAACTTGTAATTCTCCATTGCTTCCTAAATGAATTTCTTTATATCCATTATTTTCTTTCACGTAAGCGTTTTTTACTAAAAGAATATCATTCTCTTGTATCTTGTTGTTTGCTACTAAATCAATTAACTTTTCATCCCATAATACTAAACGGCACGAACCAGATTCATCGCCAATCAACATTGAACATACTCTTGCAGTACGTTCTTCCCTTTGAAACGTTCGTACTTCATAAATTTTTACAACTTTGCCTAAAAATTCAACATATTTCTGCAATGGGTTAAGGTCTTTTACCTTATACCGTCTAGCGTCAACTGCAGAATCAAATATTTTCACCCCTAACTCATTGGCTATTATGTGAGCAGCGCCTTCCCTGGATATTAATCCAGATAACTGGTCAAGCTTTTTTTGAATCTTACTATCAATATCTTGTTGAGACAAACCTGACTTGTCCTTAATTTTGTTTATGACGTCCTCGTATTTTAAGCCTATCATCTTTTTTCCCCAGAAAGTTATCTGTTAGATTATAGAAATTTTATAGAACTATTTAAAGATTTATGTAAAGAAAAAAATAATTAAGGTTCAAGCCAGATCATTACTGGCTCAAGTTCTTCTTCGTAAGCGAAACCGCTTAAGGTTAATGTAAGTTCACTTGCCTGGTCGCCCAAGTTAGTTGCATCAATACCTGTAACAGTACAGTCAAGAGTTTTGCTTAAGTCTGCAGTTGATAATTTAATTTGACCGTCGTCCTTACAAGTAATGTCATATGCACCCTCTGCAGTTAGTTTTAACTCTTCCCTAAACTGTCTGTCCCTAAATGCAAAACAGTCTGACAAGGAAGATACTACTGTTCCTTCGCCAATGTTTTCTATTGTAACTTGGAACTTTAGCTCGCCAACATTATCATCAACGTCCACAACCCCTTGCGTGATTTCAGTAACTTGTACAGACGATGCAGGGTTTGAACCTTGTGGTAAGTTGTTACCAATCTCTTCCTCTTTGTTAGTATAAAATAAATTTGCCTTGACTTTTACAGGATATTCGTAACAGTATTGGCCAGTAATTTCTTTTGACACTTTAGTTGTAACTTCGCCAACGTATACAATTGGGCCTGGCTCGATTTCTTCAGTATCAGGGTCGCCAGTAGTAATGTCTCTCGCATCTAACTCTGGTGAAGAAACTTCTTTAGCACCAGTGAAGAATGCATCAATAGCAGCGTCGCCTGTCAATCTAACTTTTACTAAACTTTCAGGTATAGCTTCTGTTAACATGTTGCTCAGTTCTACTGCGATTGCAATCTCTTCGCCTTTCTGGTACGTGTCTGTCTCTGATGAAACAGGTGCGTACTCTACGAAAGTAGCCTCGATTGCTTTATCTCCAGTAAACTTATAATACGCCTGTGTTGTTGAGCTTGTTGTTGTACAACCAGCCAACAGAATCAATGTTGTTAAAATTAAAATTATTCCGTACTTTTTCATAGGATATCACGCTCTTTATTTAATTAAACTATATATTGTAAGATATTTAAAGTTTTGGGTGTAGAATCTATTGTCTTAAGCCAAAAGTTAACCACCCTGAGCCGCAGTTAAAATATCCATAATAACTTTTTCAAGTTTAGAAGGATCTTCTTGAAGAACATCATATGGACTTTTTTTATCAAAAAATTTATTTGGACTGTAAAACCAAGAAATTAAATCTTCTTCATTATCTATCAAACCTAACATTTTTCTAGTTAAATCTTCTCCAGCCACCTTATAGATATCTTCTATTGTGTAATTATTTTGAACCATAGAAATAAAGATAATAAATTTGTATTTAAATATTTTTGGTAGGTCCCTTCGGGTTAAAATAATTAAGCTACTACTTGAAACTGTAAACCTTCAGTCTTTTGGTAAGCGTAACGTAAGTTAATTGTTAAATCCTGTTCTTCCTCAGTTATCACTTGTGTACCTTGAGAATCTACAACTGTTATACCAGTAAATGTACAAGTTGCAACAGCTTCATTATTTTTATCAAACTCATATGAACCGCAGTTTAATTCTTCTCCCAACAATTCTGCTTCAACTTCAACAACCTTGTTCATCTCTGTTGGAACTTCGCAAGACTGATCCAAAATATAAGTAAGGTCGTACAACCTTTCACCGTCACCAGGATTGTAAGAAATTTCTATCGTAAAAATAAAATCTGTGTCATAGTCCGTAGCAGGTGAAATTGATTCTGTTACTTTACTAACTCTTACCGGACCTTTAGAATTAGAATCTAACATGTTCTTTTCTCTATTACCTACAGTAGTTTTACAATCGCCAGAGATTGTATCTTTAATAATACAAACTTCTGCAACAGCTTCTGTCTCATATTCAAACTTGTTACTGAAAGTTATGTCCTGAGTTGATGATCTTTCAGCTGACACTGTATACGGACCGAAAGCAAAATAATCTTCAGTAAGTAAATCTAAATCATTTGCTGAAAATAAATCGTAGCCTACACAATCGCAAGTTTCTCCAAATAAATTAACATCTAACAAGTTCATACATACAACACCATAAGAATCAGCGTCGCCTTTATTGCTTAACACAACTGTTGGTTCAAACTGTTGGCCCGAACGAACTGTTTGACCTGAAACAGGTATAACTATTTCCATTTCTATTGAATCTGTCGGGCTACCACTGCCAGTAACACCTTCAATTGCAAAAGGGTCTGCAGGTATTTCTAAGTCGCATGCTGTTAAAATTATAAGTAAAATTAATAAAAGAAATAATTTATTCTTCATTTACCACAACCTCTCGGTATTTCACACTTGTAGCTTGTTCGCCTGAATTGTAAACATAGCCAGCGTCAGCGTAAAACTGTACCTTGGTTTTTGAATCACCAGACGGTATGATTGAAGTGTCTATCTCCAGCCAACATTCGAAATTCTTTTCAGTTTCAATTGCTAAACCTTCCTCAAAACCTATCTCATCAATATAGTCCAAAGGTATTGAATAAACTGAATAATCTCCTGATGTGTCGCTGTAACTTCCAGTTAAACTAAACGGACATGTTAAGCTTAAAGCTGTACTCGGGTCTATCCTAATACCGTCAGGGAACAGGATGTTAACATAAGATAATTCTTTAACTGTGCCTGACCATTCGTTTTCCAAATCTATAACTAAGATTGGGAAAGTTTGGTATGTTACATCATCGCTTACAATGACAGGCTGGTTATCTTCGTCGCCAGGCGCTAACTCAATCTTTAATGGTTCGCCGTTGTAAACTGTTCTAATAGGTAAATCTACGTCTAAATCCCAGTATTCGAAAAAGTCTTCGCCTGGTTGTAAATCGTTCAAGTAATTCGGATCAGATAAGTATAAATCAAATGTTACATCTTTAGTTTCAAACCCGAAAGTTGCATCAGCGTGGAACAATCTAAATGTTGAATATTCTAAAGCTTGCATTTGTTCTTCTGTAAACTGGCACCGTATTTCTTGGTGGATGTTAGGGTTAATTGTTGTTAAACCTGTTGAAGGATTCGAAGGTAAAATTTCGCCGTAAATAACTTCTTCGCCTAAATCAACCTCACCTGTGTAACATGTAAACTTAACATCTAAAGGTTCGTCGTAATTTTCCATTTCATATTCAAACTCAAACACTAAAGATGTACCATATGGTATTTTGTCGGCAGAGCTAACTAAACCGAAATCTTTTAAAACAAAACCTGTGGTTGAAACGTTAGTTTTAGATTTTGCGCCAAAGTCAAAAGCGGATTCAGCTGAACTTAATGCACCACGATAAGTTTGCCAAATTCTGTTTTCAGCAAACTGTGCTTGAGCACTTGCGCCCCATTCGGCAAATTTACCTGACTGTACGCCGCCATAAATTGCGTATGCTGCCAACGGTGCAAAAAATAGTAAAAGAATTATCGCAACTGGTATTCCAATGGCTTTCCTTAACTCTTTCTTTTCTTTCCTTCCTTCATACTCACCACGACTTTCAGTTACAACATGTTGCGGTCCAGAATTGTCATTATCAGCCATTTAATATACCTCTTTTATACATTAGAATAAATAGATTTATAATATATAAAACTTTAGTTGTAAAATATGCATGTTTGCCTTGAAATGTTTGTCAGGTTTTTGTTCTTGTTTATGAAAGAAATGGTTAATAATTGGACTTGGGTTTTGTTGGCAATAATTATTTTAGTTGTTGCAAAAGTTGTTTTATCTAAACTTAAACTGTCTTCAATGGTAGTTGCAGGGTTAACTGGAGGGTTAGCTACGGCTGTTAACATGTTTAATGATCTTGGTGGTGGCGTTATTACTGTAGTTATTGGTGCTTTAGTTGTTGGAATGTTGTTTACGTCTATGATAGCTGAGTCTAAAGCACATGATACTTTGAAAATATTTGGTATGCCGTTTTATTTTATCTTAGGTTTATTTTGGTTAATGATTCCTATACCAGTACCAGGTGTGGAAATTGTTTTGGCTTTAGTGTTAAATGCTCACGAAATTGTTGCTGATGTTCTTTGTTTGATACCGATTATATTGTTTATTGTATTATTAGCTGTGTTCTTTGGTTTATCTTCAATATTTTCAGCTGAAGGTATTAGTTCTGGTTGTGAAATGTTGAATGAAGCTATGAGCGAAGGTGTATGGGACACTGCATGGAACGCTTTGAAAAGTATGTAGCGTAAGCCTTAAATACCATCTAATATCAACAAATATAAGTAAAATGACACGAGTTGATTGTATTCATCACTGAATTCTTAGATTTTCCTAGTTCTGACATTAAACAAAAACTTTATAAAATCCAGTTAGCTGATTTTCTTACACAATGGTGGCTATGGTGTAGCCTGGTAGCACGGGAGACTGTGGCTCTCTTAGCCCGAGTTCAAATCTCGGTAGCCACCCTTTTTTCTTACGAAAACTTAATTAAGACCAAAACTTTTATGAGAGGTAGAAAATGGAACTGATGAATGCTAAAGGTACACGAGATTATGCACCCGAAGAAATGATACAACGTCAAAAACTAATAAACCTATTTACAGAAGTTTTTGAACTGTTCGGTTATTCGCCCTTAGAAACTCCTATTTTGGAAAGGTTTGATGTACTTTCTGCCAAATACGCGGGCGGGTCAGATATTCTTAAAGAAACTTTTAAGTTATGTGATCAAGGTAAGCGCAAGTTAGGTTTACGTTATGATCTTACTGTACCATTCTGCCGTTTTGTAGGTATGAATACTCAACTTAAAATGCCGTTCAAAAGATACCAAATGGGGGCAGTTTTCAGAGATGGACCACTTAAACTAGGCCGGATGAGACAGTTTTTTCAGTGTGATGTTGATGTTGTTGGTACAAAATCTATGGTAGCTGATGCAGAAATTGTAAAAATAACCTTAGAATTTTTCAAACGGTTAGAATTAGATGTTACAGTGGAAATTAATAACCGTAAGGTTCTTGACGGTTTGTTGGAAGCTTTAGATATTCCTGAAGAAAAATGGTTAGATGTTATACTTGTAGTTGATAAGATCAAAAAAATTGAACGTGATAAAATTTTGAAAGAACTTAAACAAAAAGGTGTTACCAAAAAAATAGGGGATGCCTTGTTAGATACTTTTAAGATTGAAGGAACTAATAAACAAAAAATTAAAACTCTTCAAGATAAGTATAAAAATAAAACTCTTAGCGAAGGTTTAAAAGAAGTTGAAGACGTGTTAAATTATGTTCAAAATAAAAACGTTGTTTTTTCTGTTTCACTTGCTCGAGGATTAGCTTATTACACCGGAACTGTGTTTGAAGGTGTTATGAAAGACGAATGTTTTTCATCTTCTTTATGTGGAGGTGGCCGGTATGATAAAATGATAGGAAACCTTCTTGGAAATGAAAAAGAGTTTCCATCTGTTGGTATCAGCTTTGGTGTTGAATCTATTCTCACTGTTTTAGAAATGAAAGGAAAGATAAAAGGTAATAAAACAGTCTCACAAGTTTATGTCATACCTATTGGTATTGAAGAAAAAGTTATGCCTGTTGTTGACGAGTTTCGTAAAGCTAGCATTAAAACTGATATGGATATTTCTGGTAAAAGTATTTCTAAAAATTTAGATTATGCTGACAAAATGGGTATACCTTTCGTATTATTTGTTGGTAAGAAAGAGTTAGAAAAGAAAAAAGTTAAGTTGAAAGATATGAAAGAAGGTACCGAAGATATGTTGTCTGTTAAAGATGCTATTAAAAGAGTATTGGATGCATAAAGTTAATAAACCTTTATTTTATTCTTGTGGTAAAATGAATTTGCAAGACTTGGTTAAAGGTACAGTTGAGTTAAACAGAGGCGTACAAGTTGTTGAATTTAATAACGGTTTTTCAGTTGCTTATGAAAAACGAATCTTTCAAGAAATGGCCCAATACCAAACTATGAATCATCAAGAAATAATCAATATAGAAACAAAAATACTTGGAGAAAAAGCAATTGTAAAATACGCCTTATTACCTATTGGTTATAATCCTCAACTAAACTGGGGACAATTTTCAGGTGCAACTAATCTTAGGACAGGTAAAAAGTCAGATTTCTCTAAAGAAGCCTTACAAACAATAAATCAATATCTTGTTTCAAATGATAATGTTGGAAGATATGCTGAAGGCAGAGTTGATAAGATTTATAATGACATTATTCAAGATTTAAGAATAAGACAAGTTATTTGGCAACGAGCTTACCGAGAGAGAAAAATTACAAATTTACAAAATATTTCAACTGATAATAGTTCTGGTAAAAAAGTTGCTTTAAGTTTTAATAGTGGTATTGAAAGTCCGAAAGAATTTGATGGAGGAAGAGGACTCCGTTTAGCTTTACCTAATAAAATTACAATTGAACAAATTCAACGAAAGATACATATTTTTAGATCTATACATGGAGGGCACGATTATTATAAAGCTGCAAGATGGTTTTTAGATTTACCTTCTAAATTAAGTGAAGAATTAATTAAACATTGTGAAACCTTTACTGATTTAAACATGCAAGGGGAAGCATTTAAAGCAGAGCTATTAAATGCAGATCATCAAACTTTTTTGAAAAATATTAATTTTATTCCAGAAGATTTTTAACTTTCCCGAAAATTTGCACGGAATTTTACAGTTAACTTTTTTAATCTTATTTCTTCTAAACTAAATTTATGAAAAAGAAAGTGAAGCAAGGGTTGTGTGTTTTAACAATGATGAGTTCTATGTATCTTGGCGACTATTGTAACGTGATTGATAATGTTGTTAACCCAGTTAGATACAGGAATACAATTGTTGCTGAAGAATGTTATAATGAACCATTTGATTTAAAAAAAATGTATAGGATTAATGGTCAGGGTGAGCTGGAAGTTTATTTGGGTGCAAACGGAGAATATTACCTCGTAGAAGACGAACTCCGGGTGCACCCTAAAACTTTCAAAGAGTTTACCGAACAACCATTCAAAGAAATAAGCGGTTTTCTTGGCAAGATCCTAGAAAAGTATTTCCGTGTCACTTGGGAAATTTAATGATGAAAAGAGGTGTTTGTGAACAAGTTGAAGCTGTTGTTAAATGTCAAGCAAGGATACAATACCAGTTAAAGTTAGAATCAAGTAGGTTTACAAAGGTTTGGTTTAACTTAAGAAAAGTTTTTACCAAGGAACGTAACCGGACTTTAGAAGAACTATTCTGGGTACAGGAAGATAACTTGCAAGATCTTAACATTAGTTTAAATGAAAACATTACAGATACGCGTAGCGAGCTTACCAGTTTACAAAATTATTTATCTAAAATTGAAAATAATATTATACAAAATTCTAAAAATGTTTCAGGTTTAGAAAAACAAATAGTTAAAGAAAAATTAACAACTAATTCTTTAAGAGAAATTGATGAACTTAAACATAAGTTAGGTTTACAGTCCGAAAAAGTTGTTGAAATGAAAAGCGAATATTTCTTTGTTGAAGGTATGGAAGAAGTTTTACGCAACAGTGTACAATATAGTGAACGTTTGTACCAAAAAATGCAGCAAATGGAAACGCATGTGCGTAACACTCGTAAAATAATACAACGTGTAAGCGAACATACCCAACTAAATGAACTTTTATATGAAGCTGTTGCTGTAACTAACCAGTATGTTTTAGATCTCCATAACAGTTTACAGTTACCTGAATTTAAAAAAATCAAACCTGTCAGTTATAAAAGTCCTAACACTTACGAAATACAAGAAAAGATTAAAGAAATAAAACGTTGGCAACATCATAACGCCCGTAATTATCTTGCACGTCTAAACGCTGAACAAGAAGTGAGAAGGTTGTAAAACTTAATGCTGATAGAAAATTAAAGTAAAGTTATTCGTCGAATGAATTATCTAATGAGTCCTCTAATATCTTATCATATATCTTCATCGCCTCAGCCCAATCCTGTGTTCCATAAAAATCTAAAACATCATCCAAATCTTTCAAAGCTGACGGAACAGGTAGGTCTTTTTGAACATTTAACAAACCTCTTTGGAAGACCCATTTGTCTAATTTTCTATGCAAATCTGAATCTTTATTTATTTCTTCTAATATAGGAAGACCGTTATAACCAATAACTTTTTCATAAGAAACTGAAGACCTAGGGATTCCCCTATCATTTAAATCAGGTATTAGGTCAAAAGTGGTACCTGTCTTCGAAATCCGCATTTTAAAGAAATCATCTCCTAATTGTAAAAATGAATAACTACTACTAGAATCATAACGAAAAAATTTTTGTAAGGTTGGAAAATCTACTGACATAAATTATTTCATAAAAATATATCTTATTTAAAGGTTTGTAAAAAGAAAATAAGGGAGGACCGAGGTGTGTTCAGGGGAAGAGGTTTAGTAAACCCATGAAGTTGTTTGCGAGGCCCTCGCTTATGAGTAGGATCCTCTTTCGAGGCGCTTCATAAATGCAATATTAATTGAGTAAAGTCTTTATTAATGGATTATGGAAAGTTGTTCTACAAGTCATATCTCAAAAAACGATTCCTAACGCTTAAAAAGGGTTCTCAGAAAAGCGTAATTCTTGAGAATTTTATAGTTTTAGAGATAAGAAAGTTTTAAAAAGTTCTTAAACTTTAATCTCAAGTATGACAAAAGTTACACCATGGGAAGTTGAGTCTGGGGTTGATTATGATAAACTAATCAAACAATTTGGTACTCAAAAGATTGATGATAGGTTGCTTAACCGAATCAAAAAGCATACCAAAGAACTACATCCTTTGCTAACACGTCAAGTTTTCTTTTCACACCGGGATATGAACTGGTTGTTAGACCAATATGAAAAAGGAAACAAGTTTTTTTTGTATACTGGACGTGCACCTTCTGATGGTGTTCACCTAGGACATCTTATGCCCTGGTTATTGACCAAATGGTTGCAAGATAAGTTTGGTGTCGAGTTATGGTTTCAGTTCCCTGATGAAGAAAAATTTTTGTTTAAAGAAAATTTAACTTTTGATGATACGAACAAATTTCTTTACGAAAATATGTATGATGTTATTGCTTTAGGTTTTGACCTAAAGAAAACGCATTTTCTAGTTGACACTATGCATGCTAACATTATGTATAAACAAGCTTGCAGAGTCGCTAAACGTATAACTTTTTCAACTATTAAAGCTGCATTCGGTTTTGGTAACGAAAAAAACATAGGATCAATATTTTATACAGCAATGCAAGCTGTGCCTGCTTTCTTACCTTCTGTTTTGAAAAATAAAAAAATACCTTGCTTAATTCCATTAGGGATTGATCAAGATGCTCATTTCAGAATTTCACGTGATGTTATTCCTAAATTAGGTTATGATAAACCAGCCATCTTACATTCAATGTTTTTACCTTCCCTTGGCAAAGGTGGGAAAATGTCCTCTTCAGATCCAAATAGTGCAATCTATACAACTGATGATGCTAAAACTGTTACGAAAAAAGTTGGACGTGCTCTTACTGGCGGTCGTGAAACTGTTGAAGAACAACGTCGGTTAGGTGCTAACCCTAGCATATGTACGGTTTTCAAATACTTATATTATTTATTTGAATATGACGATAAAAAAATTAAGTTAAGAGAAAAGAAATGTAAAACAGGAAAATTGTTATGTAGCGAGTGTAAAGCTGATTTAACAAAAGAAGTTAACATGTTCTTAGCTAAACATCAAAAGGCTAGAGATAAAGCTAAAAAAAATTATAAAAAGTTCTTGTATAAAGAGTAAAGAAAGTTATTTAAAGCTTTAATATCTCCATAATTTTGCAAGGGGACGTAGTTTAACCTGGCTAGAGCGGGTGGCTCCAGACCGCCAAATGGGGGTTCGAATCCCTCCGTCCCCACTTTTATGTTATTCTCGGAAATCTTCCTAAAAATCCTAAACAAACTTCTTAAACAATAAACTAAAACTAAACTTCATGAAAAATTTAGCTACAATAGTACATGCAAACTCTAACAGGTTAGGAAAGTTTGCGCACACAGGTTTTATTGAAGAATCAATGTTTTATGATTTAACTATCAATCACTTAAAAAAAATAAACAAAAGTCCGAGAAAAGCAGCCGCATTCGATTATACTTTAGATTTTGGAAAAACAAACTCTTTAGCCGAAGGCATAACCCAAGTTGCTTTAAATGGTTATGCCCAAGATGAAACAGAGTCCAAAGCAGAATATCTTTCATTTGAAGATAAACTAGTTGCAAAAAATTATCTATATTTCATAAAAAATAAACGTTTAGCTAAATATGCAAAAAACTTAACAGATCTAAGAGCTTTAGTCTTCGCAGATATTTTATCTGAATGGTACCCTTTACCTTTTCAAACATCTATCCAACAATACGCAATACAACTAGCAAAAAAACATTATCAAGTTAAACGTAAACAGGAAGCTAAACAAACTGTTAAACAATTAAAACAATACGGTTCCCAAATATGGGACATACAAGATTTGAATTCTGTCAAAGAAATTTACCAGATTCAAGAAGAAATTAAAAACATTGATATTACCTTATCAGAAAAAGTTGAATATCTTAAACATCAAATAGAAAATCTTACTGTAAATAAAATAAAACAGTTTAGGAAACCGTTAGACAAAAACTTAGCAAGAATCCAAAACCAAATCAGAAATTGTTATTTCCTACCACAAGATATGGATACATTAAAAGAACTTCAAGAAAGTTATCGTAAACTTTGCGACGAAGAATATGTTAACCAGTGCCAATTTATTTTAGAAAAAAGTAAAATTATGCCGCATAAACCGGAGACGGTAATTCAATTATTGGTGCGAATGTTAAATCAAAGTTGGGATACACCGAGTATATAATTGATTTATCTTTTTCTTCAAAACTGAATGTAGCTAACTCAGAACTGATAGCTTTAATATTACCATTTGTTAAATCAAACGTAAAAGTGTAATGTTTTAACTCTATACCTTGTTCATAATTATTGTTTGCCTTAACCAAATACTTCTTAAACTCTAACTTGAAATCATCTTCCAAAGTAGAAGAACTGTAACTTTTTTGTAAAGCTAACTGAGCACCACGTTCAATGTAAGTCAAATATTCTTCAGCGTCCTGGTAAACGTTGTATATCTCTACCTGTGTTTCACCTAAATATTGTACATCTCCAGGGCGGGCGTCACCCAAACTTGTGAAAAATAATATTATTGAAAATAAAAACGCTATTGAAATAATCAAAAGAACTACTGTGCCTTTCTTATTCATTGGCTTACCCCCACAGTCACAGTTAAATCATAGTCAACTCCCATAGTAGGTAACAAAACGCTCGTTTGAGTCTTAATACTAAATTCTGTTGAAGAACATGTAAAGATTTCTCCCGAAGGATTAGTAACACTTAACGACCAATCGCCGTAACTTTCAAAATGTTTGCCTAACAAAAGTTTCATTGTATCTCCGCATCCATTATCTGAAGTTAAAAGTTCTGCGTCTACTGCCCATTGCATATCTTCACCGCTATCAATCATCATGTATAATGTTCCCATGTCAGATTGAACACTAGGGACGGGCATTTTTAACGAAATTAAAGCGTCAGTTGCTAAAAATTCCGACGGTACAGCTACAACGTTGCTTACAATAGTTGTTTTGTGAGAATAGTTCATGACTGCCAAAGTAGGTAAACAAATCAGTAATATAATCACCAAAGCTGGTAACAAGTCTGCAAAAACGTCTTGGGCTTGGCCTTTCTTATTCATTACAATCACCTACATCATAAGATTTTTCTATCTCAATAGTCAAATCGTGCATTTCAAACAAACCGTTCTCGTAAGTTAAAACTCTTTTAACAATTGTTTCAGGTTCAGTCATATCGTCCCCAACAATTATTCCGCCAATAGTTAACCTAACATTACGTTCAATGTAAGTTAAACAGTTCGAATCTAAATTGTCGGTATTAAATTTGTTCAAATCTATAACGCCAGGGTACGCACGTTGTATATCTTCGTTAACGTAAACAAAACAGTTCGGTGAATATAATAACTCTTGCACCATTAAATCTTTTTCCAGTTCGTTTTTACACATTGTAGACTGAGACTGGTATGTAGCAAAAGTGCTTGCCATTGTTAAAAATACTAAACCTATCACTACCAAAACTATGAACATGTAAGGGACTAACCGACCGTAATCGTAACCGCCTTTCTTATTCATTTTCCCTCCTAACATCAATCTTATTATCTAAAACATTTTTTTCAAAAATTAGTTTAGAATTTGTATGGTAAACTTTTGTAGTTGATTCAACTGTAACCTCGTCAGTGATCTCAATAGCATACGCTTCGTCAACCGGGTAAACTACAGTAATCCCTCCTGGCGAAGCCAAGACCGTGCTTGAAAGTAAACTTAAATCTTTTTCAAGAAAATCTTCGTTAAACGATGACAAAGTTCCAAAGTTGGCAGCTGCAAAAACTAAAATGCCAGCAACTAACAAAGCTAGCATAATTTCAAACATTAACATTGTTTGGAGAACTTCAGCCTGGCCTCTTTTATTCATATATATACACAATACAACTTAAGTTTATATTATTTTCTCTAACACTCGAAATTAAATAATTCGTTGCCGATCAGTTCTGATCTTGTATCAGGGTCTTGAGTGTCAAAATAGTGCGGAGAAATATCTTCAATCGTAGTGTAACCTTCCCGAACATAACCAGAAATAACCTTAAACCAATCTTCTACACCTTTCTCCCAATGTTCTATATTATCTTCAGTTGGATTACCATAAACACAAAAAGTTTTTTCGCCTTCATTAGTTTCAGTAGTAAATTTTCCGTCACAACCGTCATAGTATTTAACATTTCCAGGGTTGTGTGTGCTTGGCCTTAACTGTCCAAAGCTAGTCTCGCTTAAGAAAAAAGCTATGGCTGTTTCTACTTTAACATTGTAAGTGTCCTGGAACTCTAACATCTTTGAACCTAAACCTTGCATTGGAGAATTATATTCAATTAACATATCTTCAATCTCTTGAGCAGATAAACATGAAGTTCCGCTGTAAATAACGTTTTGTTCTTCTATGCTGAACCTGATGAATTCAGTTTGTGCGTACTCATCCATTGTGCCAGGATAAGCTTCAACACCTGTGTCAGATTTTATAAAGTAAACGTTCCAAAAACCGTTCTTGTCAATGATTAAATCGTCATAATAGTTTAAGTTAAATTCTTCGCCTTCAGGGGCTTGAGTGTTTAAACCTTGGATCAGTTCAAAGTCGTCAAAAGATGTACATTTCGTTGTTGATTCTTTACAATCTACTTCTGTGTCAAGTTTGATTTTAGATAAAACGGTGTCAGAAACGCCTTGGTATTGACAGTAACATAAACATGCTTTACCTGGTACGCATGTGCTTGGTCTATTATAGATTATATCTTTACCCACCTGGTTTTCAAAAGCGTCAAAGCCTATGATTACTTTTGAATGGAAAAAGGTTTTAGCCATTTTCATGTCGCAAAAAATGTTCATTGTGCCGCCAGGTTCTAGTTCAGTGGTTGCGTTTGTTAAGTCTTCGTAACAGTCTTTAACATTAGCCAAAGTTGTAGTGTATTTGTATACGCCTACACTGATACTGCCCAGTATTAAAAGCATAATTAGTATGCCTATAAGAAAACTGTATGATTCAGTTTGGCCTTTTGTTTTCATTGTGTGAAGTCGGGTTTTAGTGCGAATATTGATGCGAAAAGGTCTTTGAGCATGTTAAGAAATTCTGTTGCGCCAAACAAGAAAATTAAAACAACTGTTACTAAGACCATTAAGCCTATAATCATAAGAACAATTGTCCTTATTGTTAAATCACCTTTTTTATTAAACATAGTACATATAGTTTGTTTTAGAATTTTATAAAGGTAACGGAGGTTTGTCTTTGGGTGAATACATAATTTATT